>NZ_JAMHIU010000004.1:0-339608 GCF_023896895.1 Micromonospora sp. CPM1
TGGTCGCGGTGGCCGCGGGGGGGGGCCACGACACCGGCGGCATGACGCACGGCACCGGCAGCAGTTCAGCGGCGGGCGCCTCGCCCTCGGCCGGCGCCACCTTCAACGACGCGGACGTGATGTTCGCCCAGATGATGATCCCGCACCACCAGCAGGCGGTCACGATGGCCGACCTGGCCCCGACGCGCGCGAGCGACACCGAACTGAAGGATCTGGCCGCCAGGATCAAGGCGGCGCAGGATCCGGAGATCACCACCATGAAGGGGTGGCTCACGGCCTGGGGCAAGCCCACCGACCTGCCCGGCGACCACAGCATGCCCGAGATGAGCGCCACGCCCGGGCACGACATGCCGGGGATGACCTCGGGGATGCCCGGCATGATGTCCGAGCAGCAGATGAAGGATCTCGCGGCCGCGAACGGCGCAGCCTTCGACAAGATGTTCGCCGAGATGATGATCGCCCACCACGACGGCGCCATCGACATGGCCAAGACCGAGCAGGCCGACGGCCGCAACCCCGAGGCCAAGGCGCTCGCCGCCAGGATCGCGGCGGATCAGGCCACCGAGGTGCAGACCCTGCGGAAGATCCTCGACCGCCTGTAGACGGCCGGGTGCGGCCGGTCCCGGCCTCGGCGTCGGGACCGGCCGCACCGCCACGACACCTGACGTACCCTGACCGGCACGAAGGGAGAGCACGTGGCGGAACTGGGCAAACTCGAGTCGGCAGTGATGGACGTCCTGTGGCGTGCCCCCGAGCCCGTGCTCGTACGCGACGTCCTCGACGCGGTGACCACCGACCGGGCCCTGGCGTACACGACAGTCCTCACCGTGCTGGACAACCTGCACCGCAAGGGCTGGGCCGTACGGGAGAAGGACGGCAAGGCCTACCGCTACCGTGCCGCCGGCACCCGCGAGGAGATCATCGCGCGGACACTGCGCCGGGTAGTCGAGACGAGCACCCATCCCGACCTGGTGCTCCTGCACTTCGCCCGGTCCGCCTCCGACCACGAACTGCACATCCTGCGGCAGGTCCTCGACGAGCGGGAGTCCGGGGCGTGAGCCTCGCGCTCGCCCTCGTCACCGGCGCGGCGCTGGTCGCCTGCTGCGGCCCCGCCGTGCTGCGGTTGTGCTTCCGGCACGTCGCCGACCCCGTCGCGATGCTGCTCGGCTGGCTCGGCCTGATCGTCGCGGTGACCGCCACCTTCGTCCTCGCCACCGTGATGCTCCTCGCCCCGGGCAGCACCCGGCGGTGGGCGCTGCACGACCTCGCCCGCATCTGCTGGCACTGGGCGCAACCCAGCCGGCCGCCCGCCGTCGACGAGATCGCCGGGGCGGCCGCAGCGCTGGTCCTGCTGGTCGTGCTCGCCCGGTTCACGGCGACCTGCGCCCGCCGGGCCCTGCGCGCCCACCGTGCTCACCGCGCCCACGCCGACCTGCTCACGCTGGCCGGCGGCCCGTCGGAGCGCGGCGAGGCGGCGGTGCTGTGGATCCCCCACCCGACCCCGATGGCCTACAGCCTCGGCGGATCCCGCGGGCTGACGGTCCTGGCCAGCGCCGCCGGTGACCTGCCGGCGGACCAGCTCGCCGCGGTGCTCAGCCACGAGCGGGCACACCTGCGAGAACGCCACCACCTCCTGGTGGCCGCCGTGGAAGGGCTCGCGGCCGCCGTACCGTGGCTGCCCCTGACCCGCCAGGCGCCTGCGGCCGTGCGCCTGCTCGTCGAACTGCGCGCCGACGCCGCCGCCGTCCGCGAGTGCGGCCCGACCGCCGTACGCGACGCGCTGCTGACCTTCGCCGGCGCGCCGCACCCGCCGTCCGCACTGTCGATGGCCGGCGACGACGTGGCCATCCGGCTCCAGCGCCTCCAGGGGCGCCGCCCGCACCGCCGCAACCTGCTCGCCCGCGCCGTGCTCGCCTCGACCGCCCTGGCCGCCCCTCTGGGCGCCGGCGTGGTCACCGGCATCCTGTTCTGCCTGTAGACCCCGGGACCGCCCCGGCGGCGCGGGCGCGACCTACGTGCCGGCGTTCACCAGGATCGCGGTGGTCAGCAGGACGGCCACCATCAGCACCGCCTCCGCCAGCACCGTGCGGCGCAGGCGACGCATGCCGTCCGGGGCGGGATCGTCCAGCCGGGGGACCACCCGCCTGCTGTTGTAGAGCCCGACGAGGGCCACGACCGCCACCAACGCGACCTTGACCAGGAGCATCCGTCCCCAACCGGTGCTCACCAGGTGAGCCGGCCGGTCCAGGATCGCCACCGTCAACGCGGCACCGGCGACGCCCGTGAGCGTCACCGCCGCGATGGCCGGAACGGAGAACCGCACCGCCATCTCGGCCGCGCCCGTCGGCACACCGAGGCGCGCACGCCCCAGCAGCAGCGCCGCCAGGAGCAGAACCCCGCCGACCCACACCGACGCGGCGACCGTGTGCGCGACGTCCGCCGCCACGACGATGGCCCGTGGCCGGGCGGTGACGGTGTGCCCGTCGAACAGGAACGAACCGACCAGCAGCGCCACCGTGACGCCGAGGAGCACCGGCCGGACCGCTCGCGCGCGGATCCGTTGCGTCTCGTCGCCGCTCGCGTCAGCGGCGGGCGGCACGACCAGGGGGCGAGGGGCGGTCGGGATCGCGGCGACTGTGGCCACGGCGTGCCGCCCGGCCGCGTGCCGGCCCCGGATCAGCGCCGCCTCCAGGGAACCGGCCACGAGCAACCCGGCCGCGCCGGCGAACCGCAGACCCAGCCCGGCGGCCACCGGCGTACGGCCGAGCGCGGTCAGCGCCTGCACGCTGACCGCCGAGGCGAGACCGTCCTCGCCGAACACCGCCGCCAGCGCCGCGAGTTCGAGCACCACGCCGGCCGCCACCGTCAGCCCGGCGGCCCGCACCCAGACCTGGACCAGCCGGATGTCGCTGCGCGTCCCCACCAGTGTGGTCAGCGCGAAGACGAGACCGCCCACGCCGAGCAGGATCGCCCCGTAGGACAGCCAGCGCCCCGCCGTGCCGACCAGCCGCACCGGACCCTGGTCGGCGTCGGCGGTGTGACCCACCGCGTGAGCGCCGGAGTGGGGCGGTGGAGACGCCGACGGAACGCCCGGTCCACCGTGACCGGCGTGCCCCTGCGCACCGGCGGTGGGCCGAGGCGTGGCGGTCGCGCCCGGCGGCGCGGCGGCCGGGACCACGGTGAACGTGACGTCGCCGGTCAGCGGATGGGCGTCCGGGGCGGCCACGCTCCAGCGCAGCGTGAACTTCCCGTCGGTCAACGCCGCGGAGGGGTGGACCAGCCACGTACGGCCCCCGTCGGGGGTGTGAGTGGTCACCGGAACGGCAGCACCCTCGCGGGAGAGCTTGAAGCCGGCCGCTGTGGGCGTGCCGGGGGCGCTGAACGTCAGCCGGATCTCCGCGACCGCGCCGTCCACGCGCGCGCCGTCCGCCGGTACGACCTTGAGCAGCTTGAAGTGCGCGGCGGCGGGCGACGCGAAGCCGAGCACCACGAACACGGCGGGGCACAGCGCCAGCCACCCCAGCAGCACCCACCGGGCCACGCCGCGCGCCGGCAACCGATGACGCCGCGGGACTGGCACCGCTGATCCCTTCGTCGGGGAGACCTGGACCCGACGCCCATCGCTCCGACCTGATGCGGTCGCCATCCTAGGGGAACTACTAACTATTGGTAGTAGAGCGCCGGCGTGATCAACGTCGTGGCCGAGCGGCGCGGTTCCGGTGTCGCCGGGCCGAATGCGGACCGGAACCCGTCACGTCGTCGATCCCGGAGGCGGACGGTACGCTGCGCTGCCTCGTCGAGTACGGCCGTGCACGGATGCTGGGCCATCGGTGGTTCACCTGACCGGCGTGCGCTCCAGGGCGCGCTTGTCCGGCTTCCCGCTTGGCGCCACCGGGACCCGGTCGATCGGCTGGATCGTCCGCGGGACCGACGCCTCGCCCAGCGCCTCCGCCACCATCGCGCGCAGCCGTTCGGCGTCCGGCACGCAACCGGCGGCCGGCACCACGTACGCGTGCACCGCCTCCCCGGTCACGTCGTCGGGACGGCCGACGACGTACGCCTCGGCGACTGTCGGGTCGGCGGCGAGGACCCGCTCGATCGGGCCGGCGTACACCAGGTTGGCCTGCACGATGACGACGTCCCGGATCCGGCCGAGCAGGTGCAGGTAGCCGTCGCCGTCCAGCCGGGCCAGGTCGCGGGTGCGGACCCAGCCGTCCACGAACACCTCGGCGGTCTCGACCGGATCGTTCCAGTAGGCGGCGGCCTGCGCCGGCGTCCGGACGAACAGTTCTCCCTCGGTGGCGGGACGGCCGTCGGCGTCCCGGATGGACAGCGTGGTCACCGGGGGAGGGCGGCCGACCGAGGCGAGCGCGGCCGGGTACGCCAGCATCTCGCCCGGCGTCACCATCGTGATCATGCCGGTCTCGGTCTGGCCGTAGCCGTGGAAGACGACGGGGCCGAGCACGTCGAGCGCCTCGGCGAGCCGGCCCGGTGGGAGCGGGGATCCGGAGACCAGCAGGGCCCGCAGGCTGCTCAGGTCGGCCGGATCGGTGCGCTGGTCCCGCACGAGCTGGTTCAGCTTGCCCACGGTGATCACGCTCGCGGTCGCCCGGTGCCGGGCGATCATGCCCGGGAGACCCGGGGGCCGGGCCGCGACCAGGGTGCCGCCGGCGGCCAGGGTGAGGATGCCGTATTCCAGCATCACCTGGCTGCTCAGCGAACCGAAGACGAGGTAACGCTGGAGCCGGGTGGCGAGGTCCGCGACCGCCGGCGGCCAGAGATCCGGGTACGGCGCCCAGGCCGCGCTCATCGCCGCGTACGTCTGCGCGCAGCCCTTCGGACTGCCGGTGCTGCCGCTGGTCCAGATGATCCGGGCGACGTCCTCCGGGCGTCCGGCCGCGACCAGCGGCCTTCCGTCGTCGGGGGTGCGTGCCAGTTCGGCGACCCGGGCGTCGTCGACCAGCAGCGTGTTGCCGCCGAGCTGCCAGGCGCGGTGGGCCGGGGTCAGGTCGGGGCGGATCCCGGAGACCCGGGCGCCGACCGCGAACGCCGCGATGATCGTCGCGAACGCCTCCGCGGTGACGCCGAGCCGCAGGGCCACCCCGACGCCGGGCCCCGCGCCGGCGGCCCGGAGGCCGGCCGCGATGCGGCGGACCATCCGGTACGTCTGGGCCGTGGTGACGGTCCGGTCGCCGTCCTCGAAGACGGGCCGGTCGTCGCCGGCGGCGAGCAGGTCCAGTACGGGCTGCGGCCAGACCTCAGCCGGCATCGGAGAGCACGCCCTTGACGAAGAGCACGAGCGGCTGGTGGTGGACGTCCGGCAGGTTCCAGTGGTTCTCCAGGTTCTCCGCGAGGTGGTGCACGGCGACGACCCGGCCGCCGCGGTGGACCCGGACGACCGGGTGCAGGTAGCTGGCGTCGTGCGCGTGCGCGGCGTCGTTCTCGGCGATCCGCGGCACCGTGATGTCGAACGGGTCGACCTGGTCGTGGTCCGGCCCGTACTCCAGCGTGACCACGAACGCGAACGGTTCCGGGCCCAGGCCGCCGTCGTGCAGGTACGCGACCGGCACCTCCTCGTGGTACCGCGCGGTGTCGCCGGAGATGACGACGACGTCACCGAGGACGGCGAACTGCTGCCACAACGCCGAGGTGCGGTTGATCCGCGCGATGATCGCGTCGGTGATCGTCTCCGGGGTGACCTCCAGTGGCGTGGCCGGCCAGGGCGTGTCGTGGTGGCGGGCGTCGAGGATCCGGTGCAGGGCCCGCACGCCGTACCGGAAGCCGTGGATGAACCCGTTCGTCGAGCGCTTGAAGTCGCGCTGCTGGGTGAGGGTGCCGGCGAAGTACAGGCCGGGGACGCTCACCGACTCGTACGCCGAGGTCTGCTCGGGGAAGCGGTCGTTGATGACGAGCCGGGGCCGGGCGGACGGGTCGAAGATGCTCGCGTCGAACCGGAATCCGGTGCAGAGGATCACCCGGTCGTAGTCGATCTGCCGGATCGCCTCGACCGTGCGGGCGTACCGGAAGTCGATCCGGTAGCCGCCGTCGTCGCGCCGGGCGATCCGCTCCACGGTGCCGTCGAGGACCGCGTTCTGCGACTTGAGCTGGTACGTGTCGAGGAAGTTGTTGTTCACCGCACGCAGGTGCCCGACGTAGTGCGACTGCCACGCCAGCTTGACCGAGTGCGGGCCGGCGACGTGGATGACAGCGGCGGTCTCGACGAGCGCGTCGGCGGTCTCGAAGGCGGAGTTGCCCTTGCCGATGATGAGGACGCGCTGGTCGGTGAAGTCGTCCGGGTCGACGCTGACCGTGTCGTACCGTTCGGCGAGTTCGGCGCCCGCGATCGGCGGCACGTACAGCTGGGAGACGCCGGTGGCGACGACCACACGGCGGGCGGTGAGGGTGTCGTCGCCGGCGTGGACGGTGAACAGGTCGCCGTCGCGCGCGACCCGGGACACCCGGGTGTCGTACCTGACCCGCAGGCCGCGGGCGACGTCCGCGAGGTAGCGCACCAGGTCCGCGGCGTCCGGGAAGTAGCGCCGGCTGTAGTTCTTGAACAGCAGCGCCGAATCGTCGGTGAGCAGTGAGTTCCAGTCCGCGCGCAGATTGAACTCCGGGTCGTCGGAACCGGTCCACACCTTGTTGATCGAGATGAGTTGCCGGTGCCGGGGGTAGGTGGTGAAGAACGTGCCCGGCGCCGGGCCGGCTTCCAGGACCAGGTGGTCGCGGCCGTCGCGCTCGAGCAGGTGAGCGAGCTGCAACCCGGCCGGTCCGGCTCCGATGATCAGATAGTCGAGCGTCATGCGCCGCAACGTAGCGACCCGATCTCAGAGCGTTCTGAGAATTCGTCTCTAGGGTGCGATCGCATGACGACAGAGGTGGACTTCGATGTCCCACTGCGGATCGCCGATCTCCGCGCCGCCCGTGACCCGATCAAAGTCGTGGTCGGACCGCAGGTCCGCGACCGGGTCACGGCCGCCCGTACGTTCCTGTCCACCGTGCTCGGCGACGACCGCGCGGTGTACGGCGCCACCACCGGCTTCGGCGCCCTCGTCGGGTACGCGGGCCGCGCCGACCTGCGCGACCAGGCCGACAACACGCTCGCCCACCTCGGCGCCGGTCAGGGCCCGGACCTCGATCCGGAGGTGGTCCGCGCGACGCTGCTGCTGCGGGCCGCGTCGCTGGCCCGCGGCGCGTCGGGTGTGTCCCCGCACGTGATCGACGCCCTCGCGGCGATGCTCGCGACCACGTTCGTCCCCGCGATGCCCCGGCTGGGCTCGGTCGGCGCCAGCGGTGACCTGATCCCGCTCGGCGCGGCCGCCCAGGCGTTGCGGGGCCGCGGCCACGCCTACCTGGACGGGGTGCGGATGCCCGCGGCCGAGGCGCTGAAGCGGGCCGGGCTCGAACCGCTGCCGCTGGACGGCCGGGACGCCCTCGCCCTGGTCAACGGCACATCCCTGACCACGGCGGCGACGGCGCTGGCGCTGGACACGGTCCGCGCCGCGCACCGGGCGGTCCAGGTGCTCACCTGCCTGCTCGCCGATCTGCTCGGCAGCGACACGCAGTTCCTCGACGCCCGGCTGCTGCGCGCGTACGGCCATCCGGGCACGGTCGACGTGGGCGCGCGGATGCGCCGGGTCAGCGACGGACTCGTCGCGTCCGGCCGACGTCCGTTGCAGGAGCCGTACAGCATCCGGTGCACGCCGCAACTGCTCGGCGCCGCCGAGGACGCCCTGCGCTACGTCGACGCCGTCGTCGCGGCCGACCTCGCGAGCGTCACCGACAACCCGCTGTTCTTTCCCGACGACGACCTCGTGGTGCACGGCGGCAACTTCTTCGGGCAGCCGGCCGCGTTCGCCGCCGACGTGCTGTCGATGGTCACGGCGCAGGTCGGCAACCTCGCCGAACGGCAACTGGACCTGCTCGTCGACCCGGACCGCAACGGCGGCCTGCCGCCGATGCTGGCCGCCGGGCCGGGCCGGCAGCACGGGCTCCAGGGGGTGCAGCTGGCGTCGACCGCGTTGATCACCGAGATCCGCCGGGACACCATGCCCGCGAGCATGCAGAGCGTGCCGACCAACCTGCACAACCAGGACGTCGTCCCGCTCGGCACCCAGGCCGCGCTGCGGGCACTGGACCAGGCCCGGCTGCTGCACCTCGTCGTCGGGTCGCTCGCGCTGGGGCTGCGCCAGGCCGCGTACGTCGGGGCGCGTGAGCCGACCGCGTCCGGCTGCGCCGGGGCGCTCGCGGCGGTGGCCGCCGTCGTACCGCCGGTCGACCCGGACCGGCCGCTGGACGGTGACGTGCGGCGCGCGGCCGACGTGATCGCGGATTTCTCCGTTTCTTTCTCCTGAGAGTGGGCGCACATGACGCTTGACTACCTGATCGTCGGGGCCGGGCCGGCGGGCCTGCAACTCGCGGCTCTGCTGGAGGCCGACGGCAAGCGCGACTACCTGGTCCTGGAACAGGCGGACATCCCGGGGGCGTTCTTCGCCACCTTTCCCCGCCACCGGCAACTGATCTCCATCAACAAGCCGCACACCGGCTCGGACGACCCGGAGCTGAACCTGCGGCTGGACTGGAACTCACTGCTCAGCGACGACCCGGCACTGCGGTTCACCGGCTACACGGAACGGTACTTCCCCGACGCCGACGTGATGCTCCGCTACCTGGCGGACTTCGCCGCGAAGACGGGGGTGCGGGTCCGGTACGGCTGCCGGGTGACGTCGATCGGCAAGGTCGACGGGGTGTTCGAGGTCCGGGCGGGGGAGGAGGTCTTCCGGGCGCGCCGGCTGGTCGTCGCCACCGGCGTCTCCCAGCCGTACCGGCCGGAGATCCCCGGGCTGGAACTCGCCGAACAGTACGCGGAGATGTCCGTCGACCCGCGCGACTACCTGGACCAGAAGGTGCTGATCATCGGCAAGGGGAACTCCGCGTTCGAGACCGCGGACAACCTCATGGAGACCACCACGCTGATCCACCTCGCCGGGCCGAGTTCGGTGCGGATGGCCTGGCGCACGCACTACGTGGGGCACCTGCGCGCGGTGAACAACAACTTCCTGGACACGTACCAGCTCAAGTCGGCGAACGCGATCCTCGACGGCGACGTCAGGCGGATCGAGCGCGACGGTGCCGGTTACAAGGTGACGTTCTCGTTCTCCCGCGCCGACGAGGTGGTCAAGGAGCTGTGGTACGACCGGGTGCTCGCCTGCACCGGGTTCGCCTTCGACGCGTCCGTCTTCGACGACACCTGCCGTCCGGAACTCGCGATCCGGGACCGCTTCCCGGCGCAAACCCCCGAGTGGGAGTCGGTGAACGTGCCCGGCCTCTACTTCGCCGGCACGATCAGCCAGGAACGGGACTTCAAACGCTCGACGAGCGGGTTCATCCACGGTTTCCGGTACGCCGTCCGGGCGCTGCACCGGATCCTGGAGCGACGGTACGGGGACACGCCGTGGCCGGCGGAGAAGCTGGACGCCACCGGCGAGTCGATCGCCGACGCCGTCGTCGCGCGGGTCAACCGCACCTCCGCCCTGTGGCAGCAGTTCGGCTTCCTCGGCGACGTGGTCACGGTGGCCGGATCCGACGCGCGTTACCACGACGAGGTGCCGGTCGAGTACTTCACCGGCACCGGCCTGCGTACCGCTGACCACGACTACACCGACGCCTTCGTCGTGACGCTCGAGTACGGGCCCGAGCACGACCAGGTGGATCCGTTCGACGTCACAGTCAGCCGGGTCGCCCAGGACGTCCCCGGCCAGGCCCACGACGCCGCCTACCTGCATCCGGTCGTCCGCCACCACCGGGCGGGCCGGGTCGTCGCCACGCACCACCTCGCGGAGAACCTGGAGAACCGGTGGGATCGGCCGGAGACCCACGTCGCGCCGCTGGTCGCGTTCGTCGACCGCTGCCTGAGCGGCGTCGAGGGCTGAGATGCGTCCGCTGGACGGCACCGCGCTGGACGGCCCGGCGCTGAACCTGGCCGAGCTGGCCGCCGACGCGCGGGGCCGCCTGGACCCGGTGCACTGGGACTTCTTCACCGGTGGGGCCGGCGAGGAACGCACGGTCCGCGCCAACGAGGCGGCGTTCGCCCGGCGCTACCTGGTGCCCCGCGTCCTGCGCGGCGCGGGCCGGCGCGACCTGGGGACCTCGCTGCTCGGCACGCGGATCTCGATGCCGGTGCTGATCGCGCCGACCGCGTTCCACCGGCTGGCCCACCCCGAGGGCGAGGTCGCCACCGCGCGCGCCGCCGCCGAGGCGGGCACGATCATGGTGGTCAGCATGGCGGCCACCCGGCCGGTCGAGCAGATCGCCGCCGCCGGCGGGCCGCTGTGGTTCCAGCTCTACCCGCAGGCGGATCTCGACTTCACCGCGTCGGTGGTGCGGCGGGCGGAGGCGGCCGGCTGCACCGCCCTGGTCGTCACCGTCGACTCACCCGTGTTCGGCCGGCGGGAACGCGATCTGCGGCACGGCTTCGCCGACCTGCCGCCGGGGATGGCCTGCGAGAACATGCGCGACGCGAGCGGCCGGGTGCGCGACATCGGGATGGACGCCGGGCTGGACTGGGCCCGGATCGCCTGGCTGCGCGAGGTCACCACGCTGCCGATCCTGCTGAAGGGGGTGCTGCATCCCGCTGACGCGGCGCTGGCCGTCTCGTACGGTCTCGACGGTCTGCTGGTCTCCAACCACGGCGGCCGGCAGCTCGACGGGGCGCTCGCCACCCTGGACGCGTTGCCGGCCGTCGTCGAGGCGGTCGGCGGGCGGCTGCCGGTGCTGCTCGACGGCGGCGTTCGCCGGGGAACCGACGTCCTGGTGGCGCTGGCGCTCGGCGCGAGCGCGGTGCTGGTCGGCCGCCCGGTGCTGTGGGGGCTCGCGGTGGGCGGCGCCGCCGGGGTGCGCCACGTGCTCGGCCTGCTGCACGCCGACCTCGACCGGGCGCTGGCGCTGGCCGGCGTCACCGGTCCGGCCGACCTGCGCGGTGACCTGGTCGCCACGGTGGCATGCGGATGAACGTCCTGATCGCACTGCCGGTCCTGGCGGGGATCGCGTGGACCGTCCCGTACTGGCTGCCCCGGACCGTGGTCCGGCTGCGGGAGTGGGTGTTCGTCAAGGTCAACGGCGTCGAGGGCGTACCGGTGCCGGGCCCCACCGTCGGCATGGAGCACTTCGAGCGGGTGTACGCCGATCCGGCGGCGGACGGGCGCAGCCGGGGAGCCGGGTTGTCGGACCTGTTCTGGTACTGGCTGGCGCCCGGGCCGCACATGCACCAGGAACATCTGGAGCCGGGGGAGCGCTACCGGACCGTGGCCGCCACGACCCGGCGGGTGCTCGCGGTACGCCGCCAGGGCTGCGACGACCTCGCGACCGCCGCCACCCGGCGGGTGCTCGACCGGTTGCCGGCCGGCCGGACCAGCCACGTACGGCTGCGCGACCTGATGATGCCGGTCTGGGCCGACGTCTACTACGAACTCGTCTTCGGTGAGGTGTGTCCCCCTGACGCGCGGGCGTTGATCGTCGCCAACGCCGACGACGTGGTCAACGGGCTCAAGTGCACCGGCCTGCGGCACATGCGGCGGCGCGACCGGCTGACCGCCTATCTGCGCGACCGGATCGAGGCGGGTACCTGCCCGGTGACGCTGCCGCCGCCGTTCACCGCGCAGGAGACGGCCTGGTATCTCCAGGGCGCCTTCTTCAACACCGCCGTGGTGCAGATGTCCGAGGCGATGGCGCACGTGCTGCTCGCCCTCGCCACACATCCCGATCTCCAGCGAGGACTCGACGACGACGAGGCGCTGGACCGGGTGATCGACGAGACGCTGCGGGTGCATCCGCTCTTCGGCGTGGCGCACCGGATCACGTCGGCGCCGATCACGCTGCCCACCGGCGTGTCCCTGCCCGCCGGGACCGTACTGCTCTTCAACTATCTGGCGTTCCACCGCGGCGGAGCCGCCGGGGACGACCGGTTCGACCCGGACCGGTGGCTGACGCTCAGGCGCGGCGACGCGCACTTCATCCCGTACGGGGTCACCGCGAACCGGGCCTGCCCGGCCCGCGGCGTCGCGCCGGTGATGCTGCGCGCCGCGACCCGCGAGGTGCTGCGCCGGTACGTCCTGACCTCTTCGGCCTCGCACACCCGCTCGCTGCCCAGCCGCGGTCCGGCGTATCTGACTCCGGCCGGGTGCACCGGTCCGGGGCGGCTGCGGCTGGCCGCGATGCGGTCGCGGGACCGGTGGGCCGACGTGGGCCGCAGCGTCCGGCAACTGGTGTTCGGCACCTGGATGGTGCTCGACGCCCGCCGGCAGCGGTTGTGCACCGACTACTTCGAGAGGGCGGTCCGATGACACCAACGGAGCTGGCGCCGCGGTTCTTCATCGCGGTCACGGTGATCCTGATCTTCTGCAAGGGGGTCGCCTGGCTGCTCGGCAAGGCGGGCCAGCCCGCCGTGGTCAGCGAGATGCTCGCCGGCGTGCTGCTCGGCCCGTCGCTGCTCGGGCTCCTCCTGCCGGACGTGCAGAACGCCCTGTTCCCGGCCCCGCTGCTGCCGGTCCTCTACGTGGTGGGTCAGGTGGGCCTGGTGCTGTTCATGTTCCAGGCCGGGTACGCGTTCAGCGCCCACCGGGTCACCGGGCTGGCCGGCACCGCCGGCGTGATCTCACTGGCCGGGGTCACCGCGCCGCTCGTGCTGGGGGTGCTGCTGGTGCTGGTGACGGCGGGCGCCGTGCCGATCCGGGCCGACGGGACGTCACTCGGGGTCTCGGCCGCGTTCGTCGGCGTCGCGCTGGCCATCACCGCGTTCCCGATGCTGGCCCGGATCATCACCGAGCACGGGCACGCCGGTACCCGGCACGGCACGCTCTCCCTGGCCAGCGGCGCGATCGACGACATGGCCGCCTGGATCATGCTGGCGGCCGTCCTGGCGTTCGCCTCCGGCGAGGCCGGCCCCGCGATCGTCACCGCCGGTGGAGCGGTCCTGTTCGGACTGCTGCTCTGGCTCGGCGGCCGCGCGGTCACCTCCACGTTGATGACCCACCGCGCCCTGGGCGACCGCGCCCGGCTGCTCGGCACCGTCGCCCTGCTGTTCCTGGTCGCCTGGTACACCGACGAGATCGGGCTGTACGCGGTCTTCGGCGCGTTCGCGGTCGGCGTGGTGATGCCCCGCACCGACAACACCGACCGGGTCGTGGACACGCTCACCCCGGTCGCCGCGACGCTCTTCCTGCCGTTGTTCTTCACCTACTCGGGGCTGCGCACGGAGTTCGGGCTGCTCGGTTCGCTGCCGGTGCTGCTGTTCGCGCTGGCCTGCGTGGCGGTGGCGATCGCCGGCAAGTTCGGTGCCTGCTGGGCGGCGGCGAGGCTCCGAGGTGAGCCGTCCGGTGTGGCGCTGCGGGTCGGCGCGCTGATGAACGCCCGCGGCCTGATGCAGCTCATCGCGCTGAACGTCGGGTTGGAGGCGGGCATCGTCAACCCGTCCCTGTTCACCGTGCTGGTGCTGGTCGCGCTGGTCACCACGCTGATGACGACGCCGGCGCTGAGCTGGATCGAGCGCCGGGAGGCGCAACGGCCCGACGACGTCCGCACGCCCGCGCTGGCGGTTTCAGATAGTTGAAGATGCAAATACCGATGGTTGCATCGACTAGCATCTATGAGATCGTTAACACATGCGGGGCGGAAGATCGAACCGGCTGCTGCTGGTCGAGGACGACGCGGATCTGACCGAGATGCTCACCGAGACGCTGGGTCACGAAGGCTACCTGGTCGACCGGGCCTTCGACGGCCAGCGCGGGCTGCATCTCGGGCTGACCCGCTCGTACGACGTGATGGTCATCGACCGGATGCTGCCGGCGCTCGACGGCCTCGACCTGGTCGCCCGGCTGCGCGCCCGGGCGGTCCCGTCCCGGACCCTGATGCTCACCGCGCTCGGCACCGTCGACGACCGGATCGCCGGGCTGGACGCGGGCGCCGACGACTACCTGGTCAAGCCCTTCGACCTCGACGAACTGAGCGCGCGGGTGCGGGCGCTGTGCCGGCGTACGCCCGAGCCGACCGACGTGCTGCGCATCGGTGCCGGGGTGCTCGACCTCGGGCCACGCGAAGCTGTGCTGCCCGACGGCACCCGGGTGGCCCTGTCCACCCGTGAGTTCGAGCTGCTGCGTGTGCTGGCGGCCCGGCCGAACACGGTGCATCCCCGCGCGGTGCTGCGCCGCAAGGTCTTCGAGGAGGCCGCGGCGGCGTCGATAGTCGACACCTACGTCTACTACCTGCGGCGCAAACTCGGCCGCGCGGCGGTACGCACCGTGCACGGCCTCGGCTACCGCCTCGGCACGCTCTGATGGAGGCGGCCGAGCAGACGATCGTGCGGCGGACCCGACTCCGGATCGGCCTGTTCGTCGGCCTCACCATCGGCGCCCTGCTGTTGCTGGCGGGCGGCATCTCCTACACGGTCCTGGTCCGCGGCCAGAACGCGCAGATCCAGCGTGAGCTGGCATGGGGCACCGCACACGGCACCATCGCCGGCCCGCCCGCCTGCAGCTGGATCTTCGAGTACGAGGGCACCACGGTGCACACCGGCGCGAACCCGCCACCACCGGGCTTCCCGTTGCACGACGCGCTGGCCACGGTGGCGGCCACCGGGGCCACCGAGATCACCACTGTCACGCGTGACGGCACGACCTACCACGTCCGCACCGAGCCCCGCGGCGACGGTGTGGTCCAGGCGGTGTTCGACGCCCGTTTCCAGCTGTCCGACCGCCGGCACCTCCTGCTCGCGTTCAGCCTCGCGGCGGTGGTCGGGCTGCTCGCCGCCGTGCTGACCGGCATGGTCGTCGGCCGTCGAGCCGTCGCACCACTCGCGGAGGCCCTGACCCGGCAGCGCCGGTTCGTCGCGGACGCCAGCCACGAACTGCGGACCCCGATCGCCCAGGTGCACACCCGGGCCCAGCTGATCGCGCGGCGGGCGCGCCACGACGGCGCCGCCACGAACCTGGAGGACCTGGAACGGCTGATCGGCACCACCCGCCGGCTCGGCGAGATCGTCGACGACCTGCTGCTCTCGGCCCGTCTCGCCGCCGCTCCCGCCGACCGGGAACCGGACCCGCCGGTCGACCTCACCTCGCTGATCGGCGCGACGCTCGCCGCCGAGGCCGAACGTGCCGCCGAGCGCCAGGTCACCCTCACCCTGGACACCCCCGCCGCACCGCTGCCGGTGCCGGGTGTCGAGTCGGCCCTGCGCCGGGTCGTCGGCGAACTGCTCGCGAACGCACTGGCCCACACGCCCGCGGGTGGCCGGATCGACGTGACGCTCCGGGCCGTCGACAACGTCGCCGAGATCGTGATCGCCGACACCGGGAGGGGTTTCGACCAGGCGGACGCCCGGCGGATCTTCGACCGGTTCCACCGGGGCGCGGGCGCCGGAGAGCGCCGCTTCGGCCTGGGACTGGCCCTGCTCCAGGAGGTCGTGACGAGTCACCACGGCACGATCGAGGCGGAGGGCCGGACGGGCCGGGGAGCCCGCTTCACGGTGCGCCTTCCCCGGACGCGATCGCCGGGCACCACGGGCCGGGCCTCGCGGATCAGGAACCTTCGGATGTGGCAGCTCGGCGCCGGTACGTGAACGTGGGACGTTGCCGCTGTCGTCGGTGAAACCGGGCCCGGCGGCCCTGGTCAGCGCACCGCCGGACCGGCGACGGGCCGGTCGTCGGTCCGCCCGGTGCCGTCGTCCCGCCTGGCGTCGTCGGCCCGACCCGCGCCGTCGATGTGGTGGCGGACCACGAAGCTCAGCGCCCCCGCCGTCAGCAGAGTGGCCGCGATGAGGGTGAGCGCGCGCGGCAGCCCGAAGCCGTCGGCCAGGAAGCCGATCGTCGGGGGCGCCATCAGAATGCCGGCGTAGCCGAGGGTGGACGCCAGGGCGATGCCGTCCGGGCCTCCCTTCGCCCCGGCCAGCGCCAGGGCCGACGGAAAGATGTTGGACAGCCCCAGTCCGGTGACGACCAGGCCGGCGAAGACCAGCCACAGCACCGGGGACAACGCCATCACCAGTGCGCCGACGGCCGCCGCGACTCCGCCGCCGACGACGACCAGGGAGTGACCGAAGCGCTCGATCAGACGTACTCCGGCCATCCGTCCGATGGTGAGGGTTCCGGCCACTGTGGCGTATCCGGCGGCCGCGACCGCTGAGTTTCCGTCGAGGTCGGTCTCGATGTGCAGGGGAACCCAGTTGTCCAGGGCGCCCTGGCTGTACGCCGCACAGAGTGCCGCCGCGGAGGCGATCACCACGACGAACCTGAGGTCACGCCCGCGGCCGTTGCCGGCGACGGCCGACACCTCCGGCTGCCGGGCCGTGGGCAACGACGCCGACATCAGCAGCCCTGCCGACCAGAACGTCGCCGCGAGGCCGAGCGGCAGGGCCACCAGCATGTGGGTGAGCGGGTTGAGCCACAGCGCCAGTACCGCTCCCAGACCGGCGCCGGTCAGGCTGCCGATGCTGTTCGCCGCATGCAGGCCGGACATGATCGGCCGCTTCACCACGGCTATGAGGTCGACCGCGACGCTGTTGACCGCGACGTCGATGGCGCCGTAGCCGATTCCGAAGAGAACCAGGGTGAGGCCGAGGGCGAGCGGCGACCGGGTCAGGGTGGGCGGCACCACGGCCAGGCAGAGCAACGCGGCGGCGGCGATCGTCACCTGCCGGCTGCCCCACCGCCGGCACAACCGCCCGGTCACCATCATGGTGAGGACCGCGGCGCCGGAGATGCCGAGCAGCGCAAGCCCCAGTTCACCGGCCGACGCGTGCACCTGTTCCTTGATGGCGGGAATCCGGACTGTCCAGCCCGCGAACAGGAATCCGCCGATGCCGAAGAACATGGTGGTCGCAAGGCGGAGCCGGGCGATCTGGTCGGTGCCGAGGGCGGGGGCGTCACTCATGGCGGCTCCTTCTGTCCAGCGGACTCGCGGGGGTTCCGGCCCGAAGGCGGCGGGCGGGGTCGAAGCGCCGGCTCTTCTCCGTCACGGGGGTTCCTATACCGGTACAGTGTGCCCTACTGTACCGGTATAGAGAAGTGCCGACGCGGTCACCTGGAGGATGTCGTGGAATTCCCCGTCGCTCTGGTCCTTTCGGTCCGCCTGGTGGCTCACGAGCAGGCCAGCGCCCGTCCCGGCGCGCCGTGCCGGCCGCATCCGCGGCCGAGCCGTCACCGCGTGGCCCGAGCGCTGCGCAAGGCCGCTGATCTGCTCTCCGCCGCCCACTCCCGCCGCTGGTAGCCTTGGATCGCCGGTGCCAGCCGGCCGGTGGACTCCTCCGGGGGGTGGCGACGTGGGGCGGCGGGTGACACTCCAGACCATCGCCGACCGCGTGGGCGTCAGCCGGATGACCGTCTCCAACGCGTTCTCCAAGCCCGACCAGCTCTCCACCGGCCTGCGGCGGGAGATCCTGGCCGCCGCACGCGATCTGGGTTATGTGGGCCCCGATCCGGCGGCCCGTGCGCTCGCCCGCGGCACCACCGGCGCAGTCGGCATCGTGCTCACGTCCTCGCTGCGATTCGCGTTCACCGACCTCGTGGCCACCAGCTTCTTCGGAGCCATCGCCGAACGGCTGGCCCCGACCGGGCTGGCCCTCACGCTGTTGACCTCCGCGGACTCCGGGGACATCATTCCCGCCCGGGACGTCGCCATCGACGGCGCGCTCATCTACTCCTGCGACCCCACCTCGGCAGCGGTCGACTACCTGACCCGCCGCCGGCTGCCGCTGGTGTACGTCGACCAGGAACCACTGGAGACCGTTACGACGATCAACGTGGCGGACCGGCACGGCGCCCGGGCCGCCGCCCGGCACCTGCTCGACCTGGGCCACCGCCGAATCGGCCTGCTCATGTCCGGCATGCACCCGCCACACGGCCTGATCGACCCGGCGGACGTGACGATCGACGGATACGCCGCCAAGCAGCGGCTGCTCGGATGGTGCGACGTGCTGGACGAAGCGGGGATCACTCCGCTCGTGGCCCGCCAGCCGGGCGCGAACCCCGAGGAGCCGCGGGCCGCGGCCCGTCTGCTGCTGGATCGACCGGACCGGCCCACCGCCGTCCTGTGCTTCTCCGACGCGACCGCGCACGGTGTCCTGCGGGCGGCGGTCGACCTCGGCATCGACGTACCCCGGGATCTGTCAGTCGTCGGCTTCGACGACAATCCGCTGGCCGCCCAGCTGCGACCCGCCCTCACCACGGTCCACCAGGACGTCGAAGCCAAGGGCAAGGCCGCGGCCACCGCTCTCACCACGGCGATCGCCGACGCGCGCGCCGGCGTCGCGCATGTGCCGCAGCACCACGTCCTGCCGGCCGAGCTGGTGGTCCGGGACAGCACCGCACCACCGCCCCGCTGAGCGGTCCCGCCCGCATTGCACGACCTCGACTTTCACCGGGGCGGCTTCTCGTCGTGGAGGGCGAGCGTGAAGCCCGCCTCGATCCGCCCACCGGGTGCCAGCACGGGTGCGCCGGCATGCGGCAGCTCACGGTCCGGGCCGAAGAGCGGCGCGTTCGCCGGCTCGACGGCGAGCGCCCAGCCGCGCCGCGCGGGATAGATCCATTGAAAACACCGCGGCAGGGCGGCGACGTCCCAGATCACCTCCGCGTACATGCCGACGGCAGGGGAGTGCACGACGACGCCGGCGGACTGACCGTCGAAGCCGGCGTGCTCCCAGACCACCTCTCCGACGGCGTCGAGCGGTTGCGGAAAGACCTGCCAGTCCGAGTCGTCGTCGCGGGGGATGTGGCGTTCGGCGGGCGCGCGCACGCGTACTCCGGGCGTGAGGAACGGGGCGCCGAAGTTCAGGTGGTAGAGGAGGCTGACCGGCTCGGCGGTGATGCCCTCGTTCACGATCGTGTCGCGCACCGTGACGGCGGCCCGGCCGGCGGTGGACGAGATCTCCCGATGGAGCAGTAGCTGCCGCCCGAAGACCGAGGCCGACGGCACCGTCCCGCTGATGACCACCCCGGCCGGTGCGGTCGTCCGGCGTACGACCACGTCGACCGCCCGGGTCTGGTGATGCGTGCCGTGCTGGCCGTACGTCTCACGGGCGCGGCCGATGTTGTCCAGCCCGCAGGTGGCCAGCATGCCCCCGGTGAACCGGCCCACCCAGCCACCTGCGGCTGCGGTGTCCGGTCCGGCGGCCCGCAGGGGGGAACGCCAGGCGACCGGGAGGCCGCGGCACCACAGGGCACCGATGTCGAGGCCGCGCTCCAAGAGCACCTCGAAGGCGAGGCCACCGGCGAGACAGACCCGGTACGAACGCCCACCGGGGCCGGAGTGCGGGTCGCCGATCGACTCGCGGATCTCCACCACCGCGTCCGGGTCCGAGACGAGGCCGTGTTCGAAGAGTTCACTCACCGATGCGACGTCCATGGATCTCCATTCGGATCAGGGGTCCGGTGTCCGTGGTGTTCGTCCCGCGGTCAGAAGTAGCCCTCCCGCTTGCGGTCCTCCATCGCGGCCTCCGAGACCCGGTCGTCCCCACGGGTCGCGCCGCGCTCGGTGATCCGGGTCGAGGCCACCTCGTCGATCACCTTCTCCACCGAGTCCGCTTCCGACAGCACCGCCGCGGTCTGGGTGGCGTCGCCCACCGTCCGGTAGCGCACCCGGCGTAGCCGGGAGGACTCGCCCGGCCGCGGGCGCAGGAACTCGTTGACGGCGTACCACATGCCGTTGCGCTCCACCACCTCACGCTCGTGTGCGAAATAGATGGAGGGGAGCGGCAGTCTCTCCCGGGCGATGTAGTGCCAGACGTCCAACTCGGTCCAGTTCGACAGCGGGAACACCCGGATCGACTCCCCGGCATGGTGCCGGCCGTTGTACAACGCCCACAGCTCCGGTCGCTGGTTCTTCGGGTCCCACTGCCCGAACTCGTCCCGGAAGCTGTACATCCGCTCCTTCGCCCGGGCCTTCTCCTCATCTCGGCGCGCCCCACCGAACAACGCGTCGAACCGGTGTTTCTCCACGGCGGACAGCAGCACGGGTGTCTGGATGCGGTTGCGCGTGCCGTCCGCCGGCTCGCGTACCAGGCCGGCGTCGATCGCCTCCGGCACCGAGGCCACGATCAGGCTCAACCCCAGCGCCGTCACCCGGGCGTCCCGATACTCCAGCACCTCGGGGAAGTTGTGGCCGGTGTCCACGTGCATCACGGGGAACGGAATCCGCGCCGGGGTGAACGCCTTCTCCGCCAACCGCAACATCACCACCGAGTCCTTACCGCCGGAGAAGAGCAACACCGGCCGTTCGAACTCCGCCACCACCTCCCGCATCACGAAGATGCTCTCCGCCTCGAGCTCGTCCAGGTGCGACACGCGCAGCGTCACCGCGAGCCTCCGTCCCCGTGTCCTCCCCGCCGGGCGGCCGGTCCGAGGTACCGGTCCGTGAAGTCGTTCCGGAACTTGCCACCGGGGTCGTACCGGTGCGCCAGTGCCCGGAAGTCGGCGAGGCGGGGGAACAGATCCCGGACCCGTTCGGGCGGCATCTCGGTGAGCTTGGCCCAGTGGGGCCGGGCGCGGAACGGTTCGAGGCTCGCCTCGACCGCGTGGATGGTCCGCCGTACCGGGTCGGCGTCCGGAATCCAGGTGAAGTGGATCGTGACCACGTCGGTGCCGTACGCCGGGCTGAGCCAGAACTCGTCAGCAGCCACCGTGCGCACCTCGCAGATCTGCAGGACCGGATGGATCACCTCGGCGATCTCACCGAGCGCCTCCAGCGCGGCGACGGCGTGCCCGGCCGGCACCGCGTACTCGGATTGGAGCTCCTCCCCGGAGCTCGGCGTGAACTCCGGCCGGAAGTGCGGCAGCCTGGTGTGCCACGGACCGGGAACGCCCCGCTGTCTGGTGCACGCGGCGGCCGACTGCGTGCTCACCGGGTGCAGATCTCGGGTCGCCGGTGTGGCGGAGAACCACTCCCGGCCGGGCGACTTCGGCTCGGGATCGTCGGTACGTGCCATCACCCACACCTGGTTGAAGACCGGCGCTTTCCAGTCGGTGAAGAGGCAGACGCTGTGCGCGTCCGACATCAGCTCCCGGAAGTGGTCCAGCCCGGCCCTGATCGGCAGGTCGAGGTAGACCGTCGTGCTCACCTCGTACGCCGGCTCGACGTCGAGCGTCAGGCTCGTGACGACGCCGAGGGCACCCAGGTTCACCGGCATGCCGGCGAAGTCGGGGTCGTCCCGCCGTACCGTGACCAGCTCACCGCCCGCGGTGACCAGTTCCAGGCTCCGTACCGAGCCAGCCAGGATCGTGTTCCGTACGCCGGACCCGTGCGTGCCGGTGGCGCAGGACCCGGCGACCGAGATGTGCGGCAGCGACGCCATGTTGGGCAACGCGAACCCGGCGGCGTGCAACTCGCGGGCGAGGCGAGCGTAGGGTACGCCGCCGCCGACGGTGACAGTGGCGTTGCGCACGTAGACAGTCGTCACCGGCGGCATGTCCTCCAGGGACACCAGGTCGGCGGCGGTGTCGGCGATGTCGCTGAACGAGTGCCGGGTGCCCAGCGCGCGGACGTGGTCCGCCCCGGCCACCACCGCCCGCATCTCGTCCAGCGTCGTCGGGCGGTGTACCCGGCGGGCCCTGAACCGCAGGTTGCCCGCCCAGTTGGCCAGCTCAGCGGACACCGAGCACCACTCCCTCCAAGGCGCCGAGTGACAGCGCGGCGAGCCGCACCGTCTCCGGTTCGCGGCCGGTGTCGGTCGACAGCTCCAATCGGGCGGTGCCCTCGCCGAGACCCACCACGATCGGCCGGTCGGCGAAGTTGAGCGCGACGAGCAGTTCCTCGCCGCCGGCGCGCCGCCGGTACACGTAGGTGTCCTTCGGCGAGGGCAGCGACTCGTAATCGCCGAACCGCAGCGCCTTGGAGTCGCGCCGGTACCGGATGAGACGGCGGTAGAAGTTCAACATCGATGCCGCATCGTCGTCCTGCACGCGGACGTTGGCGGTCTCGATGTCCGGCCCGAACGGCAGCCACGGGGTGCCGGCGGTGAACCCGGACCCGGTCGGCTCCCACTGCATCGGCACCCGCTGCCCGTCCCGGCCGTCGACGTCGAGAGCCTGTGGCGGACGCGAGTCGGCCATGCCGACCTCCTCGCCGTAGTAGACGCACGGCAGACCGCGCAGGGTGAACTGCATCAGCGCGGCCACGCGGGCCTGAGGCAGGCCGTACCGGCTGACCGTCCGGGAGATGTCGTGCGTGGCGAGCGCGTAGGTGGGCAACGCGTCGGGGGCGGCCAGGTCGCAGAGGCCGTCGACGGTACGGCGGAAGAGGGCGCTGTCCCACGGCTGCTCCCAGAAGGCGACGTGGAAGGCGGTGTGCATGCCGTCGGCGCCGAAGTACCGCACCAGCCGCGTGTCGTCGCTGATCGGCACCTCGCCCAGCAGCAGGCCGGGCCCGTACCCGTCGAGGACGGCGCGCAGCTCGCGGAGCAGGTCGTGGCACTCCGGCAGGTCGATGTTGAACTGCCGCAGCTCGGGATGGCTGTGGTGCCGCCGGTACGCCGCCAGCGGCTCCGGGTTGTCCCGCAACGCGGCGTCCTTGAACAGCCGGTGCGCCACGTCGATGCGGAACCCGTCGACGCCCAGGTCCAGCCAGAACCGCCACACGTCCCGGATCGCCGCCCGCACCTGCGGGTTGCGCAGGTTCAGGTCGGGCTGCCGCGGGGTGAAGCTGTGCAGGTAGTACTGGCCCGTGGCCGGGTCGAGCGTCCAGGCCGGCCCGCACCGCTCGAACGAGCTGAGCCAGTTGTTCGGCGGCCCGCCGTCCCGGCCGTCGGCCCAGATGTACCAGTCCCGCCTGGGATTCGACCGGCTCGACCGGGACTCGACGAACCACGGATGCCGGTCTGAGGTGTGGTTCATGACCAGGTCGACAAGCAGGCGCATGCCGCGCCGGTGCGCCTCGTCGGCGAGTTCGGCGAAATCCGCCAGCGTGCCGTACGCCGGATCGACAGCCGTGTAGTCGCTGATGTCGTAGCCGAAGTCGGCCTGCGGCGACGGGTAGAACGGGGACAGCCACAGCGCGTCGACGCCCAGCGATCCGGGCGCCCCGTTGAGATGGTCGAGGTGTTCGATGATGCCCCGCAGGTCGCCCACGCCGTCGCCGTCGGAGTCGGCGAAGCTGCGCGGGTAGATCTGGTAGATGACGGCCGTGCGCCACCAGTCCTCGGTGTCCATGACGATCTCCCGTCGCGCCGCTAGATGTCCACGCCTGACATGTCCGGATACCGGTCACCCGCGGCGGCGCCGACCGGTGCGATGCCGTCGAGCAGCGCCAGCTCCTCGTCGGTCAGCCGTACGGCGGCGGCCGCGATGTTCTCCTCCAGCCGGCCGACGGTCTTCGTTCCCGGGATCGGGACGATGTCCGGCCCTTGGGCCAGCACCCAGGCCAGGGCGAGCTGCGCCACCGTGAGACCGCGGCGATCGGCGAGTTCCCGGATGGCGCGCACCGTCGCGGCGTTGCGCCGCAGGTTCTCACCGGTGAACCGGGGCAGGCCGCTACGGAAGTCGTCGTCCGGGAAGCGGGCATCGGCGTCGTACCGCCCGGACAACAGGCCGCGGCCCAGCGGCGCGTACGCGATGAACCCGATCCCCAGGTCGTCCAGCGCGTGCAGCAGACCACGCTGGGGATCGCGGCTGAACAGCGAGAACTCCGTCTGCACCGCCGCCACCGGGTGCACTGCGTGCGCCCGGCGCACCGTCTCCTCGGCGGCCTCGGAGATGGCCAGGTACCGGACCTTGCCCTCGGCCACCAGCTCGGCGAGCGCACCCCAGGTCTCCTCGATCGGGGTGTTGCGGTCCACCCGGTGCTGGCAGTAGATGTCGATCACGTCGACGCCGAGCCGCCGAAGGGATCCCTCGCAGGCCCGCCGCACGTACGCCGGGCTGCCGTCGACCCGGACCACCCGGCCGGTGTCGTCCTTGACGTTGCCGAACTTCGTGGCGACCAGCGCCTCCTCGCGGCGGGTGCGCAGGACCCGGCCGATCAGCTCCTCGTTGGTGTACGGGCCGTACATGTCAGCGGTGTCCAGCAGGTTGACGCCCAGGTCCAGGGCGCGGTTGATGGTCCGCAGGGAATCGGTGTCGTCGCCGGGGCCGTAGAACTGGGACATGCCCATACAGCCCAGACCGAGGTCGAAGGTGGCGGGTCCGTTCTTGCCGAGCCGGCGCATCAGCGCCCTCCCTCCGGCAGCAGGTTCTCGATCAGCCGGCCCCACCGCAGCAGGTGCCGGTCCGGCAGGTAGTGCTCGCGCACCCGGCGCCGGGCGCCGGCGCCGAGATGCGCGGCGAGCTGCGGATCGCCGAGGACGCGGGTGATCGACGCGGCGGCGCCGGCCGTGTCGGACGGCTCCAGCAGTAGGCCGGACTCGTCCGGGACGACCTGTGTACGCAGCCCGCCGACCGCGTTGGCGAGTACCGGCCGGGCCTTCCACATCGCCTCGGTGGCGGTGAGTCCGAAGCCCTCGGCGAGGCTCTTCTGCACCACCACCGTCGCGTGCTGCTGCAACGCGTTCACCACAAGCGCGTTCTCCCGCATGTCCGTCATCGGCAGGCACAGCAGCTGCACGCGGGCCCGGATCGACTGTGGCAACTGCGCCCACTCGCGCCTGCACTCGTCGAACATCTCGGCCGCCTCCGGGTCGTCCGAGACGCCTGTGACGTCCGAGCCGGCCAGGGTGAGGTAGCTGTCCGGCACGTCGGCGGCGACGAACGACCGCAGGACCCCGGCCATGTCCTTGAGCCGGTCCCACCGCGAGACCTGCACGACCATCGCCACACCCGCGTCGGGCGGGGCACCGTCGCGGACCGCGACCACCGGGTGTCGTATCTCGATGGGCGGGCCGCCGCGCGAGACGGTGACCGGCCTGCCGTTCCCG
Organism: Micromonospora sp. CPM1; assembly: GCF_023896895.1. NCBI lineage: Bacteria > Bacillati > Actinomycetota > Actinomycetes > Micromonosporales > Micromonosporaceae > Micromonospora > Micromonospora sp. CPM1. The sequence continues at coordinate 24,887 of NZ_JAMHIU010000004.1, forward strand.
CCGGACAGGACGCCGGCCGCGCGCAGCACCTCGACGGTCTCCGCCGGGCTCAGCGTGACGTTCTTCGGCGAGCAGGGGTCGATCGAGGGGGCGATCACGTGCGGGTTCGGCGCCCAGCCCTGCACGTGATCGGCGATGAGGAAGACCGAGGCGTCGGCCTTCTCCACGTACGGGCGGAGGAAGGCCCAGCCGCGCGCGGTGTTCTCGTTCGGCACGTCGCAACCGGTGTGCGCCCGGTAGACCACCCGGGCGCCCATCTCCGCCACGGCGGGCACCAGGCCGGCGGGCTGCGCCTCGTGCACGACGACCACGTCGCCGGGGCGTACGAATCCGGCGAGGTCCTCGGAGTTCGCCCGCAGCACCCGGCGGTAGTGCTCCTGCTCCGGCTCCCCGGTCGGGCCGCCGTCGCCCGGTGAACCGTAGACCAGGGTGCAGAGCCGCTTGGTGACGGCGAAGAACCGGGGATCGCCGTCGATCACCAGCCAGCGGACCGGGAGATCCAGCGCTGTCGCGAGTGGGACCAGGGAGTGCAGCAGCTCGGCCACGCCGCCCCCGGCGGCGGTCGAGTTCACGTTCCACACCGTCCGCCCGCCCAGCAGGCCGGCGAGGCGCTCGGCGCCCGAGCGCAGCGCCGCGCTGCGCTCGGGGCCGAGAATCTGCTGGTACGCCGCGAGATCGGCGGTACCGACAGTCACCTCACGCATGGGCGGCGTCCTCGACCCTGACCGCCGGCTTCGCCAGCGGTTCGAAGCCCTCGGTGATCCAGACGCCGGTCCAGAACTCCGGGTCCGACGGCAGGACCAGCTCGATGAGCGACGGTCCGGCGTGGTTCACGGCCGACGACAGGGCTCGCCGGAAGTCGGTCAGGCGCGTCGCCGCGTGCTCGTCGTCCAGCCAGTTCGTCAGGTCGACCCGGCGTGCCTGCATGCCCAGCACCTCGGCGATCTCCGCGTACCGCATCCCGGCGGCGTTGTCGAGATACTGGTGGAAGCCGGAGTTCAGCAGCGTCTGTCCGCGCGACTGCTTGCGCAGGGACACGCTGCCGCCGTTGTTGCAGACCACGAACGTGATCGGCGCGTTCTCCTGCACGGCTGACACCAGACCCTGGATGCCGTTGGTGAGACCCTGGTCGCCGACCGTGCAGATGACGCTCACGCCGGCCTCGCCCACGGCCAGGCCGGTCGCCGTGGCCGTGCCGCCGCCCACGAAGCCGCCGTGGTCGCCGAACACCCGGACCCCGGGCGGCAGCAGGTCGTAGACCTCGGCGAGCAGCCCTCCGAACATCTGACTGTCGTCGACCAACGTGACCGGGCGGTCCTGCTCGCCGGCCACCGCGGTGACGGCCCGGGCCAGTCCTTCGCGGACCGTCAGGGCCGCCGTCGGCACCACGTGGCGCGGCGGGGACGGCTCCCGGACCGACTCGGCGTACCAGCGCGGGGCCCCGTTGCGGTCACCGAGCACCGCGGCCAGCTCGTGGAGCGAGCCGACCACGTCACCGTCGACGAGGAGGTCGTCGCCGGCGAGGTAGCCGTTCTTGAGCACGCCCGCGGGCTTGGACGTCAGGGCGATCTTCGGTCCCGGCGGCAGCTCGCCGATGACGCGGGGATACATGTTGCGGTCCTCGACCGTGACGATCATGTCGGTCGCTTCCATGATCCTCCGGTGCGCCTGGTCGTTCGGGTCGTACCAGCCGACGAATCCGGGCACCTCCGTCTCGTCGATACGCTCGAAGAGCATCGGGCCGCGCCGGTACTTGACCTGAAGCACAGCGCTGCCGGTGGCCCTGCTGAACGCGGCGAGCGCGGGCCGCATCCCCTCGTGCCGGAGCGCGTAGTCGTCGATCAGCACGACCGGGCGGCCGGCGCCGGTCAGCCGGGCGGCGGCCTCCCGCAGGGTGTCCCGGTCGACCGGCCGGTGCGGGTCCGCCGGCCGGAACTGCAGCGCACGCTCCAGTGGCACCCAACTGCTCTCCGCGACGTCCTGCGGTACCCCGAGCAGCACCGGTCCGCACGGGGCCTGGCGGATCGCCAGGTCGGCCTGGTGGAGAACGTCGACGAGGTGTGCCGCGGCGGCGGCCCGCTCGTCCGGCGCGTCGGCGGGGGGAACCGGGCCCAGTTCGAACGCGGCCTTGGCGAACTCGCCGGATGCCTCGATGAGCCGCGGTTCGCCGTGCGGAGGCAGGAACGGCGCGGACGCGGTGGACGGCATTCCGACCACCACCAGCGTGCCGACCTCGTTGCGGCGCGCCGCGCCGACCGCGCCGAGGGCGTTTGTCAGGCCCCGTGCCGCGTGGACGACGGCGGCACCGTGGCCGGGTCGCAACATGCTGGCGCCGGCGGCCTGGAAGACGCTCTCCCGGTCACCTCTGCCGTTGCGGAGGATGCCGAGCCGGGCAGTGGCGTCGCACAGGGCCAGCTCGGACGTGCCGGCGTAGGTGAAGGCGACGGTGACGCCGAGCCGGCGCATCATCAGCGCGATCGCCTCGGCGCCGGTGAGGGTCAGGTCGCTCGTCCCGTCCAGCGCCTGGTTCACCACGTACCGGATGGAGTCGGGGGAGCAACCCAGGACGGCGGCGACCGCGTCCCCGAACTCCGCCGCACCACGGTCGGCGATCAGCGCCCTGCTGAGTGCGCGTGGCGCGCCGTCGGGGTGATGCAGCAGTGAGTGCAGGAACTCCTCGACGGTGTTCGCCATCCGCGCGGCGCGGACCTCCGACGGGTACAGGCCGAACTCGGCCAGCGCGTCGTCGCGTACGCCGTCCGGCACCACGTCGAACTCGATCTCGGTCAGGTTGTCCGCGTGCAGCTCGTCGAAGACCAGACCGTCGTCCTGCGCCAGGGTGATCCGCAGCCGGTACCGCCCGGCCTCCTCCGGGACGCGTGCGCGGACCAGCACCCGGGTCGCCGATTCCGGCGGCAGGGACCGGGGCAGGGCGGACTTGGCGACCGCGCCCGGCACCGGCTCGCCGTCCGCGTCGTACCACCGGGACACCACGCGGACCGGCTTCGGCGGCGCCGGCGTGAGCATCCCGGCGCCGGTGTTCTGGATCAGGCAGGCGACGCTCAGCAGGCTGCCCGCCTCGACCTCCTCGTAGATCGGCTCCTCGGGTGTGACGGTGATCCGGCACTCCTCCTCGCGGAGGTGGTCGCCGACCGCCCAGAGCTGCCGCGGCTGCTTGCCGAGTTGGTCGAACAACTGGCGCTGGCCCTGCTCGTGTGTCCGGGTGTTGTTGGCGTTGAAGCCGTGACGGGCACCCTCGGCGAGGGCCTCCGGAACGATGGCCAGCGAGTAGATCTCCCGCGCGGGCAGCTTGATGACGCCGAGGATCCTCCACTGCGCCCGGTCGACGACCACCACCGCCGCGGTGTCGACGGAGGAGTCCAGGTACCGGTGAGGGCTGATGCCGACGTACAGGTGGTCCGGGGTGACGGCGAGGCCACGTGGCCAGCCCGGCAGGGGCAGCCGGCGGGTGGGACGCCGGATTGAGTCGGGCAGTTCGACGAGTTCTCCGGCGGCCGAGTCGCACACCAGCCACATCCCGTCGGAGTAGTGCGGATGGTGCGGCGCTCGGAAGCCGCTGAGCAGGGGCTCACCCGTGTCGAGCGCGACCACCCTGCCGGTGGCGGGCTTGCCGTTCTCGTCCCACCCGCGGCGCCGCAGGAACGGTCCGAAACCGGAGACGACGAGCCGGTCGCCGTACCGGGCCAGGCTGTTGAGGTGCCAACTGTCCGGCTCACCCGGAGCCCGCCAGCGCCACAGCACCTCGCCGTCCCGGCCGATCGACTGCACCTCGTTCTGGGTGGTGGCGACCACCAGCACCTGGTCGTTCACGCAGAGGATGTCGTGCGGCGTGGAGACGTCGTCGAGCCGCTGGTACCGCCGCACCCCGGCGGTGTCGTACGCGACCAGTTCGGCAGGGCTGCCCTCGGCGCTCCACAGGCACCGGTAGAGCAGCGAGTCGTCGGCGCACATGCCCGTACTGGACACACGGTCGATCACCTCCACCGTCCTGCCGATCGAGAACAGGCCGCCACCGATGGTGTGGTGGGCGTCGAAGCACGAGCTGAGCAGCACGTGCCCCGGCGGTAACAGGTCCCGTGTTCCCGGCCAGGTGTCGTAGGTCTCCTCGGTCACGACGCATCCTCCGTACTCCCCTGTGGGGGTTGTGTGGTCGCGGCGATGATTCGTCCGGCGACCATGCTGGGGTCCTGCTCGACGAGCACGTCGACGTGCTCGCCGTCGTGCACACGGCCACCTGTCGGTCCGGCCGTGCAGAAGATTCCGGGGGTGCCCTGGCGGGCGAAGACCGCCGCGGCCGCGTGGAACAGGCGGTCGTCGACACCGGCGAGACCGACGAGCACGTCGAAGCCGCCGAAGGCGCGCACCGCCTCGCGGACGACCGCCTCGGGAGCGGACAGTCGGGCTCGGAGGTGTACGACGCCCGTCCGCGACGGCTCGTCACCGCCGGCCAGGGCGACGTTCGCGCCGGCGGCGTGCAGATCGGCGACGACACGGCCGGTCGCATCCGTCGCACCGGCGACGAGTACCACCGAGTCCGCCAGCCGACCCGGTGCCGTCCGCAACAGCGGCTTCAACCGCATCAGCGGCCAGTACTCGTCGGCGATGCCCTGCCGTTCGGTGAGGCTCCGGTAGCCCCCGGCCGCGTCTGCGGCTTCGATCACCGAACGGGTCTGGGCGAAGTGCTCGGCGCAGATGGCCGCCTGAGCCGGGTCGGCGCCCCCGGCCACCACGCCCAGCCCGGGCAGCAGCACCACCCGGGGCAGGTCACGGCGGGGACCGTGCCGGCGGGCCGCCGCGTCGGCGTGACGTTCGAACATCGCGGCGTACGCGCTGCGGTAGCGCCCGATCGCGGCTCGCACCCCCTGAGCGGTCAGGTCGGTGGGGGTGAGTGCGAGGGGACGGTAGCCGACTGTCACCAGCGAGTCGGGACAGCCCGGCCCGGCCTGGGTGAGTTCCGGCCCGCGTACGGATGAGACGAACCGGACGGCTTCCGGGCTCGTGTCGGTGCTCAGGACGATGCCACGCCGGCCCTCACGCATGGCGCCCCGCAGGACCGGGAGCAGTTCGTCGAGCAGGTCGTCCGCCTGTTCGGCGACCAGTGGCCGCACGGCGGACCCGCCGAGGTCCCCCGGCCGTCCGCGCGCGGCGGCGCCGAGGGCCCGCCGGGCCCGGGCCACCGCTTCGAGCGAGTTGCGGTAGCACTGCTCACTGGTGTCGGCCCAGGTGAAGATGCCGTGGTTGGCGAGCAGGACGAACCGGCAGCCGGGCTGCGCGGCGACCCGGTCGGCCAGCTCCTGCGCCACGCTCATGTCGAACTGCCGGTAGTCGAACCAGATCGCCTCGTCGCCGAACTCGGCGGCAGCCCGCTCGCGGCCGTCGGGGATGCAGGTCAACGAGATGACGGCGTCGGGATGGCAGTGGTCGACGTGTGCGGCCGGGAGGAAGGCGTGGGTGAGCGTCTCGATGCCGGGCGGTCGCTGGTCGGCGGTCAGCGCGGTAGCGGCGATCCGCTCCACCATGGCGGGACCGTCCAGGGGTACGGCGTGGCGCAGTTCGAGCAGATCGTCCAGGCGCAGCGCGGGGAAGTCCTCGGCCGTGGTGGCGGCGCCGTCGCATCCCCAGGAACTCATCCACAGCACCGGGACGTCGCCGACGACGCCTTTGGCGGAGAAGTTCCCGCCGCCGGCCCGGGTCAGCGCCCGGTTCCCGCCGACCAGATGGGATCGGTGCAGAACCTCGTCGGTGGGTGAACCGGCGACGGCTCCGGGCGAGGATGCCGCGCGCGTCGTCGGCACATTGATCAGACTGGACATGTCGCCCCTTCTGGGCAGGGTGGTTCCACGGCGGGTGACGCCGCCGGTGGAAGGGGGGAGAGGTGGATCCGGTGTGCCGGATCAGGGCGTGCGTGCGCGGACCTGGGTGAGGGGCAGCTCGGTCACGGGGTCGACGCGCAACCGGCCCGGCTCGTAGCGGGTCTGCCGGAGGTCGGGTACGACCGTGAGTGCCCCGATGGTGGTGAGCCGGCTCGCCCGGCGCGCCGGTCCGATCGCGACGCAGGTGCCGCCCGCGGAAACCGCCGCGGCCACTCCGCTGAAGGCGTCCTCGAAGATCACACAGCGGGTGATGTCGACGCCCAGGCGCTGAGCCGCGAGTCGGTAGCAGCCCGGATCCGGCTTGCCGACGGCGATGTCGTCGGCACGGATCTGGACGTCGAAGGATCCGGCCAGACCCAACTGGGCGAGGACGGCTGTGGCCTTCCAGTCCTGTGCGCCGGTGACCAGGGCGACCGGCACGTCCGCGGCGCGCAGCTCGCCGATCAGGCGGGTCGCCCCCGGTATCTCCGCGTAGCGCAGCGTCTGGTCGTTGACCCGAAGCCGTTCGTACACCGGTCCGTGGTCGGTGCCCGCGATCGCCGGGAAGAGCACCTTGAGGGTGTGCTCGGCATGCCGGCCGAACACGTGCTCCTCCAGTTCCTCGTCGCTGATGGTGATGCCGTGCTCGGCGGCGAGGAGTCGCCAGAACGCGGCTACCGTCCGTTCGGTGTCCACCACCACGCCGTCCATGTCGAACAGGACGGCTTCGTACGCATGCTTCGGCACTTCTCTCTCCCCCGCTCTCGGAGACGGTCAGGGCAGCGGCAACGCGGCTTCGGCGTACTCGGCGGTGAACGCCTGTTCCGCCTCGATCGCGGCCGCGTCGGCGGTCACGGCACGCAGGACGTCCAGTGGCGCGGTGACGGCGTCGGCGCCGTCGCGGTACGCCTGCACGAACTGGCCGGCGTTCTTCACCGAGGCGGCGATGATCCGGGTGGCGCCGTGGCGTACCTGCGCCAGCGAGCGCACCAGGTGGCTCTCGGTGCGCTGGTCCCGCCAGGCTCGGTCGACGTACGGGATGACCGCCTCGCACCCGATCGCCTCGGCGACGATCATGACGGTCGGACTCTGGGCGGCGGTGAGCGCCACCCGCGCGCCACCGTCGGCGAGCCGGCGGGCCAGCGCGATGCCGGACGGTGTCGACATCAGCTTCAGCGTCATCCGCTGCGGGTCCAGCCGCCAGGCCGCCCAGCTCTCCGCCTCGAGGTCTCCGTACGCCCCGGTCGGCTGGTAGAAGACCTCCAGCCGGTCGTACTTGCCGAGAAGCTCGCAGCAGTGGCGGAGCGGATCGTCGGTCACCTGCCGCAGCAGCGTGGGATTGGTCGTGAAACCTCTGATGAGGCCTTCCTCGGCGGCCGACCGTATCTGCTCGGAGTCGCCGGAATCCAGATAGATGGACGTCAAAGCATTGTCCTTCCGATAAGAAGGCATTCGTCGACAGGATTTCAGTCTGAGGCTTCGCTCAGTAGAGCATGTGGTCGGAGGGCTCGCAACGTTTCATCGGCGCATGCGGATCTTCAAAGATGTGAACCGGCGGCGTGAGTGCGAGCTGTTAACAGATCCGTAACCCTGTTTCCCGTCCCCGGTCGTGTGGACGCTCAAAGCGGCCATGAGCAGGCATCAAGCCAGCGAGGAGGGACATCGTCGGGGGGTGTCGGTCGGCTCGAAAAGCGCGGCCCGTAGGAGTGCTCGGTTAAAACTGCGTAAACGTTACTCGGTGCGTCAGGAGGGGTCACGGAATTGGCGTGAGAGCCTTCTGATCATGGAGCGCACAGAATCGCGGATCGCCATTATCGGAGGTCGACCGTCGCTGGGATCGATGTTGCGACGGCTCCGTGAGGGCTCATCGGAGGAGGCTTCTCAACGATAATGGGCAGGCTGCTGGACCGGTATAGCCCGAGCCTACTCGACCGGTACAGTGGCCGCCACCGGAGCGAGCCCTCGGCCAGCGGTGATCCTCAGCCTCGGTAGCCGTGCTGGTGGCCGCCGCCCTGCGGGGGCGTGCCGTACGAGTGCGGGAAGCCGCCGGCGGCCGGCCCGGTGTGCAGGATCGCCGTCGGAGCATCGGCCATGCTCCCCGCGGGCGGCGCCGGCAGCCGGGCCGCCGGGGGAGCGGGCGCCTCCGCCGCCGCGCCCGGTACGTTTCTCCGCCGCACCAGCACCAGTGCGAGCGCGCCCAGGCCCGCGGCGACCAGCAGGCCGCCCAGGAGGAACATCGACGTACTGCCGCCCTCGTCACCGGCGGCCCTGAACGTGGGCGGCGTCGCCGCGGGGGCGGCGTCCTCGGCCGCCGCGGCGAGAGGGCTCGCCTCCGCGGTGGGCGACGGCGGGGCCGTGGTGGGCGACGCCACCACGGCCAGGGTCAGCCGCACGGTGGCGACGTCACCGGCCCGGCCCCGCACGGTCGCGCGGGCGGTGCGGTAGCCGTCCATGGACGCGCGGACCGTGATGGACCCCTCCGCGATCGTCCGGCCGGCCCTGGAGGTGATCGAGAACTGACCGCTGCGGTCGCTGGTCGTCCGGTACTCGTGACCGGCGCTGTCCCGGATGGTCAGATCGGCGCCGCCGATCGCCTTCCCGTCGGCGTCGCGGACCCGGCCGGAGACCCCGCTCACCCCGGCCGCCGGTGAGGCACCGCCGGTGGGCGCGGCACCCGCCCCGTGGACGTAGACCATCTTGTAGGCGTAGCTGTTCTGCCCGGCGAGCCGCACGCCGATCGAGATGTTGAGGCCGGTGGTCTCGCCCGGGCGGGCATCCGGGGCGACGAGTGTCGCGTCGAAGGTCCGGCTCTGGCCGGGACCGAGATTCGGCTCCGCCCGGCAGCCGGTGGCGCACCGCAGGCCGCCGCCCACCACCACGATCGCCGTCTCGGCCCGGCGTCCGTTGTTGGTGACGCGGAACTGCACGCGTACCGTCTCGCGGGGTTTCACGTTCTCCGCCGACACGCTCAGGATGCTCACCGTCTCCGGCGCGGCCGTCGCCGGTGCCGCCGCCATCGCGAGCGTCGCCCCGGCCAGCACGGCCAGTACGGCCGCCCGGACCCGTCGCACACGTGAGCGCGTCGTCACTTCCCACCACCTTCGCCGAGAGCGGGCAACATCGGTCGATGGAGCCGCGGGCCACTATGCCCTGTGGCGGACGGGTTGCGCGACCCGCCCCGAGAGCAGTGACGGCTGCCCGGCGTGGATCGACGTCGACGCTCGCGAGGCCGCCGCCGGTGGCTAATCGGTTGCTGCCACGGTGCGGACTGCCTAGATTGCCGATCATGCACGACATCGACGGGTATGCCCGATGAGCGGCCGTCTCCGCGAGATCGCCCGGCAGACGGTCGCGATCGCCGAAGCCGGACGCTATCGCAACGACGCCGGTGACGACGTCGAGATCGGGGCGGCGGTACGCGCCGCGGTCGCCGGCACCCGCGAGCACCTGCCCGACGAAGTCCTCCACCTCGATGGCGCGCAGCCGGGTGCCGGCGCCGTGGAGGTGACGTACGAGTCGACGTTGCAGGCCGCCCACCGGCTCGGGTCCGGCGCGGCGTGCCTGGTGTTCGCGTCGGCGAAGAACCCGGGTGGCGGGTTCCTGGGCGGGGCGCAGGCGCAGGAGGAGAGCATCGCCCGCTCGTCGGCGCTCTACCCGTGCCTGCTCGCGGCGCCGGACTTCTACGCCTTCCACCGGGCGCAGCGGGACCTGCGGTACAGCGACCGGGTCGTCCACTCCCCGGGCGTGCCGGTGTTCCGCGACGACAAGGGCAACCTGCTCGACCGGCCGTACACCACGTCCTTCCTGACCGCGGCGGCGCCGAACCTGGGCGCGATCCTGCGCAACCAGCCGGACCGCGCCGCCGACGTGCCGGCGGTGCTGGCACGGCGCGCCCGGCGGGTGCTGGAGGTCGCGGCCGCGCACGGGCACCGGACCCTGGTGCTGGGCGCCTGGGGGTGCGGGGTGTTCCGGAACGACCCGGCCACTGTGGCGGGCGCGTTCGCCGACGCGCTCCGGGTGGTCGACCGGTTCGACCTCGTGGTGTTCGCCGTTCGCGACGGGCTGCCGGGCACTCCGGTGTACCGCACGTTCGCGGAACGCTTTTCGGTAGGTTCGTCGCATGAGTGACGACACCTTCCGGTCGGTGGAGATCGAGCGCACCAGCGTGGGCAGATACGTGGCGCGCAACGCCCGCGGCGGCGAGCTTGCGATGGGTACGGGGGAGGACGCGACCTTCACGCCGGTGGAACTGCTGCTGGCGGCCCTCGGCGGCTGCACCGCGGTGGACGTCGACCACGTGACCAGCCGGCGCGCCGAACCGACCCGGTTCGCCGTCACGGTGAGCGGCGACAAGATCCGCGACCCGGAGGCCGGCAACCGGATGGAGAACCTCACCGTCACGTTCGCGGTGACGTTCCCGGACGGTGCGGACGGCGACCGGGCCCGCGAGATGCTGCCACGTTCCCTGCGGCAGTCGCACGACCGGCTCTGCACCGTGTCCCGGACGGTGGAGCTGGGCACGCCCGTCTCCATCGTGGACGCGCCGGCCGCCCCGGAGTGAATACCTTGACACCCGTCTATGTTAACGAGAACATTGCCGTAACTTGAAGGTAATGCCGTTGCCACGAGCGTCACGGGTGAGGCGAGCCGCCGCGGCCGGCCGGTGACGACCAGGCGCAGGAGGTTCTCGGTGACAGGGACCGCTCGGAGGACGCGGACGGCGGCGGTCGTGGTGTCGGCGGCGCTGGTCCTCGCCGCGGGGGTGGTGGCCGGGACGCCCCCGGCGTCGGCGGCGACGGTCGACACGTCCGCGGCGTACGTGTTCGTGAACCGGCACAGCGGCAAGGCGATGGACCTGTACGACTGGTCGACGGCGGAGAACGCGCCGGTGAACCAGTGGACGCGCAACGACCTCGCGGTGCAGCAGTGGCAGTTCGTAGACGCCGGCGGCGGGTTCTACAAGGTGCGGTCCCGGCACAGCGGGAAGGTGCTGGAGTTGTCGGCCGGCGGCGACGGCACCCAGCTCGTGCAGAGCACCGACCGCTCGTCGGCCACCCAGCAGTTCCGGTTGCAGGACTCGGCGGGCGGGTTCGTGCGGTTCGTCAACCGGCAGTGGAACAAGGTCGTCGACGTGTGGCAGTGGTCGACCGCCGACGGTGGCCGGCTGGCCGGCTACGCCGATCTCGACGGCGCCAACCAGCAGTGGCAGCTGATCCGGCTGGGCGGCGGCACGCCCACCCCGGCGCCCACCACCCCGGCACCGGCCTACCCGCAGCCCGGCCGGGTGTCCGGCGACATCGGCGTCCACGACCCGACCGTGGTCAAGCGGCCCGACGGCACCTACCTCGTCGCGCACACCGGTGACAACGTCGCGCTGAAGACCTCCGCCGACCGGGTCACCTTCCGCAACGCGGGCGCCGTCTTCCCCGGTGGCGCGCCGTGGACCACCACGTACACCGGCGGCGCGCGCAACCTGTGGGCACCGGACCTGTCGTACCGCAACGGGCGCTACCACCTGTACTACTCGGCGTCGACGTTCGGTTCCAACCGCTCGGCGATCTTCCTGGCCACCAGCACCACCGGCGACTCCGGGAGCTGGGTCCACGAGGGACTGGTCGTCGAGTCGCGGACCACCGACGACTTCAACGCCATCGACCCGAACCTCACCGTCGACGACCAGGGCCGCTGGTGGCTCAGCTTCGGCTCGTTCTGGTCCGGCATCAAGATGATCCCGATCGACCCGGCCACCGGGCGCCGGCTCGGCAGCGCCATGCACAGCGTGGCCGCCTACGGCCCCGGCATCGAGGCGCCGGTCCTGGTCAAGCGTGGCTCCTGGTACTACCTGTACGTCTCGTTCGACCGCTGCTGCCAGGGCGCCGCCAGCACGTACCGGATCATGGTCGGTCGTTCGGCGAGCCCCACCGGGCCGTTCGTGGACCGCGCGGGCCGGGACATGCTCGCCGGGGGCGGCACGCAGATCCTGGCCTCGCACGGCAGCGTCCACGGCCCCGGCCACCAGGCCGTCCTCGCGGACACCGACGGCGACGTCCTCTTCTACCACTACTACGCCGACGACGGCGCGTCGCTGCTCGGCGTCAACCGCATCGGCTACGACGCCGCTGCCTGGCCCTACGTGTACTGAACCGGCCACCTGGGAGGGCGCACATGTCGCCTCGGCACTTCCTCCACCCGGCCCGCCGCCGTACCGGCGAACCGGCCCGCCGCCGTCTGCGGCCGATCCTGGCCGCGGCGCTCGCGCTGCTCACCACCTCGGCCGGCCTCGCCGTGCCCGGCCCCGCGCGGGCGGCGCCCGCGGTGAACTACACCAACCCGCTGGTGAACCAGCGGGCCGACCCGCACATCGTCCGGCACACCGACGGCTACTACTACATGACCGCGACGGTGCCGCAGTACGACCGGATCGTGCTCCGGCGGGCCACCACCCTGCAAGGGCTTGCCACCGCCACCGAGACGACGATCTGGCGCCGGCACACGAGCGGCGAGATGGGCGCCCACATCTGGGCTCCGGAGATCCACTTCATAAACGGCAGATGGTACGTCTACTTCGCCGCCGGGCGGACCGACGACGTGTGGCGGATCCGGATGTACGTGCTGGAGAACGCGAGCGCCAACCCGCTGACCGGCTCGTGGACCGAACGCGGCCGGATCACCACGCCGTGGGACACGTTCAGCCTGGACGCCTCGACGTTCGTGGTGAACGGGGTGCGGTATCTGACCTGGGCCCAGCAGGAGCCGGGCATCTCCACCAACTCCAACGTCTACCTCGCCCGGATGGGCGCCGAACCGTGGCAGATCACCGGCCCGGTGGCCCGGCTGGTCGTGCCGGCGTACGACTGGGAGACCCGCGGCTACCGGGTGGCCGAGGGACCGGCGGTGATCCAGCGCAACGGCCGGGTCTTCCTCACGTACTCGGCCAGCGCCACCGACGCGAACTACTGCCTCGGCATGCTCACCGCGTCGGCCGGCGCGAACCTGCTCGACGCCGCCTCCTGGAGCAAGAGCCCCACTCCGGTGTTCGCCGGCAACGCCGCCACCGGCCAGTACGGCCCCGGCCACAACTCCTTCACCGTCTCCGAGGACGGGCAGAGCGACATCCTGGTCTACCACGACCGCAACTACCGGGACATCAGCGGCGACCCGCTCGACGACCCGAACCGGCGGACCAGGATCCAGAAGCTGTACTGGAACGCCGACGGCACGCCGAACCTCGGCATCCCCGTGCCCGACGGGGCCACCCCGGTCCGGTTGCGCTCGCACGATCTCATCGCGAGCTACATCCGGCACTACGACTACCGGGCCCGGGTCGAGCCGAACGTCACGAACCTCGCCGACTCGCAGTTCCGCATCGTCCCCGGCCTCGCCGGCGCCGGATCGGTCTCGCTGGAGTCGACGAACTTCCCCGGCTACTACCTGCGTCACCGGGCCTTCGCCCTCTACGTCGAACGCGACGACGGCTCGGCCCTGTTCGACGGCGACGCGAGCTTCCAGCGCCGGCCGGGTCTGGCCGCCGCCGAAGGGCTCTCACTGGAGTCGCAGAACTACCCCGGCCGGTACGTCCGCCATCGGGACGGACTGCTCCAGCTCGAAACGGTGGGCACCGCCGCGGACCGGGGCGCCGCCACCTTCCACCTGGAGTAGGCGCCCGACAACCGCTGCGCCGGACTCGGCGTACCCCTTTCCCGGAGGTCGAACGATGCTCAACCCCGCAGTGACGGCACCGCCCGGCGCCCCACGGGTCCGGCGCCGCGCCGGCCCGGCACTGGCCCTGGTGGCGGCGCTTGCCGCCGTGGCCGGCGCCGCCGTGGTGGCCGCGCCCTCGGCGCAGGCGGCCACCATCGACACCGGCGCCTGGTACGTGCTCGTCAACCGCAACAGCGGCAAGGTTCTCGATGTCCGGGACACCTCGACCAGCGACGGCGCGGCGATCCAGCAGTGGTCCCGCAACGACGGCGAGTGGCAGCAGTTCCAGTTCGTCTCCTCCGGCAGCGGCTACTACCGCCTGAAGGCCCGCCACAGCGGCAAGGTGGTGGACCTGTGGGAGTGGAACGTCGCCGACGGCGCGGAGTACCGGCAGTGGCCCGACCTCGACGCCGCCAACCAGCAGTTCCAGGTGCGCGACTCGGACAGCGGCTACATCCGGCTGATCAACCGGCACTCCGGGAAGGCCCTGGAGGTCTGGGAACGGTCGACCGCCGACGGTGCCCGGGTCAGCCAGTACGCCGACCTCAACGGCGCCAACCAGCAGTGGCAGATGGTCCGGGTGGGCACCGGCGGCACACCGACCACCCCGCCGCCGTCCACCGGGTGCGGCAGCGGCTCCTACCAGGCCGAGGCGGTGCTCAACGGCGGCACCTGGACGGCCCGCAACGGGTCGTCGACGGTGTACTCGGGCGGGGACATGCTCGCCGCGATGCAGGCCGCGGTGAACTCGCTGCCGGCCGGCCGGACCGCCAAGCAGCGGGTGGTGGTGCGCGGCTCCGGCTCGATGAGCGCCGGGTCGCGGTTGTCGCTGCCGTCGTACACGACGCTCGCGGTCTGCGGCACGATCAACGTGACCGGCTCGGGATCGGGCGACTACGCGCCCGTCTACTCGCGGGGGACCACCGACGTCGAGGTGCAGAACCTGACCCTCACCGGGGCGCCGCTGTACGGGATCTTCATGCGCAACGTGAACAACCTGACGCTGGGGCAGATCGACATGCGGCTGTCCGGCGGCCTGGGGATCCGGATCGACAACCACGGCGGTGACCGGGCGGTCAAGGTGCGCAACGTGCGCATCGACACCGTGTACGTGTCGGGCACGGGCGCGCACGGCGTGGAGACGTACGGCGTGGACGGCCTGACCATCGGCACCGTCACCGCGCGCAACACCGGCTACTCGGGTCTGCTGCTCAACGACACGATCAACGCCACAGTGGGCACCGTCGACGCGCAGGGCGTCGGCACCGGAACCGGGTACGCGGCGTTCCGGATGGCCAACCGCAACGGCCGGATCGGTAGCTCGTACCCGACGAACATCCGGGTCGGCACCGTGATCGCGTCCGGTGGCGGGCGAGGGATCTTCTGCGTCTCGGAGTCCGGCGGCGCGGTCATCGACCGGGTGACCATCTCGAACACCGGCAACAACTCGATCCTCGTGGAGAACTGCTACAACGTCACCATCGCCGGGGTGTCCGGCACCGTGACCGGCGGCGGCGAGGTGCGGATCGCCTCGCGGACCGAGTTCCCGATCTCCTCCGGCATCCGCTTCCAGAACCTGACGGTCACCAACACCAACATCACCCAGAACCCGTGCGGCGGGGCGAACAACACGATCAGCAACGTCACACGGGTCAACTCCACGCTGACCTGGTGCTGACGATCCGGCTGCCCCGCCGGCCGGTGGTCCGCGGGGCAGCCGGTCAGTCGCGGGGCAGCACGCCGAGGAGGACCACCCGCAACGGCTTCGAGCTCCGGTTCGGCACCGGCCACCGCATCCGCGCCGCGATCCACTTCGGCGACCTGCACTTCTAGGCTCGTACGGCCGAGTACTACGGTCCCGGAGGACGCCACGAGGTCAAGGGTGATCGTCCTGCCGGCTCTGGAGTCCTCGACGCTGCTCGGGCTCGTCGTACCGGGTGAGGCGGCGATCCTGATCGGAGGGCTGGTGGCCCACGACGGCGGGCTGCCGCTGTGGGCGGTGGCCGCCGCCGGGACCGTCGGGGCGTGCCTCGGGGACCAGGCCGGGTACGCCCTGGGCCGCCGGTACGGCCCGGGAGTGCTCGCCCGCGCCCCGCGGGTGCTGCGCCGGCGCCTCGACCTGGCGCGGGCCCGGCACCTGGTCGCCCGCCACGGGGCGTGGGCGGTGGTGATCGGACGCTGGGTGGCGGTCCTGCGGGCCGTGGTCCCCGTGCTCGCGGGCACCGCCGGGATGCGCTGGCCGGTGTTCCTCCGGGCCAACCTGGCCGGTGGGCTGGTGTGGGCGACAGCCGTGGCGGTGCTGGGCTATCTGGGCGCCGCCTCCTACCGGTATCTGGAGCGGGAACTGGGTATCGGGGAGTGGGTTCTGCTGACCTTGATCACCGCCGCCGTGGCGTCGCGGATCTGGTGGGTGCGGCGGAGGGCGGCCCGCCGATGAACGGTGGCGTCAGCCGCGACCGCGTACCAGGGGCAGGAACACCTCGTCCACGATCTCGACCAGCACCTCGTCGGGGACGGAGGGGACGCCGCGCATCGCGTACTCGGCGCGCAGCAGCATCATCGGTACCGTCGCCACCCGGTGACGGACGGCCGCCGCCGGCGCCTCGCCCCGGGCCGCGGCCCGTTCCAGCATCCCGATCCAGGCGCGGTCCATGGTGTCGGCGCCGGACCGTTCACGCATGAGCGTGAGCAGTTCCGGGTCGTCGGCGGCGGCGGCGAGCAGGCCGCGCAGGACGGCCCCGTGCGGGGACGACCACGTCTCGTTTGCCAGCCGGAGCATCTCGAGCGCGTCGCCTCGCAGCGTGCCCGTGTCCGGGTTCGGCATGGCCGCGTCGGACAGGTGGCGGTACGCCGCGACGCCCAGCGCCGCCCGGTGCGGCCACCGGCGGTAGATGGCGTTCTTGTTGGTCCCGGCGCGGGCGGCGACCCGGTCCATCGTCATTCCCGCGTATCCGGACTCGCGCAGTTCCTCCGCCGCGGCCCGCAGGATCGCCTGTTCCAGTTCCTCGCCCCGTCGCCTCCTGCTCATGCCTTGCAGGGTACGCGCCGTACCTTATAGGGTACGGCGCGTACCCTAAGAGCGGAGTTCTCGATGCGCGTCTTCGGCATGAACTACGACACCGGCTTCGTCAGCGCCGGATCCACCACCCACGAGCCGTTCGACCCCGACGTCGTGCGCAGCGACCTGCGTGTCATCCGCGACGAGCTGCGTTGCGACGCGGTCCGCGTCACCGGCGGCGTGCAGGACCGGCTGGAGCTGACCGCGCGGCTGGCGGCCGAGGCGGGGCTCGAGGTGTGGTACTGCCCGTTCACCAACGGCCTGGACCGCGACGGTCTCATGGCGTTCCTGCTCGACGGCGCCGAGCGGGCCGAGCGGCTGCGGCGTGACGGCGCCCCGGTCGTCTACCTCACCGGTTCCGAGATCTCCCTGTTCACCGACGGCTTCCTGCCCGGCCGTGACCTGACCGAGCGCATGGCGGTGTTCACCGACCCGATGCGGATGCGGGAGGCGGTCCCGGCCGCGCGGGCCGCGGTGCGCGACTTCC
The DNA here is from genome assembly GCF_023896895.1 of Micromonospora sp. CPM1. Classification (NCBI taxonomy): domain Bacteria; kingdom Bacillati; phylum Actinomycetota; class Actinomycetes; order Micromonosporales; family Micromonosporaceae; genus Micromonospora; species Micromonospora sp. CPM1. Next base: position 42,006 of record NZ_JAMHIU010000004.1, read on the forward strand.
TCGCGGAAGCGGTACCAGCGGTGCGGGAACGCTTCGGCGGCCCCGTCGGGTACGCCTCGATCCCGCTCGAAGACGTCGACTGGACGGCCATCGACATCGTCGCCAGCGACGCCGGCTACCGCGACGCGACCAACTCCGCGGTGTTCCCGCAGTCCCTGGCGGCGGCCGTGGGACAGGGCAAGCCGTACGCGGCGACCGAGTTCGGCTGCTGCACGTTCCGCGGCGCGGCCGACGTCGCGGGCGCGACGGAGCCGGTGGCCTACGACGAGCACGGCCGTGCGGCGAAGCTCACCGCGGAACTGGAGCGCGACGAGGACGGCCAGGCACGCTACCTCGTCGACCTGCTGCGCGACTACGAGGCCGGCGGGGCGGAGGCGGCGTTCGTGTACACGTTCGCGAACCGGCACCTGCCGACCACCGGCGACCCCGGGCACGACTACGACCTGGCGTCACGGGGGATCGTGCGCGTGCTGCCGGACGGCTCGTGGACGCCCAAGGCCGCCTTCCACGCCCTGGCCGAATACGGCCGCGCCCGTGCGCTGAGCCGGACCGAATTCGGTGGTGGCGATCGCGGCGGGCGGGCAAGGTAGGACTGCACACCGGCGGCGAGCGCCGCCACGACGACGATCACCAGGAGAGACGATGCGAGCAGCTTCCACGCTTCGGACCCTTGCCCGTCCTACCGTGGAGCTCCGCCTTGGCCCTGTTGAACCTCGGAATCGTCGCGCATGTTGACGCCGGAAAGACCAGCCTGACCGAACGCCTGCTCTACGAGGCGGGCGCCGTGTCCGAGCCGGGCAGCGTCGACGCCGGCACGACCCGGACCGACTCGATGGACCTGGAACGCCGCCGCGGCATCACCATCCGCGCGGCCGTCACGTCGATCACCATCGGCGACCTGAGCATCAACCTGCTCGACACCCCCGGCCACCCCGACTTCATCGCGGAGGTCGAGCGGTCCCTGGCCGTCCTCGACGCCGCCGTGCTCGTGGTGTCCAGCGTGGAGGGCGTCCAGCCGCAGACCGTCGCGATCTGGCGGGCGCTGCGCCGCATCGGCGTACCGACCGTGTTCTTCTTCAACAAGGTCGACCGTGGCGGCGCCGACGTGGACCGGGTGACGGCCCAGGTGCGGCATCGGCTCGGAGCGCGGCCGGTGCTTCTCGGCACGGTCACCGGCCAGGGCCGCCGCGAGGCCCGGGTGCAGGCCGTGGACCTCGACGCCGAACCCGTGGTGGCGGAGGTGGCCGAGGTCGACGACGCGGTGGCTGCGCGCTGGCTGACCGACCGGCCGGCGCGCGTCCGCGACGTCCGGCGGGCGCTCCGCCGCGCGGTCCGCCGCGCCGAGCTGGTCCCCGCGGTGTGCGGTTCGGCGATCACCGGCGCCGGGGTACGCCAGTTGTGCGACGTCCTGGCCGACCTGCTGCCGTACGGCGAGACACGGGACGGCCCGCCGGCGGGCACCGTCTTCGCCGTCGACCGGGACGGGCACGGCCGGCGCGTCTGGCTGCGGCTGTGGTCCGGGCGGCTGCGGGTGCGGGACCGGGTGCGGCTCACCGGCGGCCGTCCGGAGCCGGTGACCGAGATCGCCGTCATCGAGCCCGAGGGCATGCTGGTGCGCCGGTCGGTCTCCGCCGGGCAGATCGCGGCGGTACGCGGGGTGTCGGCCCGGATCGGCCAGCACATCGGCGACCCGCCGCGGCGGCACGCCTACCGGTTCCCGCCGCCGACCCGGCAGGCGGTCGTCGAGCCGGTCGACCCGGCGCAGCGCCTGGCGATGTTCGCCGGCCTGGCCGAGCTGGCCGACGAGGACCCGCTCGTGGACCTGCGCCTCGACGAGCAGCAGGCCGAGGCGGTGATCCGCCTGCACGGCGAGGTCCAGAAGGAGGTGCTGGCCGCCCTGATGGAGGACCGGTACGGCGTCCGGGTGCGGTTCTCCGGCACGCTCACCGCCTGCATCGAGCGGGTCGCCGGCACCGGCGGCGCCGAGGAGCGGGTACGGGAGCGCGGCAACCCGTACCTGGCCGGGCTGGGGTTGCGCATCGAGGCCGCCCCGGCCGGGCACGGCATCGAGTTCCGTCCCGGGATCGAGCCGGGCCGGCTGCCGCCGGCGTTCGTCGCCGCCACCGAGGAGGGCGTGCGGGCGGCGCTGCGCCAGGGCCGGCACGGGTGGCCGGTCACCGACTGCACCGTCACCATGACGGCGTCCCGGTACTGGCCCCGGCAGAGCCGGCCGCACCAGAAGTTCGACAAGTCGATCTCGACGGTGGCGGCGGACTTCCGCAACCTCGCCCCGGTCGTGGTCGCCGCCGCGCTGCGGCAGGCCGGCACGCGGGTGTGCCAGCCGATCGAGCGGTTCGACGTCAACCTCCCCCGGCACACCGTGGAGACGGTGCTGGCGCTGCTCGGCCGGCTCGGAGCGGTCGTCCACGACACCGGGGTCGCGGGCGGATACCTGGAGGTGAGCGGCACGCTGCCGTCCGCCCGGGTGCCGCGGGTCGTCGCCGCCCTGCCCGACCTCACCGGCGGCGAGGCGGTCCTGACCACCACCTTCGACCACTACGCGCCGGTCACCGGCGAGGAACCGCCGAGGCTGCCCCGGCGCGGGCCCGACCCGGACGACCGGGAGGCGTGGTTCCGGGCCGTACCGAGGTAGGCGGCGACGGGAGCGCTGCGGCGATAGGATCACCGGCGCCCGCCGCCGCCCGTACCCGTTGGAGCCCCGCTGTCAGCGCAGCCGGCCACCCGCCCCGCCCGGCGTGTCCGCCGGGTGCTGGCCGCGGTGTGCCTGCTCGTCGTGGCCGGGCTGCCCGCCGGGTCGTCGGGCGCCGGCGCCACCGGCACGGGAACGCTGCGGGTGCTCCAGATGAACCTGTGCAACAGCGGCCGGGCCGGCTGTTACACCGGCCGGGCCGTCCGCCAGGCCGCCGACGTGATCGCCGCCGAGGCGCCCGACGTGGTCACGCTCAACGAGATCTGCCGCGACGACGTGGTGACGCTGGAGCGGACGCTGCGGGCCGCCCGTGCCGGTGGGACGGTGGTGTCCGCGTTCCAGGCCGCCGGTGACCGCCCCTCCCGCGGTCCCACCCGGTGCAACAACGGCGAGCCGTACGGGATCGGGCTGCTGACCCGCCTCGACGGCCGTGACGCCCGGCCGTCGGTGCACCGGGGGACCTACCCGGCGCAGGACCTCGCCGACCCGGAGGAGCGGGTGTGGCTGTGCGTCCGGGCCGCCGGGCTCCACGCCTGCACCACGCACCTGGCGAACACCAGCGCCGAGGTCGCGCTGGCCCAGTGCGGGCATCTGCTCGGCGCGGTGGTGCCGGGCGTCCGGGGCGACGCCGGGACCGCGCCGGCCGTCGTCGGCGGTGACCTCAACCTCCGTGCCGGTGGCACGCCGGACGTGCGCTCGTGCGTGCCGGCCGGCTACCGGCGGATCGACGACGGCGCCCGGCAGCAGATCGTGGCGTCGAGCGGCGTGACGATCTGCTGCCGCCGCGCGGTGGACATGCGCGGCACGACCGACCATCCGGCGCTGCTGGCGACCATGATCCGCTCGTGTTCCGTGCCGCCACCGGGACGGTACTGACCGGGGTCTCCGGACGCGCGGTGGAATTGGTCCGCCGCCCGTGCAACGTCCCGGGTGGGTCTGGCCGTTCTACCTCCGTCACGAGGAGGCAGTCGATTGAAAGCCGAAGACGAGCAAGCGTTCCGCGAGTTCGTGACGTCACAGATGGCGTCCCTGCGCAAGCTGGCGTACATGACCTGCGGCGACTGGCACGCCGCGGAGGACGCCGTGGCCAACGCGCTGGTCAAGCTCTATCCACGCTGGCGGAAGCTGGAACGGCCCGATCTCTACGTCAAGACCATGGTCTACCGGGCCGCGATCGACGAGACCCGCCGGCCCTGGCGGCGCGAGCGGTCGGCCGGCGACGCCATGCCGGACGCCACGGTGCGGGACACGGCGGCGACGACCGACGAGCGGATGCGCCTGCGGGCGGCGCTCGAAACCGTGCCGGCGCGGCAGCGGGCCGCCGTGGTGCTGCGGCACTACCTGGACCTGAGCCTGGAGGACACGGCCGCCGTGCTCGGCTGCACGGTCGGCACGGCCAAGAGCCAGGTCTCCCGTGGGCTGGCGAAGCTGCGCGAGTCCCTCGGCGGCGAACACCTCAATCTCACCGGCAGGCCGATAGGGGAGTGGACCAATGCAGTTGCGTGAACTGGTGGACGCCGTGACCGGCGACGAGCCGCCGATGGGCCGTACCGTCGACGACATCGTCGCGGCCGGGCGGCGCGCCGAACGGCGCCGCCGGACCCGGTTCGCCACAGCCGGCGCGGCGGGCCTCGTCGCGGTGGCGGTCGCCGCCGCGATCACGGTGCCGACCCTGGACGCGAGGCGCACCTCCTCGGCGCTGTCCGGGGCGCCGCGTCCGGGCGTCAGCCCCTGGCCGGACGCCTCGCCGTTCACCTTCACCTTCACCGGGTACGACGCCGGCACGCTGCACGTGCAGGACCCGATCGTCGTGTCGACCGCGTACCAGATCGCCCCCGTCTACTCCGACCGGCACACCTCGAACGACAAGCCCGTCAGCCGGGACGAGGCGATCGAGCAGGAGAATACGGCCCGGGCGAAGCCGAGGCTCTGGGCCTACCTGACCGTCTACCGGCCCGGCGCCTTCGATCCGGCAGCGATCAAGGACGGCCGGAGCGTCCGGGTGGCCGGGCGCAGGGCGGTGCAGGCGACGCTGCCGTTCGGCCTCGACCCGCGCAACCCGGTGGAGCCGGGCAACAAGCTGTTCGCCTGGGAGTACGCCCACAACGCCTGGGCCGCCGTCACGTCGATCTCCGGCGACACGGCGACGCCGAGCTTCGCGGACCTGAGCGGCCTGGTCGCGGGCCTGAAGCCGGCCGGGCCGACGCCGGCTCCGCTGCCGTTCACGGTGGGCTACCTGCCGCGGGGTTACGTGCCGCTCCAGGTGGGCACGCACGCCATGCCCGGCCTGAGCGGCATCGCCACCGCCCGCGCCGGTGACTACGGCGGCGCGACGTACACCAGGCCGCCTCTGCGGACCTCGGGCCTGACGGCGCCGTTCGACTCGGTCGAGGGCGGGATCAGGGACGGGTTCCACATCTTCGTCACGCCGAGCACCAGCTCCAACCAGTCACCGGAGCCCGGTGCGACGAGGTGCTATCCGGGTGCGGCCCGCAGAGGCGGGTTCTGCAACGTCTGGAGCGCCGACGGCAGTGTCGTGGTCCAGGTCAGCTCCGAGGGCGTCGGCGGCCAGCTGCCCCAGGCCGAGCTGCTGCGGATCGCCGAGGGGATCACCGTCGCCGACGACGTGCGGGACGAGTCGACCTGGACGCCCGCCGGGGACGCCCTGACACCCTGACCCGGGGGAACGCCCCGGTGACGGTGGGAGCGGCCGGACCGCTCCCACCGTCACCGCCTGATCTACAGGAACCGCCAGCGCTGGTGCGCGGCCCCGGTGTCGTCGGCGAGGACCGCCTGCGCGCCCTGGGCGCCGGAGCCGCCGCTGAGCCCGAGCACCCGGCCCCCGTTCGCGCACTGGATCCGGAACCAGCCGCCTCCGCCGTGCCGCAGCCGCCACCTGTGGTCGGCGGTGCCGTTGTCGGCCCACTGGACGATCCGGGCGCCGGCCGCTGTCGAGCCGCCCTCGACGCCCAGCACCTTGCCGCTGTTGCCGTTGCGCAGCCGCAGGTAGCCGCCGGTGTCCACCAGGGCCGTCCAGAGGTGGTCGGCGGTGCCGGTGTCGCCCCACTGGACGACCAGCCCGCCGTCGGCGGTGGACATGTTCTGTACGCCGAGCACCAGCCCGCTGCCGAGGTTCTGGATCCGCCGCGCCCCGTTGGGCAGGAACCGCCACTGGTTGTCCAGGCTGCCGTTGTCCGGGTCCTGCACGGCGAACGCGCCCTGGGCGGTCGAACCGCCGGAGATGCCGAGCAGCTTGCCGGTGTGCACGTTGCGCAGCTTGTGGCTGCCGTCGCCGACGTCGACGACGGTCCACAGGTGGTCGGCGGTGCCGTTGTCCGCCCACTGGAGGATCCGCGCTCCGTCCGCCGTGGACATGTTCTCCACCCCCAGCACCTTGCCGCTGTTGACGTTGCGCAGCCGCAGCGCCGACCCGTCGACGACGAGCTGCCAGTCGTGGTCGGCGGTGCCGGTGTCGCCCCACTGGAGCGCGAGCCCACCGTCGGCGGTGGACATGTTCTGGATGCCGAGCACGAGGCCGCTCGCCGCGTTGGCGAGCCGGAAGCTCGCCTCCCCGCCGCCGGCGCCCGCGCCGACCCGCCAGTAGACCGTGTAGTTGTGCCCGTGGGCGTCGTAGAACGGGCCGAGGTTGACGGTGGCGCCGTCCGCCCGCGCGGTGAACGCGAGACTGCCGGTGCCGGTACGGGTGACCGAGGCGGGGTCCAGCGTCGGCAGGCCGCTCAACGTGGTGTTGCCGTAGTTGCCGGAGAGCACCACCGGCCCGTACGTGACGGCCTGCACCGCGGCGTCGTCGTTGGCGGCCACCGTGGCGACCCGCATCGGCAGCCGGACCGTGACCGTGTCGCCGGAGGTCCAGGCGCGGGTCAGGACGGCGTAGCTGCCCGGCGTGGTGGCGATGCCCGCCGCGACGCCGTTGACGCTGACGGACGCCCCGCTGGTCCACGCCGGGATCCGGATCCGCATGGTCCACGAGCCGCTCACCGAACCGGTGACGGTGAGCGTCGTGGTGTCGCCGACCGGGTACGAGGTGGCCTGCGTGACGGTGATGCCGCGCTGACTCCAGGTGAGCACCGAGGGGACGAACAGGTTGACCGTCAGCGTGGTGTCGTTGTGGAAGTAGATCGCGTCCGCGAGCGTCGTGTTGGTCTCCAGCCCGGTGCCCTGGCAGCACCAGAAGGAGTTGTAGTCGGTGCTCCAGGTGCCGCCGCCCCACGCCGGGCCGACACCGCGCCGCCCGCCCGGGTTGAGCGGGGTGAAGTACGTGACGTGGCCGTGCGCGTCGGCCGGGTTCTGCTGGCCGATCATGTGGTTGAGCAGCGCGCGTTCGTAGAAGTCGGCGTACGCGACCCGGTCCGGGTCGAGCTGCCACAGCTCCCGGGTCAGCTTGAGCATGTTGTACGTGTTGCACGCCTCGCAGGTGTCGTTGCGCAGGTAGCCGGCGATCGCGTTCGGGGCGCGGAAGTGCTCGGCCTGGCTGTTGCCGCCGATGGCGTACGTGTGGGCGCCGACCGTGATGGCCCACGCGTTCACGGCGATGTCCCGGTAGCGGGTGGCGCCGGTGGCCTTGTACTCCCGGGCCGCGCCGATCCACTTGGGCACCTGCGTGTTGGCGTGCAGCCCGTTGAGCTGGTCGGAGTTCGCGGCGAGCGGGTTGAACACGGCGGCGTGGTCGAACCGCTGCGCGACGGTGAGCCACCGGCCGTCACCGGTCTGCTGGTAGAGGTCGGTGAGCACCGCGTTCATGCCGCCGAACTCGGTGCCGAGCATGGCCTGCATCTGGGCCGAGGTGAGCCGGCCGGTGCGCTGGTCGACCCAGCCGGCCAGCGCCAGCAGCACGTCCCGGGCCTGGGTGCTGCCGATCAACCGCCACACGTCCAGCAGCCCGGCGAGCGTCTTGTGGATGCAGTAGTAGGGGACGTTGCCGTTGCTCAGCGTTCGGGCCTCCAGCGCGGTGAAGTCGGACTCGGGGAAGCCGGACAGGTATCCGGCGCTGAACCCGGCCGCGCCGTTGTTGGCCTGGCAGCGGGCCAGCTCGGCGACCATGGTGAGCGCCTTGTCCCGGCAGGTGGTGTCGCCGAGCACCGCCCACGCCTGTGCCCAGGCGGTCAGGAAGTGCCCCTGCATGTGGGTGCGGAACGGGAAGTTCGGCGCGTCCCAGCCGCCGTTGGCGGCGGCGCCGCCGGTGGACAGGCGGTGGTTGGCCCGGAAGTTGTAGAGCAGCCGGTTCACGTCGACGAAGCGCAGGTAGGCGACCGTACGGTTCTGGTTGTCCTGCCAGCGGCCGGCGGTCAGCCGTACCTGGCCCGGGTCGAACGCGTACGCGGACACGCCGATGTCGGGGCGGGCCGGTGGCAGCGCGGCGTGTGCCGTACCGCCTGCGGCGACGGACCCGGCGGCGGCGCCGGCGGTGGCCGCGACGGCTGTGGCGGCGGTGGTGCGCAGGACGAAGCGGCGGTTCACCAGGGGAGCGGGCATGTCGGCCTCCGTGGCGGGGGACGGTGGGGGACGGTGGTGGTGGTGGGGAACGGTTACGCGGTGACCCGGAACGTGGCGTCCTGGCGGTCGATCGCGGGGGAGCCGGCGCCGAGCGGGTCGATGCGCAGCCGGTAGTCGTAGTGCCGCAGGTAGCGGGTGGGGAAGTTGTGCGAGCGGAACGACGACCAGGTGCCGTCCGCCAGGCCGGCGGTGCGGTGGAACGTGGCGTCGGCGCGGAACGTGGCGGTGCCGTCGTCCGGGTCGAGCCGGACCGCGTAGTCGTAGTGCCGCAGGTAGTTGCCGGGATAGTTGACCGACTCGAACGAGACGCCGGCGGAGTCGGCCAGGCCGGGGACCATGCGCCACATCTGGTCCTGGTAGGGGTCGAACGGGTACGCGTCGACGCGGGCGATCCGGTCGGCGTGCCGGACGTAGCGGTCGGGGAGGTTCGACGACTTGAGCCGGACCCAGTTCGGCGTGCCCCAGCGGTTGACCATGCCGGCGTACTCGGCGTCGCTGATGCCGATCATCGATCCGTGCTTGGAGTTCAGCGGCGGGGTGTAGTCGCGCTGGTTCAGCGGCGTCCACGAGTTGCCCGAGATGGTGGTCGTGGACCAGGCGTAGTAGTCGTTGTTGACCGGGCTGAACGAGTCGCCCCACAGCCGCCAGCCGCCCTCGTTCGTGCGCAGCAGCAGCGGCGCCTCGATCGCGTTTCCCTGCCGCAGGCCGCTGGTGTACGTGGTGAAGCTGTTCGGCGCGCCGGTGGCGGACCGGGCGCCGTACAGGTAGCCGTCGTCGAGGTTCTTGTAGTAGAGGTACGTGGTGCCGCCGTCGACGACCACGTCGCCGTCGAGCACGCCGAAGCCCGGGCTGAAGTAGACCTGCGGGGCGCTGACGGTGCGGAAGTCGCTCGTGTAGTTGACGAACAGCACGTCCCGGCCGTTGTTGGCGGAGTAGACGATCGCGTACTGGCCGCGGGCGGCGTCCCAGAACGCGGTCGGCGCCCACGTGTGGGTGTCGAGCGTGTGCATCCGGATGCGCCGGTAGCCGGTGAACGCGGTGAGGTCGGTGGAGTCCCACACGTGCAGGTACTGGCTGGTCAGCCCCCAGTTGGTGCCCTTGAGGTCGGTGGCCAGCACCACGAACGTCCCGTCGGTCCTGCGCAGCACGAACGGGTCGCGCAGGCCGAGCTGCCCGGCGGTCGGGGTGACCACGGGATTGTTCTGGTTCAGCGGGGTCCAGTTGAGGGCGTCCCGGCTGACGGCCAGGTGCAGGCCGTAGTCGGCGCCGACGCCGTTCGGCGTCTCGGTGAAGTACGCCATCGCGTAGGCGGTGTTCGGCGCGGCGAGTGCGCCGCGGGGCAGGCTGAGCGCGCCGGATGCGGCGGCGGCGGCGGACAGGGCGCCGACTGTGAACGCGCGTCGGGTCAGGGGCACGAGGGGGCCTTTCTCTGCGGGGAGATGTCGGCCGAGTTAACGCTAACAACGCCCTCTAGCCTGGCGTTTACATAGCTGACTGTCAATCGATTCGCAGCGTTAACGCGGCCGGCCCGTCCGCCGGAGGGTGGCGGTCTCCACGACCACGACGGCGATCAGCAGCGCGGCCATCAGCGCGGAGCCGGCCAGCAGCGGCAGCCGGTGGGCCAGCAGTCCCAGCGCCACCAGCGCCACCAGCCCGGCCGGCCGGTGCCAGGACACCCGGTGATGGACGGCCGCCGCGAGCAGGATCCAGCCGATCAGGAACAGCGCCGGGCCCCTGAGCGTCACCAGGAACGCGGCCGGGTCGCGGGACAGCGGCTCGGCGATCATCACCTTCGCGCCGACGGCGGCGGCCACCACGCCCGCCACCATCACCAGGTGCAGGTAGCCGGCCAGCAGGCCCAGCCGGCTCCCGGCCGGCCCGAGCGCGTCGATCACCGTACCCAGGTCGAAGAAGAGTTCCAGGAACGACGCCCGGCGGGAGGCCTCACGTGGCCGCAGCAGATGTCCTCGCAGCCCACTCGCCATCCGGTCCCCTCGGTACGCGCCGTCGCCGACACCAGTCGTACCAGCCGGTGCGGCGCTCGCGCGGGCGAACGCGGCAGGGCGGGCCGATCGTCGTCACGGCCCGCCCGCGGCGGTCAGCGGTTGCGGTAGTGGTTCATCGCCAGGGTCACCCCGCACGCCAGCGCCAGCGCGCCGAAGGCGGAACCGGCCCACGGGTTGTCCAGGACGGCCGACAGCGTCACGTTGGCGGCCACGCTCACGATCAGCACCAGCCAGAGCAGCGGGCGCATCCGGGTGACCGGCGTCGGGGCTGCGGCGGTCTCGGCGGTACGGTCCAGGTCGTTCACGGCTGCCTCCTCGGGTGATCTCTTCTGCCACCACGCTAGGCGCGCGGCCGGCCGGGAACGATCCCGCCAGCACGACGGCCGGGGTACAGCAGGCTGTACTTTCCGCGTCCGGCAGTGACGGGCGGCGACGGCGGTGACCTATGGTGGCGGCCGGGGGTGGGCCGGGGATGGAGTACGTGCGCAGGCGGTTCCGCGCCGCGGTGGACGCGCTGGAGCACCTCGTCGGCGGGCTCGGCACCGCCGTGCTGGCGCTCGGCGCGCTGCTCGGTCTGGTCGTCGTGGCCGCGGCCTGCGTCGGCGGGGTCGGGCTGCTGCTCGTACCCGGGATGCTGCGGGCGGTGCGGTCGGTGGCCGACCGCGAGCGTGCCCGGCTGTCCCGGTGGGGGCCGCCGATCCCGTCGCCCGGCCCGGCGCCGGAGGCCCTGCGCCCGGCCCTGCGCGATCCGGTCGTGCGGCGGGAACTGCGCTGGATCGCCGCCCACGGAACGCTCGGCTTCGGCGCCGGGCTGATCGCGCTCGCGCTGCCGATCTACGCCGTGCAGGACATGACGTTCCCGCTGTGGTACCGGCTGGTGCCACCGGACGCGGGCGCGCCCGGGATCGGGTGGTGGCGCATCGACGGGCTCGGCGACGCGCTCGCGGTCGGCGTCCTCGGAGTCGGGTGGCTGGTCCTCGCGGTCGCGTCCGGCCCGGCGCTGGCGCGGCTCCAGGCCGGGCCGGGCCGCCGGCTGCTGCCCCCGCCGCCCGGTGTCGACCTGTCGCTGCGGGTCGCCGAACTCACCGCCACCCGGGCCGCCGCGCTCGACGCCCACGCGGTCGAGCTGCGCCGGATCGAACGCTCGCTGCACGACGGCACGCAGAACCGGCTGGTCGCGGTGAACGTGCTGCTCGGCGCCGCGCGGCGGGCGGTACGCCGCGATCCGGCCCGCGCCGACGAGATCCTGGAACGCGCGCAGGACGCGGCCGAGCAGGCGCTCGGCGAGCTGCGTACGGTGGTGCGCGGCATCCTGCCGCCGGTGCTCGGCGACCGGGGCCTGGCCGGGGCGCTCGACGGACTCGCCGCGGCGTGTGCGGTGCCGTGCCGCCTGTCGGTGGAGGTCGACGTGCGCTGCGCGGCGTCGGTCGAGGCCACCGCGTACTTCGTGGTGGCCGAGGCGCTGACGAACGTGGTCCGGCACAGCGGCGCGAGCGCGGTGGAGGTCGCGGTGCGCCGGGAGGGGGACCGGCTGCTCGTGACCGTCACCGACGACGGGCGCGGGGACGCCGACGAGACGCGCGGCTCCGGGCTGACCGGCATCCGCCGCCGGGTCGGGGCCTACGACGGGCGGATGACGCTGACGAGTCCACCGGGAGGACCGACGAGGATGCACGTGAAGCTGCCATGCGGATCGTGATCGCCGAGGACGACGCGCTGCTGCGCGAAGGGCTGGCGCTACTGCTGCGCGCCGAGGACCTGGACGTGGTGGCCACCGCCGGCACACCGGGGGAGTTCCTGACCGCTGTGGACGACCACCGCCCCGACGTGGCGATCGTCGACGTGCGGATGCCGCCCACGCACACCGACGAGGGCATCGTCGCCGCGGTCGAGGCCCGCCGCCGCCGGCCGGGCCTCGCGGTGCTGGTCCTGTCCGCGTACGTCGAGCAGGCGTTCGCCACCGAGCTGTTCTCGGTCGGCGCGTCGGGGCTCGGCTACCTGCTCAAGGAGCGGGTGGGCCGGGTCGAGGAGTTCCTCGCCGCGCTGCACCGCGTCGCGGCCGGCGGCAGCGTGATCGACCCCGAGGTGGTCGGGCAGCTGCTCGCCCGCAACCGGCGGCCGGACACCGCGCTGGCCGAGCTGTCGCCGCGTGAGCACGAGGTGCTGGCGCTGATGGCCGAAGGGCTGGGCAACAGCGCGATCGCGGAACGGATGTTCGTCACCGAGGGCGCGGTGCACAAGCACATCCGCAACATCTTCGCGAAGCTGGGCCTGCCGCCGGACGACCGCGCCGACCGCCGGGTCACCGCCGTGCTGCGCTATCTCGACGGCCGGCGGTAGGCCCACGCGCGCAGGCGCGCCGCCTCGCGGGGAGGCGGCGCGCGTGCGGTGACCCGGGATCAGCGGCCGGTGCCGCACAGGACCGCGTCGACGGTGCTGCTGACCGCATCCATCATCTCCAGGCCGGTCGGCAGCGCGGTCACCGCGACCACGGCGCTGCGCCCGTCCGTGGTGGACAGGTTGCGCGTCTCGAAGCCCTGGATGTCGCCGCCGTGCCCCCAGGCGTGACCGCCGCAGGGCAGCTCGTGCCGGGCGATGCCCAGGCCGTACTCCCAGACGCCGGTGGGCTCGAAATCGGGCGCCGGCACGGTACGCGTCATGGCCGCCTGCTGGGCCGGCTCGAGCAGCTTGCCCGCCAGCAGCGCCTCGAAGAACGTGCGCAGGTCCGACGGGGTCGAGACGAGCTGGCCGGCGGCCCAGCCCAGCGACGGGTCCATCCGGGTCACGTCGACCCACGGCGCGCCCGGCTCCACCGCCACGTATCCGCGCGGCAGCCTGCCGGGCAGGTCCTGCTCGCCGGTCTGCGGCCAGTACGTCTCGCGCAGCCGCAGCGGCTCGATGATCCGCCGGGTGATCTCCTCGCCGACCGGGCGCTGGGTGACCCGCTCGACGATCAGCCCGGCCAGGACGAAGTTGGTGTTGCTGTACTCCCACTTCTCGCCCGGCGGGAAGTGCCGCGACTGGGTGAGCGCCTCGTCCACCAGCCGGCGCGGGTCGAAGTAGTCGCTGCGCCGGTCCACCAGGTCCTGCGCCTCGCTGAACACCACGTCGTCGTAGTCGGGCAGGCCGCTGGTCTGCTGCAGCAACTGGCGTACGGTGATCCGCCGCCCGTCGTTGCCGTTGCCGCGCACCATGCCGGGCAGGTAGCGCTCGACGGTGGCGTCCAGGTCGATGCGCCCCTCGCCGACGAGCTGGAGGACGACCACGGCGGTGAACGTCTTGGTGTTGCTGCCGACGCGCACCCGGGCGTCGCGGGGGATCGCGGCGCCGGTGCGCAGGTCACCGACCCCGGCGGTGTAGTCGCGCACCCGGCCGTCGCGGCGTACGGAGGCCAGCGCCCCGGGGAAGCCCTGCTCGGCGACCAGGCCGTCCAGTCGCTGCTGAACGGCGTCGCCGGCGGGACGCCGCGCGTCGGTGGTCGTGGCGGACGCGGCGGGCACACCCAGCGCGGCGACGGTCAGCAGGGCCGTGGCGCCGACGGCGACCGGGAAGGTACGGCGGATCATGGGAACTCCTCGACGGAGGTGAACGGGTACGGCCTCAAGCCTCGGAGAATCGGGCGCCACGCTCCATACCGCCTGCTGCCCGAACCGGGGTAGCGCTGGCACTACTTGATGGCACCGGTGCCGCCGGTTAGGCTCCGCGCAGCGTCGCGTGCCGGTGGCAGACCGTGTCAGGCATGGAGGCGCCGGATCGAAGGGAGCACGACGATGACACTCGTCGTCCCTTCGCCCTCGCCACATGGCTGAGGGCGGACAGACCAGGCTGGTGGCCTGGAGCCGCGAGATGCGCGCCGTCCACGAGCGGCTGCGCGAGGCGCTGGAGCTGACCCGGCGGGCGCTCGCCGACGGTGAGCCGGCCCGCCCGGCGACGCGTGACCTGCTGTTGTACTGCCACGGGTTCTGCGCGGCGCTGACCGCGCATCACGAGGGCGAGGACCGCAGCCTGTTCCCGGCGATCGCGGCGCGGCATCCCGAGCTGCGCGCCACGCTGGACCGGCTGCGGCAGGACCACTCGATGATCGGGTACCTGCTGACCGGGCTGGGCGCGGCCGTGGCCCGCGACGCCCCGCCCGGCGAGCTGGCCCGGCACCTGGAGGGCGTGGCGGCGATCATGGAGTCGCACTTCCGGTACGAGGAACGGCAGCTTCTGACGGTGCTGGAGACGCTCTCGCTGGACGACGACCCGGGCGACGTGTTCGGGCCGCTGTGACAGCGGTGGGGGGGGGGGGGGGGCGGGGGCGGCGGGGGGGGAGGCCCCGCGCGGGGCCGCGACCGGGCCGGATCAGTTCAGGCCGCAGGTGGCGAGCGCGTCCAGGTCGGGCCGCTGCGCGCCGACCCGGTTGAACGCGATCTCGATGCGGTCGAGCGCCGCGATCCGCTTGCTGCGCAGCGGGCCGAGGATCGCGTTGTCGATGAACGCGGGCCCGCCCTCGGGGCGTACCGCGAGCCGGGCGAGGCGGGCGTCGGCCTCGGCGATCTGCTTGTCCAGCGTGGCCAGTTCGGCCTGCACCTGCGCGGCGGCCGCCGCCGGGACGGCGGGCAGGTCGACCCGGGGGCAGTCGACGGTCCGGGCCGCGCCGCCCGCGTTGCCGTTCTGACCACCGGCGTTGCCGTTGCCGCCCTGACCGTTGCCGTTCTGGCCGTCACCGTTCCGGCCGTCACCGTTCCGGCCGTCACCGTTCTGGCCGTCGCCGCCCTGGGTGGCGCCGCCGTTGACGGCGCTCGGCACGCCCGGGGCGTTCAGCGAGCAGGTGGCGAGCGCGTCCAGGTCCGGGCGCTGCGCGCCGATCCGGTTGAAGGCGATCTCGATCCGGTCGAGCACGGCGATCCGCTTGTTGCGCAGCGGGCCGAGGATCGCGTTGTCGACGAAGTTCGGGCCGCCCTCGGGGCGTACCGCCTGCCGGGCCAGCCGCTCGTTCTGCCGGGCGATCTCCTGGTCCAGGTTGGCCAGTTCCCGTTCCACCTGGGCCGCGGCCGCCGCGGGTACGGCGGGCAGCTTGTCGCGTACGGTCGGGCAGTTCACGGTCTGCGCGGCGGCGGTGGTGGCCGGGCGGCCGTTCTCGCCCGCCGACGCCAGTTGCAGCCCACCGGCGAACAACAGCGCCGCGAGGGCGCCCACCCCGCCGAGTTTCAGGACCGCGGTCTTGCGCGTACCCCTGGCCATGCACCTCTCCTCTGGTTGACCGGGAGACCCGGCGCGGCGGCTGCCGCCCCGTCTCCGCGGTGCGAAGTGACGACTGGAGGAATCTGCTCGTGCCCGCTCCGGCATCGCGGTTCCGGCCGATGTTCCGGTCGGCAGTGGATACGGGCGGCGTGTCGGCATCGTTCAGTGCGTACCGAGGTTTGACCGCATCGACGCCCATCGTTAGGCTGCGCTGAAAGCGCTTACTGTGCGGGAGACGTGAGCGTTCGGCATGGCACTGGCGTCCGGGTATCAAGGCCCACCCCCGACACCGACCGGGCATCGGTGCCGGCGTGGGCACGGCACCACCACCCGCAGGAGACCAGCATGATCAACCGACACCGCCGTACGGTGTTGTGGACGTCCGCCGCGGCGACGGCCGCGCTCGCCGCGTCCGGCCTGGCCGTCGGCGCGACCGCCGCCCAGGCGGCCGCCGGCTGCCGCGTCGACTACGCCGTCACCGCGCAGTGGGGCGGCGGCTTCACCGCCAACGTCAACCTGACGAACCTCGGCGACCCGCTCACCGGCTGGGCCGTCACCTGGACCTTCGGCGCCGGGCAGACCGTCACCCAGTCCTGGGGCGCCGAGATCACCGCCAGCGGCGCCTCGGTGCGGGCCGCCAACGTCAGCTACAACGGCAGCCTGGGCACCAACGCCAGCACGTCGTTCGGCTTCAACGGCACCTGGAACAACAGCAGCAACCCGGTACCCTCCGCGTTCGCGGTCAACGGCGTCACCTGCACCGGCGGCGTCACCCCCACCACCGGCACGCCCACCAGCGCCCCGCCGCCGAGCACGCCTCCGCCCAGCAGCCCGCCCCCGAGCAGCCCGCCCCCGAGCACGCCTCCGCCCAGCACGCCTCCGCCGACCGGCGGTGCGATCTACGCCGCGCCGAACGGCACCGCCGGGGCCGCCGGCACCCAGGCCAGCCCCACCACGATCGCCGCGGCGATCACCCGGGTCGGCGCGGGCGGCACGATCTACCTGCGCGGCGGCACGTACAACCTGTCCCAGACGGTCACCGTCGCCGCCGGCAACAACGGCACGTCGAGCGCCCGCAAGAACCTGTACGCCTACCCGGGCGAGACGCCCATCCTGAACTTCTCGGCGATGAGCGAGGACCCGGCCAACCGGGGACTGGCGCTCAACGCCTCGTACTGGCACGTGCGCGGGCTCGTGGTGGAGCGGGCCGGTGACAACGGCATCTTCGTCGGCGGCAGCAACAACATCATCGAGCGCACGGTGACCCGCTTCAACCGCGACACCGGGCTGCAACTGTCCCGGATCGCCTCCAGCACGCCGCGCGACCAGTGGCCCGCGAACAACCTGATGGTCAGCGTGGAGTCGCACGACAACGCCGACTCCGACGGCGAGGACGCCGACGGCTTCGCGGCCAAGCTCACCGTCGGCGGCGGCAACGTCTTCCGGTACGCGGTGTCGCACCACAACATCGACGACGGGTGGGACCTCTACACGAAGTCCGACACCGGCGCGATCGGCGCGGTGACCATCGAGGACTCGCTCGCGTACAGCAACGGCACGCTGAGCAACGGCACGCAGAACGGCAACGGCGACCGCAACGGCTTCAAGCTCGGCGGCGAGGACATCGCGGTCAACCACACCGTCCGGCGCACCATCGCGTACCGCAACGGCAAGCACGGGTTCACGTACAACCGCAACCCGGGCACCATGACGATCTCGAACAACCTGAGCATCGACAACACCGAACGCAACTTCTCGTTCGACGCCGGCACCTCGGTCTTCCGGAGCAACACCTCCTGCCGCTTCGCCGGCAGCGGCTCCAACGACAAGACGGTCGGCAACGTGGACGGCTCGAACCAGTTCTGGTCCGGCACCAACGGCTCCCGCTGCGCCACGTACTCCGGCGCCCTCGCCTGGTCCTTCACCACCACCGACGGCCGCCTCACGGTAACCCTCGGCGGCCGCCCAGTCTCCCTCTAACCCCCCCGGCCCTCACCCGGTCGATCATGAAGTCGGCGGCCGAATCGGAGATCGACATCGCCGTCAACTTCATGATCGACGGGGTGTGGGGGTGGGGTGGGACTAGGATCGCGGGCAGGGGCGGCTAGGTGGGGGAGCGTCGCGGGTGGGGTCGTCGCAGCTGCTCGTGGTGCTCGACCGGGACAGCCCGGTGCCGTTGCAGCAGCAGCTCTGCGACCAGATCAGCGGCTCCGTCCGCGCCGGCCGGCTGCGCCCCGGCGACCCGGTGCCGCCTAGCCGGGAACTGGCCCACCAGCTCGGCGTCTCCCGCACCGTGGTCACCCGCGCGTACGAGCTGCTGCGCGCCAACGGCGTCCTCACCTCCCGGCGCGGCTCCGGCACCCGGGTCAGCGACGCCCTGCCCGACCTGCCGCACCGCGACCCGCCGGCCCGCACCCCGCTGCGCCCGGAACCGCCGCTGCCGACCGACGCCGGCAGCCCGCTGTGGCGGCCGTGGGAACCGGCGCCCATGCACCGGCCGGACGGGGCGTACGACTTCCGGCACGGCACCCCGGCGCTGGCGAGCTTCCCGGTCGCGCGCTGGCGGCAGTCGCTCGCCACGGCGGTGAGCCGCGCCGACGCGGTGGCGCTGGGCTACGGCCCGGCCGAGGGCTCCCCGGCGCTGCGCGCCCAGATCGCCGCCCTGCTGCGGCGCAGCCGGGCACTCGACGTCGCCCGCGAGCACACCATCGTCACCAGCGGCGCCACCCAGGCCATGGACATCCTGGTCCGGCTGCTCGTCGGCCCGGACGACGTGGTGGTGATCGAGGACCCCAGCCACACCGTGCTGCGGCAGATCTTCGGCTACTCCCGGGCCGCCGTGGTGCCGGTGCCGGTCGACGAGGAAGGGCTGCGGGTCGGCGAGATCGAGGACCGGGTACGCGGCCACGGCCTGGACCCGGCCCGGGTCCGGCTGGTGTACGTCACGCCGTCGCACCAGTTCCCGACCGGGTTCGTCATGTCCGAGCGGCGGCGGCGGGCGCTGCTGCGCTGGGCGCGCGAGCACGCCGTCACGGTGCTGGAGGACGACTACCACAACGAGTTCACCTTCGCCGCCGAGCGGCTGCCGTCGCTGGCGGCCGACCCGCAGGGCGCGGACGTGGCGTACGTGGGCAGCTTCAGCAAGACGCTGTTCCCGTCGCTGCGCATCGGCTACGCGGTGCTGCCCCCGCACCTGGTCCGGCCGTTCCTCGGCATCAAGTGGATCACCGACCGGCTGACCCCGACGCTGACCCAGGAGGCGCTCGCCGAGTTCATCGACTCCGGCGCGTACGCCCGGCACATCGGCCGGATGGACCGCCTCTACCGGCAGCGGCGGGCCCGGCTGCTGGAGGCGCTCTACGAGCACTTCGGCGCCGGGGTACGCGTGTCCGGCGCCGCCGCCGGGCTGCACGTGCTGGTCACGCTCGGCGGCGCGTCCGGCGCCGGCGAGGCGGCGATCGTGCGCGCCGCCGCCGCGCGCGGCGTCCGGGTCTATCCCGCCTCCGGCTACTACGTCACCCACCCGCCGCCGGAGCCGACGTTCCTGATCGGGTACGCGGCGCTGCCCACCGCCCGGATCAGCGAGGGAGTGGCGCTGCTGGCCGGCGCGGCACGGGAAGCGACGGCTCGGTGAACCGGGGCCGGCGGAAGCGGTCCCGCTGGGCGTACGGCACGGTGCAGTCGAACACCGCCTTCGCGGTGCGCCCGTCGGCGGACAGCGACCGGGAGTAGCCGGTGTGCTGGCTCGGGTCCAGCGGGAAGCCCTCCCGGTCGGCCAGGACCCGCAGATCCTGGTCCGCCTGGAACCGGGTCACCATGGCCCACCACAGGTCCTGGTCGGACTCCGCGTCGACGTCCTCGTCCACGCAGAGCACCAGCTTGGCCATCCGGAAGCCGTCCAGCACCGCCTCCGCCGCGTCCCGTACCGCGTCGTCGTCGGCCGGGCCGCGCTTGGCCGGCCACTGGAGCACCACCATGAGCTGGCCGCCGCCGGCGGTGTGGCAGTGCGCGGCCAGCGCCGGCGTGCCCCGGCGGCGCAGCAGGTCCAGCACCGCGGCCTCCATCCCGAAGCCGAGCAGCACCGACTGCTCGTGCCCGGGGCCGGAGACGGCCTGGAGGATCGGGCTCTCCCGCGCGGTGATCGCGGTGACCCGGATCAGCGGCAGCGACGGGTGCGCGCGGCCCTGGTAGCCGAGGAACTCCGGGGTGGCGACCGCGCCGTGCCGGCTCTCCGGCGCGTGCTCGGCCAGCAGCTCGCCCTCGATGACGTACTCGGCGTGCGCGACGAACTCGGCGTCCACAGTGGCGCAGGGCAGCAGCTCGACCGGCCGGCCGGCGAGCGCCCCGGCCACCGCCAGCTCGTCGACGTCCGGCGGCACCAGCGAGGTGGGGCAGCAGGAGGACAGCAGCACCGCGGGGCCGAGCCCGAGGTGGATCGCCACCGGCAGCGCCGCGCCCCGGCGCAACGCGGCCTGGTGGGCCAGTTCCAGGTCGCGGCCGGGGACCATCCAGATGGTCAGCGTGTCCGGGCCCTGGACGCACATCCGGTGCACGGACAGGTTGCGTACCCCGGTGTCCGGGTCGGTGGCGAGCACCGCCCCGAGCGTCAGGTAGGGACCGGCGTCCTCGTCGGTGAGCACCGGCACCGGCAGCGCGGTGAGGTCCAGCGGCAGCCGGTGCCGGGGCCAGCGCGCCGGGGCGGCGGCGGGCACCGGCGGCCGGGGCGCGGCCACCGCGTCGAGCAGCCGGTGCGGCATCTCGGCCGGGGTGACTCCGAGCAGTCCGGCGGCGCGGCGCCGGGTGCCGTAGAGGCCCATCAGCACGGCCCGGGTGGGGCCGTGCGCGGGGCGTACCCGGTCGAACAGCACCGCCGGGCCGGGCCCGGTGGGCGGCGCGGCGGGCGCGCCGGCCCAGCGGGCGTAGTGCGCCGAGACGCCGTAGCGGGCGGGCAGCTCCTCGGCGACGCGGACCAGTTCGCCGGGCAGCGGGTCGAGCGTGGCGAGCGCGTGCCGCAGGTCGACCGGCGCCCGGCCGCCGGTCATCGCCGCTCCGGCGCCGCCGGGGCGGCCGGCGCCGTCCCGGCGGCACGGCGGTCCGCCAGCATGTCCATCTGCATCCGGGTCAGCTCCTCGATCAGCGTGCGGTACGTGGCCACCGCGACCTCCGGCGGCATGCCGTGCCGGCCGGCCAGCTCGGCGACCCGGTCGAGCACCTGCCGGACCCGGTCCGGTGACCGCACGGCCGCCTCGTCGGACTTGTGCGCGGTCAGTTCCCGGACCACCCGGGTACGGACCGCCAGCAACTCGACGATGCGCTGGTCGAGCCGGTCCACGGCGGCCCGCAGCTCGGTGATGCGGGCCGCGCCGTCGGTCCCGGCGCCGGGCGCGTCGCTCACGGCTGGTCGACCCGGTCGACCACGAACACGACGGTGGGCTCGTCCGCGCTGCCCTGCGAGCGGTGCTCCTCGTCGTCCGGGATGACGAAGCCCATGCCCGGGCGGCAGGGCACCGAGCGGTCCCGGAAGTGGATGGTGAACTCGCCCCGCAGCACGTAGCCGGTGTGCCCGCGCAGGCACCAGTGGTGCTCGTCGAACCCGGCGGGCAGCTCCAGCAGGCGCAGCCGCTGCCCCCCGACGTACGCGATCTTGACCCGGCCCTCGGCGCCGGGCTTGTCCCACTTCTCCCACTCGGTGGCGGGGAAGTCGATGCCGACCGGGACGGTCGCCTGCTCAGTGGACATTCTCGGTGTCTCCTCTGGTCGGAAGGGATTCGGCGCGGCGGGGCCGCGGCACGCGTTCGTTGCGGTCCCGGGAAGGCAGCACCGGGCCGCCGGTGACCCGCTGGTGGCGCTTGAGCAGCTGCACCATGTCGACCATCCGGTGCACCATGCGCTCCAGCGCGTCGACGCCCTCGGGGTCGGTCAGGCCGGGCGTGCCGGTGGTGTTGCGCAGCAGGACCGGGAAGCCGCTGCCCACCAGGATCATGCGGTTGAGCAGCAGGTTGTTGACGATCTGGTTGTGCACCGACGAGTCGCTGTAGCGGCGGCCGGTGACGATGATGCCGCCCACCTTGTCGGCCAGCGGGCGGGTGAAGCGCAGATAGCCGACCCCGGCCCGCTCGATGAAGATCTGCATCAGGTGGGCCAGGCCGAACCCGTGCACCGGCGCGGCGTAGATCAGCCCGTCGGCGCTGACCATCTGCTCCACCAGGGCGGGGACGTCGTCGTCCACGGTGCACGGCAGCGTACGGCTGTTGCAGTCGCCGCACGGGCTGCACGGCGAGATCCGGTGCTCGCGCAGCCGGATGGTGCGCAGGACGGCCCCGCGCTCGGCGATCAGGCGTCCGGCGTGCGCGACCGCGAGGTCGGTGTTGCCGCCCGCCCGTTCGGAACCGTTGATGGCCAGGATGGTGGCTGCTTCGCTGGGCAATCGCACCCCCGAGAGCTCGTCGGCCGGGACGCGGCGCCGCACCGCGCCGCGTCCCGCCCGGTGTCAGTCCGTCAGCTTTCCGGCGAAGTAGTCGATGTACGCCTGCATGTCGAAGTGGCCGTGCCCGGACAGGGAGAACAGGATCGCCTTCTCCTCGCCGGTCTCCCGGCAGCGCAGCGCCTCGTCCACGGCGACCCGCACCGCGTGGCTGGACTCCGGCGCGGGCACGATCCCCTCGCTGCGGGCGAACCGCACGCCCGCCTCGAAGCAGGCGGTCTGCGGCACGGCCCGCGCCTCGATCAGGTCCACCTCGCGCAGCGCGCTCACGATCGGCGCCATGCCGTGGTAGCGCAGCCCACCGGCGTGGATCGCGGGCGGCCGGAAGTCGTGGCCGAGCGTGTGCATCTTGGCCAGCGGGGTGAGCCCGGCGGTGTCGCCGAAGTCGTAGTCGTAGCTGCCCCGGGTCAGCGACGGGCAGGACGCCGGCTCGGCGGCCAGGAACCGCACGGTGGGACCGCCGTCGAGCTGGCGGCGCAGGAACGGCAGGGCCAGACCGGCGAAGTTCGAGCCACCACCGGCCGCGCCGACCACCACGTCCGGGTAGTCGCCGGCCAGCCCCATCTGCGCCAGCGCCTCCTGCCCGATGATCGTCTGGTGCATCAGCACCAGGTTCAGCACCGAGCCGAGCGCGTACCGGGCGGCGCCGCCGCTGTGCAGCGCGGCCTCCACCGCCTCGGAGATGGCCAGGCCGAGGCTGCCGGTGGAGTCCGGGTCGGTGGCGAGCACCGCCCGGCCGGCCTCGGTACGGTCGCTGGGACTGGCGGTGACCGAGGCGCCGAACGTCTCCATCAGGCCGCGCCGGTACGGCTTCTGGTCGTAGCTGACCCGCACCATGAAGACCTCGCACTCGAGGTCGAAGTAGGCGCACGCCATCGACAGCGAGCTGCCCCACTGGCCGGCGCCGGTCTCGGTGGTCAGCCGCCGCACGCCGTCGAGCTTGCTGTAGTACGCCTGCGGGACGGCGGTGTTCGGCTTGTGGCTGCCTGCCGGGCTGACCCCCTCGTACTTGAAGTAGATCCGCGCCGGGGTGTCCAGGTCGCGTTCGAGCCGCCGGGCCCGGACCAGCGGGCTGGGCCGCCACTGCCGGTAGATGTCGAGCACCGGGCCGGGGATGTCCACGTCCCGTTCGGTGGAGAACTCCTGCGCGATCAGCTCGGACGCGAACAGCGGCGCCAGGTCGGCCGGTGTGATCGGCTCCCGGGTGCCGGGGTGCAGCATCGGCGGCAGCCCCTTGGGCAGGTCGGGAACCACGTTGTACCAGGTCGTCGGGATGTCACTCTCGGGCAGGACGAACTTCGTGGCGGTCATGGGCCTCTTCCGGTGAGGGGTCGGGCGGTCAGGGACGGGCGGGGGCCGGCGCGGCGGGCTCCGGCACCGGCCGGGCCTCGGGCCGGATCCGCAGCGCGGCGAACGCGAGGACGCCGGCCAGCGGGGTCAGCAGCAGCAGGAGCAGCACGGGCCGGTGGCCGTGCGCCTGCCAGACGAAGCCCAGCCCCATCGGCACCACCAGCCGGGCGGAGCTGAGCACGAAACCGTTGAGCGCCATGAAGGCGCTGACCCGGCGTGGTTCGACGTGGTCGGCGATGTAGGTGGGCACCACCACCGAGGCGATGATCTCGCCGAGCGTCCAGACGACGGTGGACAGCAGCACGGCGGGCAGCGAGAACGCGAACACCAGCACCGCCATCCCGGCCGACCAGAGCAGGCCGGCGACGACGAGCAGCGTGCGCGTCGGATACGCCTTGATCCGCTTCTCGATCAGCATGCCGGCGCCCACCACGACGATGCTGTTGATCGTGTAGACCGCGCCGACCACCGCCACCGACGAGTTCAGCACCCCGGTGACCGCCAGCGGCAGCGTGTACTCCAGCCCGATCAGCGGCGCCACGTAGCAGAACGAGAGCACCACCAGCACCGCGACGTCCAGGTCGCGCCGCAGCGCCGCCCGGCGCAGCCCGGCCTTCGCCGGTGTCCCGGCCGCGTCGCGGCGGGTGTCGGCGGGCACGCTGAGCCGGATGGTGAGCGCCGCGAGCAGCCCGAGCAGGATGTTCCCGGCGAACATCAGCCCGTACGAGTACGCGGCGGCCAGGCCGCCCAGCAGCGGCCCGACGCCCATGCCGAGGTTGTTGGCGATGTAGCTGACCGTGTACGCGAACGGCCGCTGCTCGGGTTCGGCGAGGTCGGCGATCAGCGTGTTGGCCGCGGGCGCGAACATGCCCATGCCGACGAGCGCGACGAACAGCAGCGCCGCGTACGTCCACGGCGGGCCGTCCAGCACCGCCAGCCCCAGGTAGCCGGCCGCGTTGAGCAGCAGGCTGGACACCAGCGCGGCCCGCCGGCCGGCGCGGGCGCAGACCGGGCCGCTGAGCAGGCTCCCGGCGAGCAGGCCGGTGCTGCCGACCGAGATCAGCACACCCGCCTCGCCGGTGCTCAACCCCCGGCTGCGCACCAGGTAGACCGCGAGCAGCGGGAAGACGAACATGCCCGCGCGGTTGATGAACGAGGCGAGCACCAGCATCCGCAGCGGGCGGGGCAGCGCCCGGAACCGGCTCAGCCACATGACGCCTCCCCGGCCGGTTCGGTACGCACCTGGAAGGCGTCCCGGATGGTCTTGAACCGGGCCCGTACGTCGTCGAAGTCCCGGCCCTCGCAGACGTACCAGCCGAGCACGTCGTTGGAGGCGGTCGGCGGGGCGAGCACGTCGCCGACGCCCTTCCACACGTCGGCGTCGAGGACCGAGTCCAGCGCCCGCAGCTCGTCGGCGGTGGTGATCGCGGTGATCCGGCCGTACCGGTCGGAGCAGAGGTATTCGGTGCCGGTCTCCGCGCCCAGCGCGGCGGCGGGCCGGTGCCCGGGGTCCAGTTCCAGCCGGCACCACTCGCCGGCCAGGTTGATGCCGCGCCCGGCCTCGATGGCCGGGACGATCGACCCGCCGCCGGCCCGGGCCGCCGCCTCGCCGAAGACCACCTCGCCGTCGTCGCGGAGGAAGAACTCCACGTGCGCGACGCCGGTACGCATGCCGAAGCCGCGCAGGAGCCCCGCGTTGGCGGCCAGGATGCGCTGCTCCGCGGGGGTCAGGTCGTGCTTGCGGGAGATCGTGCCGCCGGGCTCGTCGCGGAACTCCAGCACCGAGTACGTGTAGCGGGAGAGCTGCTCGAAGACCACCTCGCCGTCGCGCAGCAGCGAGTCGACGTGGTACTCCGCGCCGCGGACGTACTCCTCCACCCGGTAGTCGTGGCGCGCGTCGGCCACCAGCGGCCACACCCGGGCCAGGTCGTCGGCCGAGTCCACCCGGTGGGTGTCGCCGCAGGCCCAGCCGGCGTACGGCTTGACCACGACCGGCCAGCCCACCTCGGCGGCGAACTCGGCGACTGCGCCGACGGTGTCCGGGCGGCAGGAGCGGGCCACCGGCACGCCCAGCTCCACGGCGCGGCGGTGCATCACGTTCTTGTCCCGGAAGGCGAGCGCCTGCTCCGGGTCCAGGCCGGGGATGCCGTGGTCGCGCCGGCACCGCGCGGCGGTCAGCACGTCGCCCTCGAACAGCGGGAAGATCCGCTCGACCGGGCGGTCGGCGACGATCGCCGCGACCGCCGCCCGGACCGCGTCCGGGTCGTCCAGGTCGGCCCGGTGGCAGGACAGGCCGGCGGTCTCCGGCGCCGGCTGGCCGGTGGGCAGCAGCACCAGGCTGTCCACGCCGAGGTCGGTGGCCGCGGCGACCACGCTGCGGAACTGGGCGGCGTAGCGGCCGGCCGCGGGCCGGTAGACGATCAGGATCGCGCGGTTCACGAGCGGCCTCCCGGGGTGCCGGCGGGGCTGAGCGGGGCCTCGACGGCGAACACGGCGTCGCGGGTGTCCCGGTCCAGCACCGCCCGCTTCCGGGGCGCGGCGGTCAGCTCGCCGAGCACGGCGTCGAGCCGGTCCAGCGCCGCCTCCACCTGCGCCCGGCCGCCCGGGTGGGCCGCCTCGACGGTGAGCAGCAGCCGCCGCCGGCCCAGGTCGGTGCGGACCAGGTGGCCCTGGCGCCAGTTCCAGCGCCGGGAATGGGCCCGCCCGTGGTCGTCGGCGTAGACGATCTCGCCCGGTTCGGGCCGCTCCGGCGCGTCGGGCGCGCCCAGCGGCAGGTACGTCTCGGTGCCGTCGGCCGGCCGGACGGCGACCGCCGCGATGTCGTCCACCGCGCACGAGGCCACCGGCAGCGCCGAGTCCAGCGAGACGGCGTTGCAGAGGTCCACGAGCGCGTTGATCCGGGGCAGCCGGTCGCCCCGGGCCACCCGCCGGGCGATCGACTCGGCGGCGCACGGGAACCGGTTCGGGTTCACCGCCACCGCCCGGTACGCCGCCCGCCACCCGGCGATGCCCGGCAGCTCGGACACCCCGGCCTTGTCCAGGCCGGCCCGGTGCAGCGCGTCCTCGGCGGCGGTCAGCCGCCGCGCCACGGCCGGGTGGGCCGGCCCGACCTCGATCGCCGGCACGGCGAGCAGGCCGAGGACGTAGTCCGGCACGCTCGCCGTCACCCGGTCGTCGATCCGGACGGACAGCCGGTCGGCGCCGTCGCTGAGCTGGGTCATCGTCATCCCCGTCGGTTCGGTTCACACGGTCGCCCCGACCGTACGAAGCGGCGCCGCCACCGGTTGTGGCCAATCCCCGCCGATCCGGTGAGGCCAATCCGGGACTGTGGGCCGCTTTGCCGCGCCGGCCGCATCAGGCCACCCCGGCCGGCCGGCGGTCCCGGTAGGCGGCGGCGTCCCCGGCGACCACCCGCCCGCCCAGCAGGACCATCTCGATCGCCTCCGGCCGCCCCAGCACGGTGATGTCCCGCGCCGGGTCGCCGTCGGTGACCACCAGGTCGGCCAGCCGGCCCGGCTGCACCGTCCCGGCCTCGTCGCCGCGCCCGGCCAGCCGCGCGCCGTTGGCGGTGGCCCAGGTCAGCACCGTCGGCGCGGGGATGCCGGCCATGCTCACGTACGTCTCCAGCTCCTCGGCGTACCGGCCGTGCGGGGTCCAGGCGAAGCCGAAGTCGTCACCGGCCACGATCGGGATGCCCATCTCCACCATCAGCGGCAGGATCCGCAGCGTGTTCTCCACCTCGGCCCGGAACTCCAGCGTCTCCAGGTATTCCGGGGTCTTGCCGTGCGCGGTGCCGGTGGTGAGCAGCCGGTGGGGCTGGTGCAGGCTCGGCACCACGAAGATGCCGCGCTCGGCGATCGCCTCCAGCGCCGCATCGTCGGCGTACGTGGCGTGGTCGATCACGTCCACCCCGGCGGCGATCGCGTTGCGGATGCCGCCCAGCCCGCGCGAGTGCGCCCGGATCCGTACCCCCCGCTCGTGTGCGGCGCGGGCCGCGACCACCAGCTCCTCGGCGGTGAACAGCAGCTCGTGCGAGCGGCCGTTGGGGAACGTGTCGTCGCCGGTGGAGAACACCTTGATGATCTCGGCGCCCTGGGCGACCTCGGTGTCGACGTACTCGACCAGCTCCTCCGGGGTGTCGGCCAGCCGCATCAGGTCGGTGGGGATGCGTTGCCTGACCGCCGGATCACGCCGCTGGGGCGGCCCGGAGACCATCAGGTCCCGGCTGCACGGCGTGATCCGCGGTCCGGGCAGCCGCCCGGCGTCGATCGCCCGGCGCAGCGCCATGTCGATGCCGGCCACCGAGCCGGCGCCGACGAACGCGGTGTAGCCCAGCCGGAGCATCTCCGCCGCGTTCGCCGCCGCGCCCAGCGTCACCTCCGGGATCGAGTGCTTGAACAGCGTCTCCCGGCCGTCGAGCACGTTCAGGTACGCGATGTGGGTGTGGCCGAGCGTCATGCCCGGCATCACGGTCCGCCCGTCCAGGTCCAGCACGTCGACGTCCGGGTCGTGCAGCGGCGCCTGTGCCTCGGGCAGCACGGCGACGATCCGCTCCCCGTCGAGCAGCACGCTGTGGTGCGGCCGGGACGCCACCCCCAGCCCTTCCTGGACGGTGGCGCGGTGCAGCAACGTTCGTCGGGACACGACTGTCACTCCGGTTCTCCTCGAAGGTGCGGGCGGCGGTGGCCGAAGAGCAGCCAGACGATCTCCGCGCCGGGGCGGCGGACCACCCAGCGCAGCGCGTGCCGGCGTACCCCCGGCGCGTTCGTCACCGCGAGGTCGGCCGCCCCGGCGGCGAGCAGTTCGGCGGCGTGCTGGGTGGACTCGGCGTCGAGCCACCGCATCGGACGGTCGCGCAGCGCGGGCGGGGCGAGGTCGGCGAAGATCCGCCGGACCTCCCACAGCGCGGCGACGGTGACCTCCCCGTCGCCCGGGGCGGCGTCCCGCTCCCGCGCCGCGATGCCGTACTCCGGGGTGGCCTGCGCGAAGTAGACGTCCAGACGCAGGTCGCGGTGCCAGTGGAAGCGGGTGGCGCCCTGGTACGCGCTCGGCACCAGCGCCTGGTCCACGCGGCGTTCCACGAGCGCGCCGAGCACCTCGTCGAACGTGTCGCACAGCTCGATGCGCAGGCCGTGCCGCTCGGCCAGGAACGCGGCGGTCAGGTGGCTGGACGTGCCGGCCGGGCCGAGCGTCGCCACCGCCGTGCCGGGGTGGCCCGCCCACCGGTCCACCACCGTCCGCCACCGTCGCCCGTACGCCCCGGCGAGCGGCCCGGGCAGCGCGGGCACCGGCTCGGCGGATGTGGTGTCGGGTGTCGCCGTGGTGTCAGGTGTCGTAGCCACGCCTGCCCGCCATCCGCCGGGCCACCCGGGTCTCGTGGTCGTCGGCGACCCGCCGGTCCACGATCCGCGCGGCCTTCCAGCTCACGAACGCGCCGGTGCTGACGATCGGGTCCAGCCCGTCGCTCAGCTCGACCTCCACCGGCACGCCGAGCGCGGCGGCGGCCCGCCGGCGCACCCCGTCGGCCACCGCGGCCGGGTCGTCCACCAGGTCCTTGAGCAGCTCCAGCCGGACGGTGAGCCGGTCGCCGCCGGCCGGGTCGTTGTCGATCACCACCTGGTAGCCGGCCGAGCCGGTGACGCCGGTGAGCACCGCACTCTCGATCTGCCCGGCGGTACGCCGCTGCCCGCCCAGGTCGATGCGGTCGAGCGTCCGCCCGACGATCTGCACCAGGTCGCCGGGCATCTCGCAGTCGCAGTCCGACGCGCCGACCACCACGGCGTCGCCGGTGCGGTAGCGGATCAGCGGCTTCACGCCGTCGACCAGCATGGTCACGGTCAGCTCGCCGGTGCCGCGCGGGCCGTGCGACGCGCCGGTCTCCGGGTCGACCACCTCGATCAGGTAGTTGGTCTGGGACAGGTGCATCCGCTTGTTGCGGCAGGCGGTGGCGATCACGAACGCCTCCTGCGAGCCGTACAGGATGTTGTAGACGTCGGCGCCCCAGACCGACTCCAGGTTGTGCGCGAGCGCGGGCGTGCACATCTCGCCGGTGACGAACAGCAGCTTGACCGCGAAGTCCTCGCGCAGCCGGTAGCCGTGGTGCTCGGCGGCCTTGGCCAGCATCAGCGCCACGCCCGGCGTGCAGCAGATCACCTCCAGTTCCAGGTCCCGCATGAGCTGGAGGGCCTTGGCGAACCCGATCACCGGCGAGTACGGCCAGATCTTGGCGTTCATCGCGCCGGTGTTGCGGGCCACGTCGCCGAGCGTGTCGCCGAACGAGTGCACCTCGGTCGGGCCCATCAGCCCGACCCGGGGCGCGTGGTCGCCGAAGTGGTGGCGGAAGATCGACGCCCAGGACTCGGTGACGTGGGCGTTGCTGGCCACCACCTCGCGGCCGTCGCGGGGGCACGGCGTGGCGGGCCCGGTCGTGCCGGTGGTCTCGTAGAAGAAGACGGCCTCGGCCAGCGGGCGGCTGAGCACGTCGAGCATCTCCTCGCGCAGGTGCGCCTTCGTGGTGAAGGGCAGCCGGTCGAGCGTGGCCGGGGTGATCGTGGTCAGGTCGATCCCGGCGAGGTGCCGGGCGTAGAACGGCGAGCCGGTGCCGACCTGGTCGAGCACCCGGCGCAGTTGCCGGTCCCGCCAGTCACCGAGCTGCGCGTCGGTGAGCGTGCGGTCGTAGAACGCGCGGTGCAGGCGCAGGTAGTCGGCGGCGAAGCCGGCCGCCGGGCCGGTGGTGGGAAGCCACATGGATCGGGGTCCTCTCGGTGTGCGTCAGTGCAGGCCGCCGTCGACGTCCAGCACGGAGGCGGTGACGTAGCTGCTGTCCGGGCCGGCCAGCCAGGCGACGGCGGCGGCGATCTCGTCCGGGGCGCCGAAGCGGCCGGCCGGGATGCGGGCCCGGTAGTCGTCCTGGCGGGCCGCCGGGATCCGGGCGGCCATCGGCGTCTCGACCAGCCCGGGGGCCACCGCGTTGACCCGGATGCGGTGCACGGCCAGCGCCCGGCCGAGGCTGCGGGTGAGCGCGACGACAGCGCCCTTCGAGGCGCCGTACGCGGCGTCCGGGCTGCCGATCCGGCCGCTGATCGAGGCGACGTTGACCACAGTGCCCGGACGTCCGGCGGCCACCAGCGCCCGGGCGTACGCGAGCGTGCCGAAGAACGTCGCACCGAGGTTGGTGTCCAGCACCTCGGCGTACGTGCGCGGGTCGTAGTCGAGGAAGTCCCGGGCCGGGTAGACGCCGGCGTTGTTGACCAGCACGGCGGGCAGGCCGTACCGCTCGTGCACGTCGTCCAGCAGCCGCTGCGCCTGCACCGGCACGGCCAGGTCGGCGACGAGCGCCGCGTACGCGGACGGGTCGGCGGCCGGCTCGCGGTCGACGCTGAGCACCCGGTGCCCGGCCCGGGTCAGGGCCGCGGTGACGGCCCGGCCGATGCCGCCCGCGCCGCCGGTGACCACGGCGAGCGGGGGTGGGGAGTCGGACATGATCGGTCTCCGCCGCTCAGCCGGCGACCGGCAGCGCCGCCGGCACGCCGCGCAGGAAGTTGTCGAACAACCGCAGGCCGTCCCGGGTGGTCACGCTCTCCGGATGGAACTGCACCCCCTCGACGGCGAGCGTGCGGTGGCGCAGGCCCATCACGTAGCCGTCGTCGCCGGAACGGGCGGTCACCTCCAGCGGGGGCGGCACCGGGTCGTCGACGACGAGCGAGTGGTACCGGGTGACGGTCAGCGGCGCCGCCGCCCCGGCGTAGACGCCCCGACTGTCGTGCGTGACCTCGCTGGTCTTGCCGTGCATCAGGTGCCGGGCCACCGCGATCGTGCCGCCGTACGCCAGGCCGATCGCCTGGTGGCCGAGGCAGACGCCGAGCAGCGGCACCCGGCCGGCGAAGGCGTGGACCAGCTCGACGTGGCCGGAGTCGCCGGGGTGGCCGGGCCCGGGTCCGAGCACCACCGCGTCCGGGCGCAGCGCGGCGAGCTGCCGGGGGCTGCGCACGCGGGACCGGACCACGACCGTCCGGGCGCCGAGCGTGCGCAGGTACTGGTCGATGATGTGGGTGAAGCTGTCGTACGCGTCGACGAGCAGGACCTTCACGGCAGCAGCTCCTCGCCGGTCAGGGCCCAGTAGGCGGCGCTCATCTTGGCCAGCGTCTCCCGCCACTCGGCGGCCGGTGTGGAGTCGGCGACCACACCGGCGGACGCCTGGGTGTGGTAGCGGTGGCCGTCGTGCACGACGGTGCGGATGCAGAGCGCGAGCACCGCGAACCCGCGGACGTCGACCAGGCCGATCGCGCCCGCGTAGATGCCCCGGGGTTCCGCCTCCAGCCCGTCGATGATCTCCATCGACCGCAGCTTCGGCGCGCCGGTCATGG
This sequence comes from Micromonospora sp. CPM1, assembly GCF_023896895.1. Lineage (NCBI taxonomy): Bacteria > Bacillati > Actinomycetota > Actinomycetes > Micromonosporales > Micromonosporaceae > Micromonospora > Micromonospora sp. CPM1. The sequence continues at coordinate 73,662 of NZ_JAMHIU010000004.1, forward strand.
TGCCGGCCGGGAACGCGGCACGGACCGCCGCCCACACGTCGGCGCCGTCGTCGAGGCGGCCGGAGACGGTGGAGACCAGGTGGTGCACGTACGCGAACGGCTCGACGTCGAGCATCGCGTCCACCGACAGCGTGCCCGGCTCGCAGACTCGGCCGATGTCGTTGCGGCACAGGTCGACGAGCATGACGTGCTCGGCGCGCTCCTTGTCGCTGGCCCGCAGCTCGGCCACCCGGCGGCGGTCGGTCAGCGGGTCGGCCGAGCGGGCGGCGGTGCCGGCGATCGGGCGCATCGACAGCCGGTCGCCGCTCAGGCGCAGGAACAGCTCCGGGCTGGCGCCGATCACGGTGCGCCCGGCCCAGGGCGCCAGGTACATGTACGGCGACGGGCTGCGGTGCCGCAGGCGCCGGTAGACGTCCAGCGGGGTGAGGGCGGTCTCCACCTCGATGCGGTGGCCGATCTGCACCTGGTAGCTGTCGCCGACCCGGATGTGCCGCAGGCAGCGCCGCACGCGTTCGGCGAACGTCTCCTCGTCGACGGTGTCGCGTACCCGGGCCGGCGTGGGCGCGGGGGGCGGCGGCTGGTCGCCGGGCGCGCCGGTGAGCAGCCGCGTCACCGGGGGCGCCGGCTGCGGCGGCAGGTGCGGGCCGGTGGCGTGCAACTGGTGCGCGGTGCCGGCCCGCAGGTCCCACCAGACGGTGTGCCGGAACAGCGTCAGCGCGAACCGGGGGAGGTCGTCGTCGGCCCGGCCGAGGGTCAGCTCGTCCATGTCGCGGGCGGCCTCGTAGGCCAGGGTGGTGAGGAAGCCGAAGGCGAACCGGTCGGCTGGCACGGGCGTCTCGACGGTGAAGGCGCGCTGCACGGCGCGGACCACGGACCAGAGCTGCGCCGGGCCGGGCACGTGCCAGGCGGACGTGGTGCCGTGCCGCCGGGCCGGTGCGCCGAGGACGCCGGTGACCACAGCGCCCAGCGCGTCGCCCAGCGGCCCGGCGGCGGCCAGCTCGCACCCGTCGGCCAGGAACCGCAGCTCGGCGAGGCGGCCCCAGCCCACTGCCGCGGCCTGCCGGTCGGCGGCCGGTCCGTCCAGGCTTTCGAAGAGGTACGCGTCGTGTGCGGCATGGCTTTGTGTCAATGCGGTGTACAACGCGAGCGGATCGATCGACGGCAGTGTGATTGAGGTCACGGAAATCGGAATGCGGCCGGTCGGCGTCGTGCGTCCCGGCGTCTCCGAACGGTGGTCTGCGGTTTCCGCGCCCACCGTGGTCGACAATGAGGACACTGTGGAACCCCCCTTTGAGCAGCCCGGATGTCCCGACGCGGACCGGCTGGACCGCGTTCGGTGACAGATCGGACTTCCCCCGTTGAAAAGGACGCGCGGCACCTCCCGGTTGCGGCCGGGAATCGGTTGCGGTCCCGGGAAACACTTTCACCAAGTGCGGTTCCCGCTGTCCATACCACTTCGGAGACCGGGGAGAGGACCAATCGGTGTGGCATCTGAATCTGTCAATTGACGGCGATGCGCGTGAAACGTTGTCGGCGCAGCTCCGCAACGCTCTGCGCGGGCGGATCACCGACGGCACGCTGCGCCCCGGGACGCGCGTGCCGTCGACCCGTCAGCTCGCGACGGACCTCGGCGTGTCCCGCACCGTGGTCGTCGAGGCGTACGAGCAGCTCTGCGCCGAGGGCTACCTCACCTCGCAGCGCGGCTCCGGCACCTCGGTGGCGGACTCCGCGCACGCCGGCGTCGCCTCCGCGCTCACCGCCGACGAGGCACCCGCGCCCGAGGTGTGGGACCTGCGCGCCGGCGGCACCGACGTGTCGACGTTCCCGCGCCAGGACTGGATCCGCTGCGTCAGCTCGGTGCTCCGCTCGGCCGGGCCGCAGGAGCTGGGCTACGCCCCGCCGTCCGGCCTGCCGGCGGTCCGCCGCACGCTCGCCGGCTACCTGGGCCGGGTCCGGGGCGTCCGCGTCCGCCCCGAGCACCTGATGATCACCTCCGGCTTCGCCCAGGGGCTGGCGCTGCTCTGCCGGGTGCTGCGCGACCAGGGACACGAGGCGATCGGCGTGGAGGATCCCGGGCACCCGGGGGAGTGGGCGTTCATCGCCGACGCCGGGCTGCGGCCGGTCGGTGTGCCGGTGGACCGGGAGGGCATCCGCGTCGGCGAGCTGGCCGCGACCGGCGTACGGGCCGTGCTCACCACCCCGGCCAGCCAGTTCCCCACCGGGGCGCCGCTGAGCCGGCGGCGCCGGGAGCAGCTCGTCGACTGGGCGCGTGCGGTGGACGGGTACGTCGTCGAGGACGACTTCGACGCCGCGTTCGTGGCGCCGGCGCAGCGGATGCCCGCGTTGCAGAGCGTCGCGCCGGACCGGGTGGTGTACGCCGGCAGCGCCAGCAAGGTCCTCGCACCGGCGCTGCGGCTCGGCTGGCTGGCCGCGCCGACCGGGCTGGCCGCCTCGATCGAGCGGGTCCGGGCCGGCTGGGACATCGGCTGTTCCGGGCTGGACCAGCTCGCCTTCGCCCGGCTCGTGGACACCGGCGCGTTCGACCGGCACCTGCGCCGGCTGCGGGCCGAGTTCCAGCGCCGCGGCCAGGCGGTACGCCAGCACGTCGCACGCCATCTGCCCGGCGTGGCGCCGCTCGACGCCAGTGGTGGCCTCCAGACGTACCTGGTGCTGCCCCGCTGGTGCGCGGAGGAGTCCATGGTGGCGGCCGCGCGGCGCCGGTCCGTGCTGGTGCGCGGCGGCCGGTTCTACGCCCTGCGCGCCGACGACCGGCCCCCGGCGCTGGTCATCGGGTACGCCGGGGTGCGCGGCGCCGAGCTGGGGCGGGGACTGGCCGGGGTCGCCGCGGCCTACCGCGACGTGACCGCGCGCCACGCGCCGGGTGTCAATGTGCGGCGGGCCGCGGAATCCGACCGAAGGACCGGCTTGACAGCGTGATCAGCGCTTAGGTTAGCCTAACCTCCGTGACGAGCAGAACGGTGCGAGCCGACGGCTTGAGCGGCAGCGACCTGCGGCTGGGCTACCACGGCACGACGGTGGTGCACGACGCCGCCATCACGCTTCGGCCCGCGGCGGTGACCGCGTTGGTCGGCCCGAACGGCAGCGGCAAGTCGACGCTGCTGCGCGGGCTGGCCCGCCTGCACCCGCTGGAGCACGGCGAGATCGTGCTGGCCGATGGCACGCCGGCCCGGGCGCTGTCCGCCCGGGACTTCGCCCGCCGGGTCACGCTGCTCGCGCAGAGCCGCCCCACCCCCAGCGGGGTGACGGTGCGCGACGTGGTCGGGTACGGCCGGCACCCGTACCGCCAGCGGTGGCGCGCGAACGACCTCGACGGACCGGCCGCGATCGACCGGGCCATGCGGGTGACGGGCGTCGACGCCATGGCCGGCCGGCCGGTCGACGAGCTGTCCGGCGGCGAGCTGCAACGGGTCTGGCTGGCCACCTGCCTGGCCCAGGACACCGCGATCCTGCTGCTGGACGAGCCGACCACGTTCCTGGACCTGCGCTACCAGGTGGAGATCCTCGACCTGATGCGCGAACTCGCCGACACCGCCGGCGTCGCCGTCGGTGTGGTGCTGCACGACCTGAACCAGGCCGCGGCCGTCGCCGACCAGGTCGTGCTCCTGCACGAAGGCCGGGTCCGCGGCGCCGGCACGCCGCACGAGGTGTTCACCGAGGCGGCGCTCACCGAGGCGTACGGCATTCGCGTCGAGGTGACTGTCGACCCGGTCACCAACCTGCTCTCCACTCGTCCCGTCGGCCGGCACACGACCCGCGTCTCCGCCTGACCGACTCCTGCCCACAGAAGAGAAACCGATGTTGCGTACCCGCCTGACCCTGCTCGCCGCCGCCGCGGCCAGCGCGCTGCTGATCGCCGGCTGCGGCACCACCGAGGAGCCCGCCGCCGCACCGTCCCCCTCCGACGCCGCGTCCACCGGCCCGGTCACCGTTACCGACAGCCGGGGCAAGACCATCACCCTCAAGAGCCCCGCCACCAAGGTAGTCGGCCTGGAGTGGGGCGAGGTCGAGATGCTCGTCGGCCTCGGCGTGATGCCGGTCGGCGTGGCCGACCCGAAGGGGTACGCCACCTGGGTGACCGCCGCCCCGCTCGACGCGGGCGTCAAGGACGTCGGCACCCGGGGTGAGCCGAGCGTCGACTCCATCGTCGCGCTCCAGCCGGACCTCGTGGTGATGGAGGCCGAGCGCGGCTCCGCCGTCGTCACCCAGCTGGAGAAGTACGTCCCGGTGCTGGTCACCAAGGGCAGCGACGCCTCCGACAACATCGGCCGGATGCGCGCGGACCTGAAGATGATCGCCACCGCGACCGGCCGGACCGCCCAGGCGGACAAGCTGCTCGCCGACTTCGACGCCGCGCTCGCCGACGGCAAGAAGAAGATCGCCGACGCCGGGGCGGCCGGCAAGCAGTTCGCCATCGCCGACGGCTGGAAGGAAGGCAGCACCGTCTCGATCCGGATGTTCGGCCAGGGCGCGTTCGTCTCCCAGCTCGGCATCCAGCTCGGCCTCAAGAACGCCTGGACCGGCAAGACCGACGAGATGTGGGGCCTGGGCCAGACCGACGTCGAGGGCATGAACGTCCTCAAGAGCCAGGACCTGCACTTCTTCTACAACGCCTCGGACGGCAACGACGTGTTCGCCGACGGCCTCGCCGGCAACGCGATCTGGCGCTCCCTGCCGTTCGTCCAGCAGAACAAGCTGCACAAGATGCCCAACGGCATCTGGACGTTCGGCGGCACGCTGTCCGCCAAGCAGTACATCGACGAGCTGGTGAAGGTCTACACGGCTTGAGCGCGATGACCGCCCCCGCCCCGCCGGGGCCGGCCACCCGGCCGGCCCCGGTCGGGCCGCCGCCCGTCCGGCGCAGCCGGGTCGCCGGCGCGTTCACCCTCGCCGCCGTGGTGCTCGTCGCGATCACCGCGGTGCACCTCACCCAGGGCACGTCGTCGGTGGGGGCGCTGGACCTGCTCCGGCTGCTGACCGGCGGCGACGACGAGGCCGCCCGGATCCTTGTCGCCTCCCGCCTGCCCCGGCTGCTCACCGGCCTGGCCGTCGGCGTCGCGCTCGGTTTCGCCGGCGCGGCGCTGCAGTCGACCACCCGCAACCCGCTCGCCTCGCCGGACACGCTCGCCGTCAACGCGGGCGCGCACCTGGCGATCGTCGCCACCGCCGCGTTCGGGATCGCGCTGCCGGCGCTGCCCTCGGGCGGCCTGGCGTTCTGCGGCGGCCTCGCCGCCGCCTCCCTGGTCATGCTGCTCTCGGCCGGCGGGCAGGCCGCCACCACCCGGCTCATCCTCGCCGGGTCGGCCACCGCGATGGCGCTCGCCTCGCTGACCATGCTGCTCCTGCTGCTGTTCGAGCAGTCCACCATCGGCCTGTTCGCCTGGGGCAACGGCTCGCTCGTGCAGGGCGACCTCGCCGCGTTCACCCAGCTCGCCCCCGTGATCGGGGTCACCGCGCTGCTGCTCGTGACGCTCGGGCACCGGCTGGACCTGCTCGCCCTCGGCGACGACACCGCCACCGTGCTCGGGCTCAACGTGCGCCGTACCCGGCTCACCGTGGTGCTGCTGGCCGTGCTGCTCTCCGCCGCGGCGGTCACCCTGGCCGGGCCGATCGGCTTCGTCGGCCTCGGCGCGCCGGTGATCGTCCGGCTGCTCGGCCGGTGGGTGCCCGAGGTGCACCGGCACCGCATCCTGATGCCGCTGGCCGGCATCGTCGGCGTCGTCATCGTGCTCGGCTCCGACGTGCTGCTGCGCGCCGTGCTCGGCGGGCAGGCCGGTGTCGACGTGCCCACCGGCGTGGTGACCACGCTCTTCGGCGCGGTGCTGCTGATCTGGCTGGCCCGCCGCCACCGCGACGCCGGGCCGACCCGGCAGGCGCCCGGCGGCCACGCCGCCGTCCGCTCCCGCGGCTTCGTCGCCGTCGTCGTCGCGGCCTGCGCGGTCGTCGTCACCGCCGCGCTGGTGCTCGGCATGCTCGCCGGTGACACGTGGGTGCTGCTCGGCGACATCGTCAACTGGGTGCAGGGCCGCACCGGGCCGGCGTACACCTTCGTGCTGGACGCCCGCTGGCCGCGGGTCACCGCGGCGCTGCTGGCCGGCGCCGCGCTGGCCCTGGCCGGCACCACGGTGCAGGCGGTGTGCCGCAACCCGCTCGCCGAACCGGGCATCCTCGGCATCACCGGCGGCGCCGGCATCGGCGCGGTGTCGCTGCTGACGTTCGCGCCGATGGCCGGCGTGCTCGCCCTGTCCGGCGCCGCGGGTCTCGGCGCGGTCGCCGCGTTCGCGCTGGTCTACGGCCTGGCGCGGCGGCGCGGCCTCAACTCCGACCGGCTGGTGCTGATCGGGTTCGCGGTCTGGCAGGGCGGGACGGCGGTCATCACGTTCATCGTGGTCTCGTCCGACCCGTGGAACACCGGCAAGGCGCTGACCTGGCTGTCCGGCTCCACCTACGGGCGTACCGCCCCGCAGGTGCTGCCGGTGCTGATCGCGTTGCTGATCGCGCTGCCGGTGGTGGCCGCCGTGCGCCGCGAGCTGGACCTGCTCGCGCTCGACGACGACACGCCCCGGGTGCTCGGCGTCCGGCTGGAACGCGCCCGGCTGATCGCGCTCGGTCTGGCGGCGCTGCTCACCGCCACCGCCGTGTCGGCGGTCGGTGTGATCGGCTTCGTCGGCCTGGTCGCGCCGCACGCGGCCCGCGCCCTCGTGGGCGGGCGGCACACCCGCGTCCTGCCGGTCGCGGTGCTGCTCGGCGCCACCCTGGTCAGCCTCGCCGACACGCTCGGCCGCAGCGTGATCGCCCCCGCCCAGGTCCCCGCCGGTCTGGTCACCGCCCTGATCGGCACCCCGTACTTCGTCTGGCTGCTGTGGCGTTCCCGCGCCGCGGCGGCCGCCCGTTAGCCCGTTCACCGACGTACCGCCCACCGGCCGTGAGAGGAATGACGCATGACCAGCACCCTGGCCGTCGCGCCCTGGCGAGTCTTCACCGTTGAGGTCCGCGCGCTACGGCGGCTCGGCCCGTCCTTCCTGCGGGTGACGCTCACCGGCCCGGACCTGGACCGGTTCGCCGACAACGGGTACGACCAGCGGATCAAGCTGGCCCTGCCGCCGGTCGACGGGGCGCCGGGGGAGCTGCCCGACGGGCCGGACTGGTTCCCGCGGTGGCGTGAGCTGCCGGACGGGCTGCGCAGCCCGATCCGCACCTACACGGTGCGCGCGGTCCGGCCGGAGGCGTACGAGGTGGACGTGGACATGGCGCTGCACGGCGACGGCGGCCCGGCCACCCGGTGGGCCCGGCGGGCCCGCCTCGGCGACCGGATCGCCGTCGTCGGCCCGGACGCCGGGTGGGACGGCCCGCACGGCGGGGTCGAGTTCCAGCCGCCGGCCGGCGCCACGCTGCTGCTCGCCGGCGACGAGACCGCCGCGCCGGCGATCTGCGCGATCCTGGAGCGGCTGCCCGCCGACGCGCGCGGGCACGCGCTGGTGGAGGTGCCGGAGACCGGCGACGAGCTGCCCTGCGCGGCGCCGGCCGGCGTCACGGTGACCTGGCTGCCCCGCGACGGCGCCCCGCACGGCAGCCGGCTCACCCCGGCGGTGACCAGCCTGGCCGGCCGGCTGGTGCCCGTACCGGCCGGACCGGGCGCGCCGCCGCTGGCCGAGGTGGACGTGGACCGGGACATCCTCTGGGAGGTGCCGGAGCGGCCCGACGGCGCGGCGCTCTACGCCTGGCTGGCCGGGGAGGCGGCGGTGATCCGCGGCCTGCGCCGGCACCTGGTCACCGAGCGGGGCATGGACCGGTGCGCGGTGGCGTTCATGGGCTACTGGCGGGCCGGTCGCGCGGAGAACTGATCGTCCCCACCGCCGTCGAAGCGGGCCGGCGCACGGCGCCGGCCCGCTTCTTCGTCGTCCCCGTCAGTCGCGCGGCGCGTACGGGGCGAGCGGGTTGACCAGCGTGCCGGCGAACTGCAACGCGGCCGACGGGTCGGACAGGTCCACCATCTGCTGGTTGTTGCGCAGCTGGAGCCGGTTGAGGCAGGAGAGCGTGAACTCCGGCGCGAACAGGTCGTGCCGGCGCATCCGGTCGGCCAGGTGCGGCACCGTGGCGGCGTAGCCGGCGGCGCACTCGGCCACCGTGCGCCAGAACCCGTCCTGGTCGAGTACGCCCTGCGTGTGCAGGGCCGCGCTCAGGTGCCGCAGGAAGCAGTCGAACACGTCGGTGAAGATGGACAGGATCTTCTCGTCCTCCGGGATGGCGGCCCGGATCCGCCGCACCCGCTCGGGCAGGTCCGCGTCCGGGTCCATCACCACGATCTCCTCGGCGATGTCCTTGAACACGACCCGCTCCACCACGCCGCCGTCCAGCACCAGGATGACGTTCTCGCCGTGCGGCATGAACGCCAGGTCGTGGGCGTACAGGCTGTGCAGCAGCGGCACCAGGTAGGCGTCCAGGTAGCGGCGCAGCCAGTCGGCCGGGGCCAGCCCCGACTCGTCGATCAGCGCCGCGGCCAGCGAGCGCCCGTCCCGGTCCAGGTGCAGCAGCGAGGCCATGGTGGCCAGCCGCCGCCCGGGTTCCAGCCCGGGCACCGGGCTCTCCCGCCACAGCGCCGCCAGCATCTTCCGGTACGGGGAGTACCTGTCGGTCGCCGCCTCGTACTGGCGGTGCCGGTAACCGATCGCGGCCCGCTCCCGGATGATCGACAGGCCGGTGCGCTTGAGCACCGGGTCGCCCTCGATCAGCCCGGCCAGCCAGTCGTTGATGGCCGGCGTCGCCTCCATGTACGCGGCGGACAGCCCGCGCATGAAGCCCATGTTCAGCACCGACAGCGCGGTCTTCACGTAGTGCTTGGCCGGGTCGCTGACGTTGAAGAAGGTGCGGATGGACTGCTGCGCGAGGTACTCGTCCGGCCCCTCGCCGAGGCAGACCAGCCAGCGCCGGGCCACCTCACCGGCGAACGTGACGGCGAGCTTGTTCCACCACTGCCACGGGTGCACCGGGACGAGCAGGTAGTCGGCCGGGTCCAGGCCCAGCCCGGTGAGCGTGGCGGTGAACCCGGCCAGCGTCTCCTCGCCCAGCTCGGCCCGGACCAGCGTGTCGTAGTCCAGGTCGTCGGCGCAGGTGAACGTGGTGTGGTCGCGGTGCGCGGCGAGCCAGAGCAGCCGTACCGGCGCGGCGGCCTCCGGGGCGTACGCGTGGTATTCGTGCACGCCGAAGCCGATGCGGCCGTTGTTGGCCACGAAGCAGGGATGCCCCTCGGTCATGCCGGTCTCGATCGCCTGGAAGTCGGCGGCGGCCAGCTCGGCGGCGCTCAGCGCGGGCTTGGCCAGCTTGTACGCGGTCCCGGCCAGCGTGGAGGTGATCTCCTCCAGGTAGACCGGCAGGATCGCGTCGGTGAGGCCGAGCGCGCCGCGCAGCTCCACGCACAGGTCGACGGCGTCGGGCGGCAGTTCCGCGCCGTCGCGACGGCGCACGATGCTGTCCGCGTCGACCTGCCAGTGGTCGAGCGCCAGCCGCTGCGCGGCGAACCGGTACTCGACGGCGCCGTCGTCGCTGCGCACCAGCCACTGTCCCGGGCCGGCTGGCTCGGGGGTGATCAGGCGCTCGTGGGCGAACTCGGCGAGCGCCTTGCGCACCAGCAGCCGGTTGGCCGTCGCCCACGCCTCGGGGGTCAGGTGGTCCACGGATGCGCTGGCGTTCACGCCGGTGCCCCTTCCTCGCTGGCGGGCGCGCCGGTGGCGGCCCGGAACTGGTCCCGGGTGCAGACGCTGAGCAGCGCCTCCTTCTCGGGCTTGCGGATCGGGCCGACGACGGTGAAGCCGACTGCCGCGTTGAGCGCGTGCACGGCGGTGTTGCGCACGTCCGGCTCCACCACCACCCGGCGGGTCGCCGGGTCGGCGAACAGCCAGGCCATCACCGTGGTGATGACGGCCCGGGTGAAGCCGTGGACCGGCGTGTCGGCGGGCGCGCAGAGGAAGTGCATGCCCACGTCGCCGGGCTCCGGGTCGTAGAGATCGACCAGCTCGACGTGCGCCGGGTCGTACCGCTCGGCCAGGAACGCCGGGGTGCCGCGCCACGACCCGAGGTACGCGTCGTGGTGCGGGTGGTCGGCGATGCGCCGGTACTCGGCGGCGACGGCGTCCACGTCGGCGTCCTGCATGAGCCAGAACGCGGACTTGGGGTGGGTGACCCAGCGGTGCAGCAGCGCGGCGTCGGCGTCCGGGTCCAGCGGGCGCAGCGTGAACTCGCCGAGCGCGTCGTCGACGCGGCTGAACGCGGTCATGCCGGTCATGCCGGGGCTCCGGCCGGGGCGCCGAACTCCTGGAACGCGATGGTCTTCTCCACCGGGTAGTGCTCCCGGCCGGTCATCTCCCGGATCAGCCACGAGTTGCGGTACGGGCCCATGCCCAGGTCGGGCGAGGTGATGCTGTGCGTGTGGGTGCCGCCGTTCTGGAGGAACACGCCCCGGCCGGTGTGGTCGACGCTGTAGTTGCGGGCCACGTCGAAGCGGCCGTGCGCGTCGAAGCGGAGCCGGTCGCGGACCGGCGCGAGGAACTCCGGCACCCGGTAGTGGTAGCCGGTGGCCAGCACCAGTCCCGCCGTGTCGAGCGTGAACGCGCGGTCCTGCTCGGTGTGGCGCAGCCCGAGCCGGTAGCGGTCGTCGGCGTACGCCGCCTCGACCAGTTCGGTGTTGGTGAGCAGGCGGCTCGGCACCGGCCCGTGCAGGCTCTTGGCGTACAGCAGGTCGTAGATGTCGTTGATCAGGTCGGCGTTGATGCCCTTGAACAGCGGCTTCTGTGCGGCCTCCAGCGCGTAGCGGGTCGGCTCGGGCAGCGCGTGGAAGTAGTCCACGTAGTCCGGTGAGGTCATCTCCAGCGTGAGCTTGGTGTACTCCAGCGGGAAGAACCGCGGCGAGCGGGTCACCCAGGTGAGCTCGTAGCCGTACGTGTCGATGTCGCCGAGCAGGTCGTGGTAGATCTCCGCGGCGCTCTGGCCGCTGCCGACGATGGTGATGCTGTCCTTGGCCCGCAGCGCCTCCCGGTGCTCCAGGTAGCGCGAGTTGTGGATCATGTCACCGCCGAGCCCGGCGCAGGCCGGCGGCAGGTACGGCGGGGTGCCGGTGCCGAGCACGAGGTGCCGCGCCCGGTGGGTGACCGGTCCGTCCGGCGTGTCCGCGTGCACCACGTACCGGTCGTCGGCCTCGTCGTACTCGACGGCGGTGACGGCGTGCCGGAAGCGCAGGTTCGGCAGCTTCCCGGCGGCCCAGCGGCAGTAGTCGTTGTACTCGGCGCGCAGCGGGAAGAAGCTCTCCCGGATGTAGAACGGGTAGAGCCGGCCGGTCTCCTTCAGGTAGCTCAGGAACGAGTACGGCGAGGTGGGGTCCGCGAGCGTGACCAGGTCGGCGATGAACGGCGTCTGGAGCCGGGTGGATTCCAGCAGCATGCCGGGATGCCAGTCGAAGCTGTCGCGGGCCTCCAGGAACAGCCCGTCGAGGTCGTCGATCGGCGCGGTGAGGCAGGCCAGGCCGAGGTTGTAGGGGCCCAGCCCGACGGCGATGAAGTCGTAGGTCGACATGTTCTCGTTCTCCTCGGCGGGGGTCAGACCGGGCAGGACAGCTCGGCGGTGGCCGCGGTCCGGGCGTACCAGGCGGCGTGGTCGGCGATGAGGTCCAGCACGTGGGCGACATCGTCCACTGTGGTCTCGGGGTTGAGCAGGGTGAGCTTCAGGTGGTGGGCGCCGTCGACCTTGGTGCCGGCGACCAGGGCCGCGCCGGAGGCGGCGAGCGCGTCGCGGGCGTGCAGGTTGGCCTCGTCGACCAGGTCGGGCGCGAGTCCGGGCGGCCGGTACCGGAAGACCACTGTGCTCAGTTGCGACGGCGCGGCCACCTCGAAGCGCGGGTCGGCGTCGAGCCGCCGCCACGCCTGCGCCGCGAGGTCGACGACCTGGTCGAACAGCGCGCCGATCGCGTCCGGCCCCATGATCCGCAGGGTCAGCCAGAGCTTGCACGCGTCGAACCGGCGGGTGGTCTGGATGCTCTTGTCGACCTGGTTCGGGATGCCCTGCTCGACCGCGCGGGCCGGGTTGAGGTAGTCGGCGTGCCAGGTGGCGTGGCGCAGCGTCCGGCCGTCGCGGACCAGCAGCGCGCTGGAGCTGACCGGCTGGAAGAACGACTTGTGGTAGTCCACAGTCACCGACGCGGCCCGTTCGATGCCGTCGAGCAGGTGCCGGCGGGTGGGGGAGACCAGCAGCCCGCAGCCGTACGCGGCGTCGACGTGCAACCAGACGCCCGCGTCGGCGCAGATGTCGGCGATCTCCGGCAGTGGGTCGACGGTGCCGAAGTCGGTGGTGCCGGCGGTGGCGACGACGGCCATCACCACCTGGCCGTCGCGGTGGCAGCGGTCGATGGTGCGGGCCAGCTCGTCGGTGCGCATCCGGCGGGTCGCGTCGGTGGGCACGGTGAGCACCGCGTCGGCGGCCAGGCCGAGCAGCTTGGCGGCCTTCTGCACGCTGAAGTGCCCGGCCGCGGAGGTGAGGATGCGCAGCCGGGAGAGCACCTGCGGCCGGTCCGGCCGGCCGGCGGAGCCGCCCACCACCGTGCGGTACGCCTCCTCGCGCGCCAGCAGCATCGCCTGGAGGTTCGACTGGGTGCCGCCGCTGGTGAACACGCCGTCGGCGCCGGCGCCGAACCCGATGCGCCCGGCCGTCCACTCGATCAGGCGCCGCTCCATCAACGTCGCACCGGCGCTCTGGTCCCAGGTGTCCAGTGAGGAGTTGACCGCGCTGAGCACGGCCTCGCCGAGCAGCGCCGGGATGACCACCGGGCAGTTCAGGTGGGCCAGGTAGCGCGGGTGGTGGAAGTAGACCGCGTCGCGCAGCCACACGTCGTACAGCTCGTCCAGGGCGGCGTCGGTGTCGCCGAGCGGCCGGTCCAGGTCGATGGCGCCGATGAGCGGCGCCAGGTCGTCGGGGGTGACGCCGGTGAACGGCCGGTCCGCCTCGCCCACCCGGCGGGCGACCCGGTCGACGCCGCGCGCCAGCACGTCCCGGTACCGCCCGAGCGTGCCGGCGTTGAACAGGTGGCCGCGTGCCGTGGCGGCGGCGCGGCCGGTGTCGGTGGGCGCGGCGCCGGTCGGGCTCCCGATCGAACTCATGCGACTTCCCAGCGGTCGTACGGACAGGACACGCGGCGACAGCCGCGGCGATCAGGTTAGGTTAGGCTGGCCTAACGAGCAAGCACGACTCGGGGTGCTTTGTCCCGGATGTACCGCCGGTTGGTGCCTTGGCCGCGTCGCGGTAAGGTCGCCCTCGGTTAGGGGAGGTTATCCTAAGTTGACTGTGGAACGTAACCGGCACCCGGCGCGCCGAGGCGGCGCGGGACGATGACGCACGTCGATCGCGACAGGTGGGGTGTGCCCCGGTTGTGGGCCGCCGACGTCGACGCGCTCGCGCGTCTGCAGGGGCGTGTCGCCGCGCTGGACCGGGCCTGGCAGATCAGCGTCGAACGATGGCGTGCCGAGGGTCGGCTGGCCGCCCACGTCGGCGCGGCCGAGCTGGCGTGGGACCGGTTCGCCCGGCGCGTACGGCTGGACGACACCGCCCGGCGCTGCTACGAGCGCCTGGACCCGGACACCCGGCGGTGGGTCGAGGCGTACGTCGACGGGGTGAACTCCGGACTCGCCGAGGGTGCCGCCGACGCGCCCGAGTTCGCCGCCACCGGCACCGCGCCCGAACCCTGGCAGCCCTGGTCGCCGCTCGGCGTCTTCCTCGTCCAGCACGTGCTCTTCTCCACGTTCCCGAACAAGCTCTGGCACGCGCACGTGGCCCGCACGATCGGCCCCGAGGCGGCCGGGCTGTTCGCGGTCGAGGGACCGGCGTCCTCCGGCAGCAACGCCTGGGCGCTGCCCGCCGACCCGGCCACCGGGCGCGGCCCGGTGATCGCCGGCGACCCGCACCGGCTGCTCGAACTACCCGGCGTCTACCAGCAGGTCCGGCTCGCCTGCCCGGAGTTCGACGTGATCGGCCTCGCCTTCCCCGGCGTACCCGGCCTGCCGCACTTCGGCCACACCGGCCACGTGGCCTGGGCCGTCACCAACGCGATGGCCGACTACCAGGACCTCTACCGCGAACGGCTGCGCCGCGACGGCGACCGCGTGCTGGTGCGCGACGCCGGCGGCTGGACGCCCGCCGCGCGCCACGTCGAGGAAATCGAGGTCCGCGGCGGCGCCCCGGAGACGGTCGAGGTGATCGAGACGCCGCGCGGGCCGGTGATCGACCACGACCGGGTCACCGGCGACGCGATCGCCCTGCGCACGCCGAGCCGGGTCGAGGCCCGCCTCGGCTTCGAGGCGTTGCTGCCACTGCTGCGCGCCCGGCACACCGGTGACGTCGCCGAGGCGCTGCGCCACTGGGTCGAGCCGGTCAACAGCGTGCTCGCCGCCGACACCGGGGGCGGTGTCCGCCGCCTGGTCGCCGGCCTGGTCCCGGTACGCGACGTGCGGTGCCGCCGGGAACCCGTACCGGCCTGGGAACCGGCCTACCGGTGGCGGGGCGACTACCTGCCGCTCGTGGACGAGCCGGTCGACGGCGTGGCGGTGTGCGCGAACGACCGCCGCGAGGACGTGGCCGCGCACGGCGCCGACTTCGCCCCGCCGCACCGGGCCCGCCGGATCCAGGAACTGCTCGCCCAGGGCGCCGGACCGTCCACCGTGCACACCGACGACCGGCTCCCGGCCGGGCCGCTGTACCGGCTGCTCGACCGGCTCGACCCGGGCCGGCTCGACGAACCCGCCCGCGCGCTGCTGCTGCGGCTGCGCGGCTGGGACCGGGCGATGGCGGCCGGCTCGGCCGAGGCGGGCGCGTACGCGGCCTGGCGGGCGGCGCTCGCCCGGCGGTTGCGCGTACACCCGAGGTTGCGTGCCCTCGGCGAGCCGTGCGGTTTCGACGAGCTGTTCGCGCCCTGGACCGACCCGGCGGCCCGGATCGGCCTGGCGCTGGACCACCTCGCCGCCGAGTTCGACCTCGCGGAACCGGCCGCCGAGGCGCTGGCCGAGGTGGCCGCCGGCCCGGCGCCCGGTGAGTGGGGCGGCCGGCACCTGCTGCACCCGGTGCACCTGGGCGTCGCCCCGGCGGTCACCGACGCGGTCACCGCGATGCGGCAGCGGGTGGCGCTGGCCGGTGACACCGACTGCGTGCTGGCCACCTCCAGCGTGCCGGGAGTCTCCGACGCCTGCTGGCGCGGCCCGGTGGCCCGCTACGTGTGGGACCTGACCGACCGGGCGGCCAGCCGCTGGATCGTCCCGTTCGGCGCCTCCGGGCGCCCCGGCGACGCGCACTTCGCCGACCAACTGACCCACTGGGCCGCCGGGACGCTCATCCCGGTGCCCGCCGGCCCACTGACGGGAGACGAGACGACGTGATCCACCTGGAACGGATCCCCGGCCTCGGCGAGCTGGCGCTGGAGCCGGTACGCCCCGACCGGCACGCCGAACTGCTGCACGGCTGGGTGGTCCGGCCCCGCAACCGGTTCTGGGGCATGGGCTCGCACACCGTCGACGAGGTACGCGAGATCTACGCGTTCGTCGACGGGCTGGACACCCACCACGCGTACCTGATCCGGCTCGACGGCGAGCCGATCGGGCTGTTCCAGACCTACCAGCCGGAGGCGGACCCGGTCGGCGAGCGCTACCCGGTGCTGCCCGGCGACGTCGGGACGCACCTGCTGCTCGACGCGCCCCGGCGGTATCCCGGTTCGCTGACCGGGGCGGTCTTCCCGGCCCTGGTCCGGTTCCTGCTGCGCGACCCGGCCGCGCGCCGCGTGGTGGTCGAGCCGGACGTGCGCAACGACGTCATGCTGCGCCGGCTGCGGATCGAGGGGTTCACGCTCGGCGACGAGATCGACATGCCGGACAAGCGGGCGAGGCTGGCGTTCCTCACCCGGGAACGGTTCGAGGCGGACCACCCGGCGGCGTGACGCCCCGCCCGCGTCAGGGCTCGACGGCGCGCAGCCGCCCGGTGAGGTCCCGCACCGTCTCGGCGTACGCCGGGTCGTCCTCGGACGGAAGGTGGCCCTTGATCGGCGGGGGGACGCTGTCCCAGGGCGGCGCCACCAGGCCATCCGGATCCCGGAGGCGGCGGTCCACGGTCGCCTCC
Source organism: Micromonospora sp. CPM1 (assembly GCF_023896895.1). Taxonomy (NCBI): domain Bacteria; kingdom Bacillati; phylum Actinomycetota; class Actinomycetes; order Micromonosporales; family Micromonosporaceae; genus Micromonospora; species Micromonospora sp. CPM1. The sequence goes on from NZ_JAMHIU010000004.1 coordinate 89,820, forward strand.
GGGCCGGTGACGCGGGGCGGCTCGTCCGCGCGGTGCGGGGAGAAGATCCATCCGCCCAGCGCGTCGGTGTCCCGCCACAGGTTGCGCCACCGCCAGCCGAGCCGGCCGCCGATCCCGCGCAGCATCTCGTCGCCGACGTAGGCGGGGAACAGCCGGGCGTAGAGCCGGCGCAGCGGCGAGCTGTAGGTGAGCAGGGCGACCCGCGCGCTGATCTCCGCCGGCAGTTGCAGGACGGTGGCGGCGACGAGCACCGAGCCGTGGCTGTAGCCGGACAGCAGCACCCCGTTGCCGCTGCGCACCAGGTACGTGATGCGCCGGGCCAGCTCCGGCACGGCCCGCTCGGCGTAGCAGGGCGGTGCGAACGGGTGCGCGGCCCGGGGCCAGAACGTGGCGAGGTCGAAGAGCACGCCGACGTGGTGGCGGAACCCGGGACTGCGGTAGGCGAAGATCCCGGCCACGACCAGGGCCAGCACCGCCGCCGAGAGCGCCACCCCGCCCACCTCGATGCCGAACATGACCAGCTCGGCCGGCACGTGCGTGCGGCGTTCCAGGGCCTCGCCCGGCTCGGGGTGGACCAGCGCCATCGCGGTGGTCGCCGCGCCCGCCCCGGCCATGACGGCGAACAGCACCGCCAACGGCACCAGCAGGTCGGTGAAGCGGGCCCGGACGATCATCGTCCGGACCTGCCGCAGCCGGGGCGCCGCCTCGGCCGGCGGCGCCGGGAAGTCGCGCTCGACGATCGCCTGGGCGGCCCGGATCCGGCCGCGCCGGGACACCAGCGCCACCACGGCGGCGGCCGCCAGCGTGACCAGCAGGGCGCGGAAGAAACCGTAGATCGCCCAGGTGTACGCGCGCGCCGGACCCGGTATGTCGTCCGCCGGGGACATGCCCCGGTCCAGCAGGTCGGCGGTGCGCTGGACCAGCTCGGCGGAGTACGCCACCGCGAGCCCGCCCGCCGCCGCCGCGACCACGAGCGCGCCGAGCCCGTTCGGCGGCTGGTGGCCGCGTACCCGCAGCCGGTGCCGGAGCAGCACGGCACCCAGGCCGCCGAGCAGGACCGCGTGAGTGACCAGCAGCCAGGTCAGGATCGAGCCGTAGCCGGGCAGGCCCCCGCCGGTACGCCAGCGGACCGGGGCGAACAGCAGGTGCCCGGCCACCACGACGGTGAGCCCGACCGCGGTGCCGCGCAGCACCCGGGCGACCCGGTCGCGTCGCGGGTCGGTGGGCGCCCGGTCGACGAGCGGCGGCACGCAGACCAGGACCACGCAGGCGAGCAGGACCGCGCCGGTGACCGCGAGCAGCGCCGCCACAGTGGGCGGGACGCCCTGCGCGGCCCGGGCGGCGAGGAGACAGCCGTCGAGGGTGGCGAAGGCCGCCGCGATGTGGATCGAGCGCAGCCGGCCCATCAGCGGCTCGGTGTCCCACTGGCCGATCGTGCTCAACGGGGGGCCGGCGGTCGCCCGCTCCGGCGCCCGGAACGCGGTGAACGAGCGTCCCGGACGCCGGGCACCCCACCAGACCAGGCTCACCGCGGCGGCCGGGACCAGCGCCAGCACCACGAGCCGCAACCCGACCGGCCGCCCGCCCATCCAGGACAGCCACTCGCGGTCGGAGATGCAGGCCGGCACGGACAGGCACTGCCAGGCCACCAGGTCCAGCGCCACCCCGGCGCCGGCGAGCACGTACAGCGCGGTCAGGCTCAACCCGAGCACCCGGCACAGCGCCCGCACCACCGCGCCGCCGACCGCGTCCCCCGGCCGCATCCACACGGCCACGTTGAGCAGCATGAAGGGCATCAGGAACAGCAGCGACAGGGTACGCAGCGCGGTGCCGGACGGCAGGTCGTTCCACCGGTACGCCTCCAGCGTCACCCCGCCGGCGCCCTGCGCGTCGGCGAGTCCGGGGCGGGGCCGGTAGAAGCCCGCGCTGCGGTCGCCCGCGACCTGCCGGACCAGCGGACGGCCCAGCACCTCGGCGGCGCCGGCCGAGGAGACGCCGTGCACCCGCAGCTCCACCACCTCGCCCGACGGCGCCTGTGCCCGCCCTGGTCCAGCCGTCATCGACCCTCCGCGACGTCCCGGCCGCCCACGCCGCCTGGCACGGCCCGCCCTCGGGTGGCGCAGCGTCCTACCCGGCCGGGCCGGGGGCAAACGCCCGTGGGCCCGGCGGGCGGCCCGTTCGAAGCCGTGCCGTCCGGGTAACCGCCGGCGGACGTCCTCGGACGAAGGGAGCCCGCATGACCGGCGCATCGTCCCCGCGTGACGGCTTCGCCGTCGTGGAGATGTTCACCTCCCAGGGCTGCGACAGCTGCCCGCCCGCCGAGGAGGTGCTGTCCGAGATCGACCGGGACGCGCGTGAGCGCGGGGAGCGGGTCTACACGCTCGGCTTCCACGTCGACTACTGGGACCACCTGGGCTGGGCCGACCCGTACGGCGCGCAGGCGCACACGCTGCGGCAGGAGCGGTACGCGCGGACGCTGCGCACCGGCGGGCTCTACACGCCGCAGATGATCGTCAACGGAACGGTCGAGTTCGTCGGGTCGGATCGCCGGCAGGCCGGCTCGGCGATCGACGCCGCGCTGGCCGCGTCGCCCGGCACGCCGGTGACGCTGTCCGTCGTGACGGCCGACGCCGGGCACGTGGTGCTCGACTACGAGACCGGAGCGCTGCCCGAGCAGGCCCGGCTGAACGTGGCGGTGGTGGAGCGCGGCCTGGAGAACGACGTCCCCCGGGGCGAGAACGCCGGGCGGCGGCTGCGCCAGGACACGGTGGTGCGCGCGTTCTGTTCCACCGAGCTGAACGGGGAGCGGGGCCGGATGGAGATCGACGTGCCGGCGGCGCCCGACCCGCGCCGCGCCTCGGTCGTCGGATACGTGCAGCAGGGCGACCGGGCGGTGGTCGGCGCGACCGCCGTCGACCTCGGCGACGGGAACCGCGGATGACCCGGGCCGCGGTGGCGACCCGGCTGCCGCCGATCGACGTCGGCCGCTGGGTGAACTCCGCGCCGCTGACGCCGAAGGATCTGCGCGGACGTGTGGTCCTCGTCGACGTCTGGGAGTACACCTGCGTGAACTGGATCCGCACCGCCCCGTACGTGCGGGCGTGGCACCGCGACTACCGCGACCTGGGGCTCACGGTCGTCGGCGCGCACGCGCCGGAGTTCGCGTTCGGCCGGCTGCCGGAGAACATCGACCGGGCGATCCGCGACCACGGGCTCACCTACCCGATCGCCATCGACGACGACTACACGTTCTGGCGTGCCCTGCGCAACGACGCCTGGCCGGCGAAGTACCTCTTCGACGCCGACGGGCGGCTGGCCGACCGCTGGGTCGGCGAGGGCGACTACGACCGGACCGAGGCGCTGATCCGGCGGCTGGTCGAGACCGCCGCGCCCGCGACCGCGCTGCCGCCGGTCACCCCGGAGGTGACCGCGTTCGTGACCGACCCGCAGCCCACGTACGCCGGGATCACCCCGGAGACCTACCTCGGCGCCGACCGCGGTGTGCCCGGCACGTACGCGCTGACCGGCGACTGGCAGGTCGAGGGCGAGTACGTCGAGACCGGCGATGCCGGCGCCGAGCTGGTCCTGCCGTTCACCGCCGGTGAGGTGAACCTGGTGGCCGACCCGGGACCGGAGGGACCGGCCGGGATTCGGGTGCTGCTGGACGGGAAACCGGCCGCTGACGCGCGCGGCGCCGACGTGGGCCCGGACGACCGGGCCCTCGTCGACCGGGCGGCCATGATCCGGCTGGTCGACGGCGCGACGCCGGGGGAGCACCGGCTCACCCTGCGCGCCGAGCGGCCCGGCTTCCGCGCGTACGTCTTCACGTTCGGTCCCTGACCCGACCCGAGGAGGACAACCCGTGGCCGTCAAGACCATGACGCCGACGCGTACCGGTGCCGGCATCCGTGAGTTCCGCGTCGAGGTGCCGGAGGCGGACCTGGAGGACCTGCGGGTCCGGATCGCGGCCACCCGCTGGCCGGAGCGCCAGACCGTGGACGACCAGTCGCAGGGGGTGCCGCTGGAGACCAGTCAGGCGCTCGCCCGCTACTGGGCCACCGAGTACGACTGGCGCCGGGTCGAGGCGCGGCTCAACGACCTGCCGAACTTCGTCACCGAGATCGACGGCCTGGACATCCACTTCATCCACGTGCGCTCGCCGCACCCCGACGCGCTGCCGCTGATCGTCACGCACGGGTGGCCCGGTTCGGTGATCGAGCAGTTGAAGATCATCGGCCCGTTGACCGACCCGACGGCGCACGGCGGCAGCGCCTCGGACGCGTTCCACCTGGTGATCCCGTCGATGCCCGGCTACGGGTTCTCCGGTCAGCCGGACCGGCCCGGCTGGGATCCGCAGCACATCGCCCGCGCCTGGACCGAGCTGATGCGGCGGCTGGGCTACACCCGGTTCGTGGCGCAGGGCGGCGACTGGGGCGCGCTGATCACCGACATGCTCGGCGTGCAGGCCCCGCCGGAACTGGCCGGCATCCACACGAACATGCCCTGCGTGGTGCCGCCGGAGATCGACGCGCTGTTGCAGACCGGCATCACCGGTGTCAACAACCCGCTCGCGGAGCTGCCGGCCGGGCTGTCGGCCGAGGAGCGGGCCGCCTGCGAGCGGATCGACTTCTTCTGGAAGCACTCCGCGTACGCGCTGATCATGACAACCCGTCCGGAGACGCTCGTGGCGCTCGCCGACTCGCCGGTCGGCCTGGCGACGTTCATGCTCGACCACGACGCGGCGAGCCTGGACCTGATCTGCGCCGCCTTCGCCGGCCGGCCCGGCGGGCTGAGCCGCGACGACATCCTGGACAACGTCACGCTCTACTGGCTGACCAACACGGGCGTGTCCTCGGCCCGGCTGTACGCGCAGAACGCGCTGTCGTTCTTCGCCGCCAAGGGCATCCGGGTGCCGGCCGCGGTGAGCCAGTTCCCGGACGAGATCCTGCTCGCGCCGCGCAGCTGGGCCGAGCGGGCGTACCCGAACCTGATCCACTACAACAAGGTGGACCGGGGCGGGCACTTCGCCGCCTGGGAGCAGCCGGAGCTGTTCGCCCAGGAGATGCGGGCGGCCTTCCGGTCGCTGCGCTGACGTCGGGACGGATGCGGCCGGGTGGGATGCCACCCGGCCGCATCCCCGGTTCAGACCTCGGTCAGCCGGACCGCGTCGGCGATGACCAGGCCGGCGGCGGAGCTCCACCGGCTGACCGCGACGCGGTTGGCGTCGCCGGCCGGCAGCGTGAACGTGCCGAGCGAGCGCCACTGCCCGCCGGTCGCCCGCTGGTCGACCACGACCGTCCGGTTGCCGGTGGTCGTGGCGACGATGTACGGCGTGGCCGCGTTGTAGCCCGCGTTCGCCGGCCACCACGCCTCGACCCGGTAGTTGCCGGTACGCGGGACGTTGAACTTGTACCAGGCCGCGTCGCTCGCGGCGACCGGGTCCGCGTAGCGGTAGTCGGCGCCGTAGCGCTGCCCGGAGTACGTCGAGGTGCCCCAGTTGGCGCTCGCGGTGAACCGGCCCGCGGTGGCGTTGTCCACGATCGACGTCCAGCCGGTGCCGCCGCCGGCCATCTTGGCGGCCACGTCGGCGCGCATCGTGTTCAGGTCGATGAAGGACGGGTCGATCTTGCCGGTGGTGCTGGTCTCCCGGTGTCCCCGGGCGTAGCTGGAGTCCCGGCCGAGCCGCTTGAGCACGGCGGCGGTGGCCGCGATGCTGGCGTTGTACTGGGCGGTGGTCATCCGCTGGTCGACGCCGTTGTAGTCGATCTCCCACCCGATCATCAGCGTGTTCCCGTCCCCGGCCGGGATCGGGCCGCTGCCGCCGCTGGTGCCGGCGTGGTTGCACCGGCCGGCGGAGATCACGTGGAACACGCCGTGGTAGTCCACGAGCGCCTGGCAGAGCGGGCCGGGCAGGTCGGAACGGCCGTTGATGCAGATGTTCAGCGCCGGGTGCGGGTTGGTGGCGCTGGAGGTGGCCGCGGTGTGGTGCCAGAGCACCCCGATCGGGTCGAAGGAGCCGGGGCGCATCCGGTTGAGCCAGTCGCCCTCGACCACGACCTGCACACCGGCGGCCCGCAGCACGTCCACGAGCCAGGGAATGGTGGCCATCACTGCTCCCCGAGCAGGTCGGCGAGGCACTCGGCCTTCGGCGCCGCGAGCGCCGTGCCGGGCCGGACGACCACGGCGAGGGCGGCGGCCACCAGGGCGGGTACGCCGAGCAGACCTCGGCGTCGCAGACGGGGGGATCGTGACGTGGGCATGGCGCTCCTCGGGTGACGGCGCTTCACCGATCGACGGATGTGAGTGCGGGAACGCTATACCGGCTTCCGGCGTCTTGTCGATACCCTTCATTGATCGTTTCTTCGGTGAAAACTTTCGCCACGATCATCTGTCGTCATCCGTCGATGCGTGGTAGAAATCCTGCCCATGTCTCGCCGTCGGGCGAGGAATCCCGCACAGGAGGGGCGCCGATGAGAGCGATCGCCACGGCCCTGACGTTTCTCACCGTGGTCGCGGCCACGGCCGTCCCGGCAACGGCATCGGCCGTCCCGGCCCGGGCCGGGACACCGGCCGCCGCCGGGACACCGGCTGTCGCCGGCCCGCAGCCCGCCGCCGAGTCGCAGTCCGCCCTGGCCGCGGTCGGCCCGCAGCCCGGCACGTTCACCGGCAAGGGCTTCGACACCTGCACCGCGCCGTCGCAGGCCGCGATGGACGCCTGGCTCGCCGCCTCGCCGTACCGCGCGGTCGGCGTCTACATCAGCGGCGGCAGCCGCACCTGCGCCCAACCGAACCTGACCGCGACCTGGGTCGCCGACCAGACCCGCAAGGGCTGGCGGCTCATCCCCATCGAGCTGGGCTACCAGGCGCCGTGCGGCACCCGTACGCCGAAGATGTCCGCCGACCCGGCCACCGCCCGCGGGCAGGGCAGGACCGCGGCGGACAGCGCGGCCGCCGCCGCGGCGGCGCTCGGCATCGGCGCGGGCAGTACGCTCTACAACGACATCGAGCAGTACCCGTCGAACGCGAGCTGCCGGGCCGCGGTGCTCTCCTTCCTCTCCGGCTGGGTCGAGCGGCTGCACACGCGCGGCTACCTCGCCGGCATGTACTCCAGCGGCTCGTCCGGCATCACCGACGTCTGCGCCGCCTACCACGACACCCGGTACCTGCGGCTGGACCAGATCTGGATCGCCTGGTGGAACGGGGTCGCGGACACCGACGGGGGCACGTACTGCGCCGACGACCGCTACGCCGACCAGCAGCGCCTGCACCAGTACGCCGGCGACGTCACCGAGACGTGGGGCGGCGTGACCATGAAGATCGACCGCAACTACCTGGACGTACGGGCCGGTACGCCGCCCGCGTCGTGGAGCGTCACGGTCGACAACGCCACGGCGGGCGGGTTCACCGCCGGCGCGGCCTGGGGCACCTCCGCGTACTCCGCGCAGCGCCACGGCGCCGACTACCGCTTCGCCGCACCCGTGGCGTCCAGCGACGTGGCCTGGTTCCGGGCGACCCTGCCCGCGACCGGCGCCTACGAGGTCTCGGTGTGGTACCCGGCCGACCCCGGCTACAACGACCGCACCCCGTACCTGGTGGCCACCACCACCGGCAATCGGACGGTGACCGTCGACCAGCGCGCCGGCGGCGGCCGCTGGGTCTCGCTCGGCGTGTTCACGCTCGCCGCCGGGACCGGGGACAAGGTCGGGGTGAGCCGCTGGAGCGCGGGGACCGGCTACGTGGTCGCCGACGCGGTACGCATCACCCGGGTCTGAGCCCGCCGGACGGTGAGCCGGTCCCGCTCCGGCGGGACCGGCTCACCCGGCCGGGTCAGTTCAGGTGCGCCAGCAGGGCCGTGGCCATGCCCTGCTCACCCCGGGCGTTCGGGTGGAACGGTGCGGCGGCGTTCTGCGGCACCAGCCCCTCCACCCAGCGGGTGCCGCTGCTCTTGCACGTGTCCCGGCCGATCGACGGCGTGTAGACGTCGGCGTAGCTCGCGCCGCCCCCCGCCGCGGTGTCGGCGAGCATCGTGTTGAGCGCCTTCTGGACGCCGCGCAGGTACGGCACGTCCTGGTAGGCGATCGGCACCACGGGCCAGCAGCCGTACCCGCTGTCGGGCAGGATCGCCGGGTACCCGAGCACCACCACGCGCGCGTTCGGCGCGGCCTGGCGGACCGCCCGCAGCACCGCCGTCACCTTCGGCGCGGTCGCGGCGATCCGGGCCCGCAACTGGTCGGTGCCGCCCGCGGTGAACCGGTCCTTGCAGGGTGACCCGAGCGGGCTGCTCACGCTCGCCTCGGCGCAGTCGCCGATGATGCCGGAGAAGCCGATGTCGTTGCCGCCGATCTGGACGGTCACCAGCGCGGTGGTCGAGGTGACGGCGTTGACCTGCGGCGGCAGCGCGATGCCCAGCGCGCCGTCGCCGCCGTACAGGATGTCCTCGGTGGTGGCGCCGGAGCAGCTCACGTCGGCGAACGACGCCGAACCGGCGGACGCCGCGACCAGGGACGGGTAGTTGCGGTTGGAGCGCAGGCAGTTCAGGTCGACCTGGGTGGGGACGAGCGGGGCGGAGGTGTAGGAGTCGCCGAGCGCGACGTAGCGCCCGGAGGGCGCGGCGGCGACGGCGGGTGCGGCGGCGGCGAGCAGCACGCCGGCGGCGGCCGCGACGAGCGCGGTCATCCGGCCGGCGGTCCGCAGGAGCGGCAGGCGGGGACGGTTCATGGGGCCCTCCCGGAGGGGTCCTGGTGGTGGTGCTGGGATTCTGTCCGCGCCCGTGACATGCGTCAATATCGATAAGCCTCACTAAATCCCGTTCCGGGATGTGGTCCGCCACCGCCCGTCCAGCCGGCCGGAGGTGTCGCGTACATCACACTTTTCGGCGTCGGCGATGTCGGGTACAGGTCCGGTGCCGAACGGTCGATCCGTTGCGTCACAACGGTCCCCGGCGCGTCGCGCCTGATAGGCGGCCGGATGCCGGATCCGGGCACGCACGCACCGGAGTGACCCCGGCACGGCTCGTGAAGAACGCATCGAGTGTCGGCGATCGTGAATTTGCAGGCGTCATTACGCTGCGGGGTGGTTGATCGCCGGAACCACGGACGACAGGTGGAAGAACCTCAGATGAGTGACAATCACCCTCCCTACGGAGGCTATCCGGACCCGAACGCCGGAGCGTGGGGCAACCAGCCCGACCCGAACGCCCCGTACGGCGCGCAGCCGGCCTCCGGTGCGCCCTACGGTTCGCAGCCGGCGTCGGGTGCCCCGTACGGCGCCCAGCCCGGGTCGGGCGCTCCCTACGGCGCCCAGCCCGCGTCGGGAGCGCCGTACGGCGCCCAGCCCGGGTCGGGCGCTCCCTACGGCGCGCAGCCCGCGGCGCCGTTCCCCGGCCAGCCGGGCTACCCCGGGCAGCCGGCGCCGTACGCGCCCACCCCGCCCCCCAGCGGCGGCAAGAGCAAGGGCCTCATCGTCGGCCTCGCCGCCGGCGCGGTCACGCTGACGCTGCTGTGCTGCGGCGGCGGCCTCGCCTACGTCGCCTTCAACGGCGACGAGGAGGACCCGAAGCCGGTGGCCTCGGGCAGCGCCACCCCCGGGCCGGACAACAGCCCGTCCGCGACCCCCAGTGCGGGCGGGCCGGAGTCGACCGGGCCGGACGGGCCCACCAACAACGACTCGATCACCGCGCGGTACGCCAGCGAGATGTCGGCGGTCTGCGACGGGGGAGCGATCCTCAACGCCGCGCCGTACACCGCGCCGGCCGGCTCGAAGGCGTACGTCTTCTCCAACTCCCCGGACCGGCCGTCGTTCTGGTCGCAGAAGACGATCAGCTCGGCCAAGCCGTACTACGCGAAGTCGGCCGACTTCGCCACGGTGTCCGTCATCGGCTGCCTCAAGATGGTCGAGGGCAGCGAGGGCACGCCGAAGAAGTGCCAGTACAAGAACAGCGAGGACAAGGTCGTCACGGTCGACTACATCTCCTCGCGGTACACCCTGACCTTCCACGCCGCCAAGACCGGCGAGAAGGTCGGCGACGGCGGTACGGTGACCGCGCCCGCCGCCCGGTGCCCGAGCTTCATCTCCTACAACAAGGTGACGATGAAGTCGTACGCGTCCCCGGACAGCGGCACCATCGAGGCGGCGCTGGACCGCTTCCTCAAGTAGCCACACCCGGATCGCGGTGTGCGGGCCGCCCGGCCCGCACACCGCGGACGGCGGCTCAGGCCGCTGGCAGCGGCCGGCCGTGCGCGTCCACGCACTCGCGGGCGAAGATCCGCAGCAGCTCCGGCAGGTGGAAACGCTCGCCGGGGGCGCCGGAGTCGACCGGCACCAGCAGGTTGTGCTGGATCAGGTGCTCCACCATCCGGTTGGCCTGCTGCCGGGGCAGGCGCAGGATCTCCACCGCGCTGGACGCGGTGATGAACGAGTCGGCGCGGGCCAGCGCGTGCAGCGCCCGGCGGGCGTCCACGTCCAGCGCCTGGTAGCTGACCGAGAGGCTGTCGCGCACCGAGATGTCCCCGACGGACAGCTCCGACAGCCGGTTCTCCTCGTCCTCCAGATGCGCGGCGAAGCCGGGCAGGGCGACGTCGGGCTGGGTGACGAGCCGGCTGCCGACGATCCGCAGGGCCAGCGGCAGCTGGTCGCAGGCCGCGGCGATCCGGCCGAACACCTCCGGCTGCTCGCGTACCCGGCGCTCGCCCGCGATCGTGGCCAGCAGCTCCATTGCGTCGGCCCGGTCGAGCGAGCCGAGCGTCAACCGCCAGCCCACGTCCAGGTCCAGCAGGCGCTGCCGGCTGTTGATCAGCACCAGGCTGCGGCCCGCCCCGGGCAGCAGCGGGCGCACCTGCTGCGCGCAGTCGACGTCGTCGATGATGAGCAGCAGCCGCCGGCCGGCGAGCGCGCAGCGCAGCGCGGCGGAGCGTTCCCGGATGTCCTCGGACACGTCGGCGAGCGGCACGCCCAGCTCCACCAGCAGCTCCCGGATCAGCTCCCCGCTGCCGCGCGGCGGCTCGTCGCCGCTGTCGAAGCTGACGAAGAGCTGACCGTCGGGGAAGAGGTCGGCCAGGTCGTACCCGCTGGTCACGGAGAACGAGGACTTGCCGACGCCCGGCGCGCCGGAGACGAGCACGACCCCGGCGTGCTCGTCGGCGTCGGCCGGGTCGGCGATCCCCTCGGCGATCGCGCGCAGCTGGCCCGCAGTGGTGTCCCGGCCGACCAGGGACGGCGGCTTCATCGGCAGGGCCTGCGGGCTCGGCGGCGGGCCGGGCGGCGACGCGGGCCCGGCGCCGGCGGCCGCCGGCCGGCCGGCCGGCGGGCGGACCTCGGCGGCGTCCGCGTCCAGCGCCGTGTGGAGGGCGCCCTGGAGCGTGGGACCGGGGTCGACGCCCAGCTCGTCGACGATGCCGCGCCGGGCCTGCTGGTAGACGGCCAGCGCCTCGGCCACGCGCCCCTCCTGCGTCAGCGCGGTCACCAGCTGCGCCTGCCGGCGTTCGTCCAGCGGCTCCTCGGCCACCAGCCGGCGCAGCGACGGGATGACCCGGGCCGGCTGGCCCAGCCGCAGGCGCAGGTCGATCAGCTCGGTCGTCATCTCGCGGTGCTGCTCCCGCAACGCCGTGACGGTCGCGCCCAGGTCGGTGCCCGGATCCGCCAGATCCTCCAGCGGGTGCCCGCCCCACAGCTCGACCGCCCGGTCGAACAGGTCGGCGGCGGCCTCCGGCCGGTCGCCCCGCGCGGCCCGGCGGGCCTCGTCGGCGAGACGCCGGAACCGCAGCAGGTCCAACTCGTCCTCGTCGACCCGCAGGTGGTAGCCGGTGCCGTCGTGGACCAGCCGGCCGGCCGAGTCGCCGCCGCGGTCCAGCGCCTGCCGCAGCCGGTGCACGTACGTGCGCAGGTTGCGTACCGCCGACGCGGGCGGCGAGTCCGGCCACAGGCCGTCGACCAGCCGGGAGGTGGCGACCGTGCGCCCCGGGCTCAGCAGCAGCACGGCGAGCAGGAGGCGGGGTTTGGTGCCGGTGAGCGTGACCGGGCGGTCGTCCACATGAACTGTCAACGGGCCGAGAACACTGAACCGCATCGATGTATTCCCCCGCTCCGCAGTACCGTCCACAGTGTGGTGTACCGATGGATTTCCCACCTTCGGCTGGGGAATACCTCGCTCCCAGATGGTGCAACTAGTCACCGATCGGTGTGTACTTCGTGACCCCGGGTGAGCTGCGCCGTCGCCCGCCGCGCCGCGTCGAGCACCGCCACCGCGTCCGCCACCCCGGCGCCCGCCGACCGGCCCTCCCGGACCAGCCCGGCGAAGTCCTCCGCCTGCCGGGCCAGGGCCGCGTACATGACGGCGTCCCCGTCGGCCGGGTCGAGGAAGGTCAGCCGCTCGTGGTCCCGGGTGCCGAAGACCTCCACCGTCGCCATGTCGCCGCCCCGGTGGTGCCGGCCGAGCGAGACCAGCGCGGTGCCGCCGCCGGACAGGCCGAGCAACGCCTGGGCGCTGTCCACGTCCCGGCCGCGTACCGCCGGGTCGGTGACCGGCCCGGCCGGCTGCACCGCGACGCGATCGACCTCCTGCCCGGTCAGCCACCGGATCTGGTCGAACTCGTGCACGCCCATGTCCACGAAGATCCCGCCGCTGCCGGTGCGGAACGCCGCCGCCGGCGGCTCGCCGTCCCACTGCGCCGCGGCCACGAACAGGACCTCGCCGAGTTCGCCGCCGGCGATCCGCTCCCGCAGCCGGTGCAGCTGCGGGACGAACCGGCGCCAGTAGGCGACCTGGAACGGGATCCCGGCGGCGGCGGCCACCCGTCCCGCCTCGGCCGCCTCGGCCGGGTCTAGCCCGGCCGGCTTCTCGCACAGCACCGGCAGCCCGGCCTTGGCGGCGGCCGCGACCAGCGCGCCGTGCCGCCCGGTGGGCGCGGTCACCAGCAGACCGTCCGGCACGGCGTCCGTGAGCAGGTCCTCCACGCTCGGGTACGCCGGCAGCCCGGCCGCGGCGACCGCCTCCCGTGCCGCCGGAACCGGGTCGACCACGTACCGGATCCGGACCGCCGGGTGGTCGGCCAGGGCCCGCAGGTGGTGGTGGCCCATCCGGCCCGCTCCCACCAGCGCCAGCCGGAACTCATCGCTGCCGGTCATCGTCGCTTCCCCTCTCCTCGTCGGTGCCGTCGGTGCCGTCGGTGCCGTCGCGGCCGTCCGTACCGCTGTCGCCCAGCCAGCCGGCCAGCGCGGCCACCACGGCCGGCGCGCCGGTGCCGAACACCTCGAACCCGTCGTGGCGCCACCGCCGGCTCACGCCGCCGGCGGCCTCCACCAGCGCGGCCCCGGCCGCGATGTCCCACGGTGCGGGGTCGAAGCTGAGGAACGCGTCCAGTTCCCCGCGGGCCACCGCGGCCAGGTCGCAGACGGTGGAGCCGGTGTTGCGCAGGTCGGCGACGCGCGGCGCGACGCCGACGAGCGCCTGGTACGCCCGCCGCCGCGGGCCGGGCGCGTTCGGTACCGCGAACGCCACCAGGGCGTGCCCCGGCTCGGCCTCGCGGTTGACCGCGACCGGGGCGTCGCCGTCGAGCGCGCCGCCGTCGTCGAGCACCAGGCAGGCGCCGGTGGCCGGTTGCAGGACGGTGGCCGCGACCACCTGCCCGTCGCCCACGTCGCAGCCGGTCGCCACCGCGATGCTGACCGCGTAGCGGCTCGCGCCGTGGCTGAAGTTCAGCGTGCCGTCGAGCGGGTCGACGATCCAGCGCAGGCCGGAACAGCCGTCGCTGGCCCCGGACTCCTCGGCCAGGACGGCGTCCTGCGGCCGGTCGCGGGCGAGCAGGCCGAGGATGGCCCGCTCGCTGGCGTGGTCGGCGCTGGTCACCGGATCCTGGGCCGCGCCGCCCTTGTGTTCGGTCTGCAGGCCCTGGCCCCGCGCCTCGCGGATCGCGTCCGCACCGGCCCGCGCCGCGCGCAGGCTCAGGTGGCGCAGGTCGCCGGGAGCGGCACTGATGCTCATCGCGCCACCTGCGCTTCCCGCGGCGCGGCGAGCCGCGCGTAGTCGCCGTCCACGAACAGCAGCGGCGGCGTCGGCCGGAGCAGGCCCGCGGAGCGGACCTCGCCCATCAGCACCGCGTGGTCACCGGCCGGGTCGGCGGAGACCGCCTCGCAGCCGAAGTACGCCACCCCGTCGGTCAGGCGCGGGCAGCCGGTCGCCCGTTCGTGGTCGTAGGCCACACCCGCGAAGCCGTCGGCGCCCGCCGGCCGGCCCCGGCTGGCGAACCAGGCCGCCTCCTCGCGCTGGTCGTCGCCGAGCACCGTCACCGCGAACCGGCCGGTACGCCGCACCGCACCGAGCAGCCGGCAGTCCCGCCGGAGGCAGACCAGTAGCATCCGTGGTGACAGCGACACGGTGGTGAAGGAGTTGACGGTCATCCCCACCGGGCCGTCGGGTCCGACGGCTGTCGCCACGGCCACGCCGGTGGCGAAGCGCCCGGCCACCGAGCGGAACGCCCGTTCCTGGTCCTGTCCGTTCCCTGTGCTGGTCATCACCGTGCTCCTCTCGTCGCGCTGCCGACCAGGTCGGCGGTCCGGCGCCGGTCGGTCTTGCCGTTGGCGTTCGTGGGCAGGGCGGCCACGTGGTGGATCCGGGCCGGCACCATGTAGCCGGGCAGGCGGTCCGCGCACCGGCGGGTCAGCTCGTCGGTGATCCCGTCGGCGCCGGTGTAGACCGCCCGCAGGGAGACGTCGTCGCCCGCGCCGAACGCCAGCACCACCGCGTCCTGCACGCCCGGGTGGCCACGCAGGACCATCTCGATCTCGCCCAGCTCGATCCGGTAGCCGCGCAGCTTCACCTGGTCGTCCAGGCGCCCGTGGTGCACGAGCGTGCCGTGCTCGCGGCGGACCCGGTCACCGGTGCGGTAGTACCGGCGGCCGGCGTCCGTGACGAACCGGCCCTCGTCGTCGGCCGGGTCGAGGTAGCCGTCGAACCGCTGCGGCCCGTGCACGCACAGCTCGCCGTCGTCACCGCCGACCGTGCCGTCCTCCGCGCGCAGGATCGCGTCGAGCCCGGGGTGCGCGTCGCCGATCGGCACGGTGCCGTTCGAGGTCGCCGGCCAGGCCGCCGGATCCGCGGGCAGCCGGTGACCGGTGCAGGTCACGGTCAGCTCGGTGGGACCGTAGAGGTTCTCCACCACGCTGCCCGGCGCCGCCGCCGCCCACGCCCGCGCCTGCTCCAGCGTCAGCGCCTCACCGGCGAAGAGGCTGTGCCGCAGGCCGGGCATGGCGCCGGGGGAGAGCATCCGCATCCGGCGGGCCAGCGAGACCACCGAGGGCACCGAGAACCAGTGCGTGATCCGCCGCTCGTTGACGAACCGCACCGGCGTCAGCACCTCGTCCGGCTGCGGCACCACGAGCGTGGCGCCGCCGCCCCAGGCGACGAACATGTCGAACACGGACGGGTCGAAGGTCAGGTCGAAGGTCTGCGACAGGCGGTCGCCCGGGCCGACCGGGTAGCGGTCCCGGCAGTGCGTGAGGAACGCGTCCACGTTGCGGTGGCGGATCGGCACGCCTTTGGGCCGCCCGGTCGAGCCGGAGGTGAACAGCACGTACGCCACGTCGTCCGGCGCCACCGGGGCGGCCGGCGGCGGGACGCCCGGCGCGCCGTCGAGGCGTACCGTCACGGCGTCGCCCGCGACCTGCGCCGCCGTCGCGGCGCCGGCGTCGTCGACCACCAGCGCGTCCACGCCGGCGTCCCGGCACGCCCGGGCGGTGCGGGCCGGCGGGAAGGCCGGGTTGAGCGGCACCACCACCGCTCCGGCGCGCAGCGCGGCCAGATAACCGGCGTACGCGGGCAGGCTGCGGGCGGCCAGCAGGCCGACCGCGCGGGGGCGCCGGCCCACCTCGGCGTGGATCCGCCCGGCGAGGCCGTCGGCGAGGTCGCGCAGCCGGCGGTAGGTCACCGGCTCCCCGCCGACCTCCAGCGCGACCGCCTCGGGCACGCGTTCGACGGTCCGCTCGAACCAGGAGTAGAGACTCACGGCGTTGCTCCCTTCACTGTGCTGTCGTCGATCGGTCTTGCGGCGCCGCCGGCGTGGGACGCCGCGCTCAGATCACCGCGCCCGCCAGTTCGTCGGCGTGGTCGGCGATGCCGGCGAGCATCGCGCCGGTGGCGCCACCGGCGATGCCGAACATGGCCGCCTCGGTGCGCAGCTGTGCCTCACCGCCGTCGCGGAACGCGTCCGCGCCGCGCAGGCGCACCGCCTCGGCGGCGACCCGGTCCACGGTCTCGGCGGCGCTGACCTTCAGCAGCATCCCGGTGACCGCGGACGGGACGGCGGCCGGCGCGTCCAGCAGCGGCGCGCACAGCGCGTCGAGCTGGTGCGTGGCGACCAGGCATCGGGCGTACCGCTCGCGGACCGCCGGGCGGTCCCAGAGCGTGCCCGCCCCGGCCGGTCGCCGCCGCAGCCAGTCACGCAGGCCCGCCAGCATCCGGTGGCACATCGCCCGGGCCCACAGCGCTCCGGCGACCCGTTCGACGCCGACCTGCCGGGCGAACCCGGCCAGCGCCCGGCCGGGGCGGCCCAGCACGGCGTCCGGGCCCAGCGCCACGCCGGCGAAGCGCAGGTGGCCCACGCCGGACCCGGCGAACGCCCGGCCGGCGGACCCGATCGTCACGCCCGGCGCACCGGCCGGCACCAGCAGCCAGCAGAAGCTGGTGAAGTGCCGCGCCTCGCGGTGCCGGGCCAGCACGAGCGCCGCGTCGCAGCTCGTCGCGTTGGTGATCCAGTCCTTGCCGCCGTCCAGGACGGCGCCGTCGTCGCCCAGCTTCACCCGGGTCGCGGAGTCGAGCAGGTCCGAGCCCGACCCGCCGGCGTCGGTGACGGCCAGCGCCACCACCGTCTCGCCGCGCAGCATCCCGCGCCGCGCGCGCTCCGCCGGCCCGGTCGCGCCGGCCAGCAGCGGCAGCACGGTGGCGACCTGGACGCAGACCGACAGCGTCACGCCGAGCGGGCACCGGGCGTCCAGTTCGGTGAGCAGCACCGACAGCCGCCGGGGGTCCGGCTGCACGCCGTCCGGGTAGAGCGCCTCGACGATCCCGGCGGCGCCCAGCGCGCGCCACACGGCGCCGGGGTCGCCTAGGTCCACTCCGGACAGCGCAGCCCGCACGGAGGCGGCCTGGTCCCCGGGCGGCGGCATCGTCGGCGGCGGTGTCGGCGTCGTCGGCTCAGGCAAGACGCACCCCCGGGTCGCGCAGCGACAGCGCCCCGTTGGCCAGGCGCAGCCGGTCGTTGGCGTAGTTCAGCGAGGCCGAGCGCAGATCCCGGAACGTGCGCTCCAGCGTCAGCGGCGAGTCGGTCAGGTAGCCGTGGCGCAGGCCCGCCAGCTCGACCAGTTCGTGCGCGGCGGCGAAGGACTCCTCGGCCGCGCGGATCTTCAGCGTGTTGAGCAGCAGTTGCACCGGCGCCGCCGACATGTCCGGCGCGTCGGTGACCACCGAGACGGTGTGACGCAGCAGCGCGTGCGCCGCGTCCAGCCGGGCCCGGATGCCGGCCAGCCGCAGCAGCACCAGCTCGGAGGAGGGGGCGAACTGCCGCCGTCCCGCCTCGCTGCGGGCGTGCCGCAGCACCCGGCCGTACGCGCCGGCCGCCGCCCCGATCCAGGCCGCCGCCCAGCCGACGTGCGCCAGCGGCGCGAAGACCGTGGTGGCGATCTCCCGGAACCCGCCGTGCTCGCCGACCACCTGCCACTGCGGCACCGCGCCGCGCAGCCGCATCGGCACGCTGTGCGTGGCCCGCATGCCCAGCGGGCGCCACCCGCCGGTCACCTCGATCTCCACCTGGTCCCGGTCGGCGTAGACCAGGTCCACCTGGGCGGCCGAGTCGGCCCCCGGGGCGCGGGTGGTGATCAGGAAGGCGTCGGCGTACGGGCCGCCGGTGACGATCGGCGCCTGCCGGTCGACGCGCAGCATCTCGCCGTCGTGCTCCAGCGCCGACTCGGCGGTCATCAGGTGACCGCCCTTGCCGGCCTCGGTGGTGACCGAGCCGAGATACCGCTCGCCCCGGGCCACCGCCGGCAGCACCTCGGCGCGCAGCTTCTCGCCGCCGTACGCGGTGATCGCGGCGACCTGCTGGCAGTGCATGGCGAAGACCATCGCCACCGACATGTCCACCCGGCCCAGCGCCAGCGTGACGTCGACCAGGTCCGGCAGCGTACCGCCGGCGCCGCCCTCGGCTTCGGGGACCAGCAGCCCCAGCAGCCCGGTACGGCGCATGGCGGCCAGCGCCTCGATCGGGAAGGCGGCGTTCTCGTCGGCCTCCCGGGCGTGCTCCGCCGCCACGTCGGCGACGGTCTCGACGGCCGGGGCGTACCCGGCGGGCGCGGTCATCGGGAACCACCGCCGACCGGGGTGCGCAGTTCCTCGACCACGCTCCACAGTCCACCGGCGGTGGCGAAGGTCGAGTCGACGAGCTTGTCGTCGGGCACGGCGACACCGAACGTGTCCTCGATGGCGAACAGCAGCTCGATCTCGCGCATCGAGTCCAGGCCGAGGTCGCGCAGGCGGGACTCCTCGGTGATCTCGTCCGGGCCGGCGAACTTGAGGAACGGGCGGAGCAACTCGGTGAATTCGGCGTTCATTGACGTCACCTTTCTTCTCGGGTTTCGGCAGTGGCACCCGGCGCGTCGACCGGGTGCCGCGTCAGGGTCAGCCGGGACGTCTCGACGACGCGGTCGCCGTCGCAGACGACCTCGACCGGCGCGGGGTGGCCGAGGAAGGCCAGCAGGCTGGCCGAGAGCCCGTACGCCCCGACGTTCGGCACGGCCAGCACGTCGCCCGGCCGTACGTCCGGCAGGTTCGCGGCGCGGGCCCAGGTGTCCAGCGGCGTGCACAGCGGCCCGGCGACGATCGCGGCCTCCAGCGGCGGGCCGTCGCGGCCGTCGGCGGCGTGCAGGGCGGGTACGAGCGGCGGCAGCCGGCGCAGGCCGGACATCCCGCCGAGGTGGTTGATGCCGGACTCCAGCACCACCACCGGCGTGCCCTGCGACCGCTTGACGTCCAGCACGCGCGTCAGCAGCGTGCCGGCGGTGGCGGTGAGGAACCGCCCCGACTCGAAGGCGACTGTCGGCGCCCCGTCGCGCCAGCCGGGGAAGAGCTCGTCCAGGGCCGGGGCGACCCGGTCGGCGAGGCCGGTCAGGTCCGCGTTGTGGCCGGGCCGGGCGAACGGCGCGCCGAAGCCGCCGCCGAGGTCGAGCAGGGTCAGGTCGACGTCGAGCAGGTCCCGCAGCCGCCGGGCGGTACGCGCCGCGGCGGTGAACTGGGCCACCAGCGCGTCCACCGAGTCGACGTTGCTGCCGGTGTAGAGGTGGAATCCCCGTACCGGGGCCGACGGGCGGGAGCGGAACCGCTGGGGATCCCGCTCGATCCAGTCGGCGTCGGCGCCGAACTGCGACGCGACGCCGGTCATGGTGAGCCCCTGACCCGGGTTGGGCACCCGGTCGTTGACGCGCAGCAGGCACCGCAGTTCCACGCCGTGCGCGGTGGCGATCCGGTCGGCCTGGTCCAGGCCCTCGGGCGAGTCGACGGAGAACCAGCGGACACCGGCGCGCACCGCCTCGGCCACCTCAGCGTCGCGCTTGCCCGGTCCGGTGTAGAGCATGCGGTCGCCCGGCACGCCGGCCCGCAGCGCCGCGGCCAGCTCGCCCTCGGAGCAGATCTCCGCGTCGCAGCCGGCCGTGTGCAGCGCCGCCACCAGTGCCGGGTGCGGGTTGGCCTTGAGCGAGTAGAACAGCCGGCTCGGTGCGGGCAGCGCGGCGACCAGGCTGGCGTGGTTGGCGCGTACCCGGGCCAGGTCGTAGCGGTACGCCGGGGTGTCGAAGGGCAGGTCAGCCATCGTGCTCACCCGCCAGCCGGGCCAGCGCCCGCCGGTCCACCTTGCCGTTGCCGGTCAGTGGCAGGTCGGGCAGCACGACGCAGTGCGCCGGCACCTTCATCTCCTCCAGCTGTTCCCGCAGCCGGCGCAGCACGTCGGCGGGGGTCAGCTCGGCCACCACGAACAGCGTCGCGCCGTCGCGGCCGTCGGCCGGCGGCAGCACCCCGGCCGCGTCCACGCCGTCGACCCGGTACGCGGCGGCCTCCACCTCGGTGGCGCTGACCCGGGTGCCCTTCTCCTTGTAGACGTCGTCGCGGCGGCCGGCGAAGTGGACGTACCCGTCGGCGTCCACGTGACCGTGGTCGCCGGTGTGCAGCTGCGGGAACAGTCCGTGGGCGCGGCGGAACCGCTGGGCGGTCAGCTCGGGCCGCCGCCAGTAGCCGGCCATCACGTGCGGGCCGCGTACCACCAGCTCGCCGCGGACGCCCGGAGGCTGGCGCCGCCCCTCGGCGTCCACCGTGAAGATCTCGGTGCCGGGCAGCGCCCGCCCGCAGGCGCCGGGCCGACGCAGGTCGGCGTCCGGCGGCATGATCGCCGCGCGTTTACACTCGGTGAGGCCGAACATGAGCTGGACGGTCAGGCCGGGCAGCAGCCGGCGCAGGCCGGCCAGCACCTCGGGCGGCATGGCCGCGCCGGTGTTGGTGATCAGGCGCAGCGGCGGGCGCGGCGCGCCGGCCCGGCCGAGCAGCCGCAGCAGGTTGATCGCGAGCGACGGCACGCAGGGCAGCACCGTGGCACCGGACTCGACAAGTGTCGCCAGCAGGCGGCCACCGGTGTCCCCGGCGTCGCCCAGGCGCAGCCGGGCACCGGCGACGGTGCTGAGGAAGATCTGGTAGAGGCCGTAGTCGAACGAGGGCGGCAGCAGGACGTGCACCACGTCGTCGGGCCGGTAGCGCAGCTCCGACTGGATCGCCCGCACCGCGAACGTGACCTGGGCGTGCGTGGAGACCACCGCCTTGGGCATGCCGGTGCTGCCGGAGGTGTAGATCAGGCAGACCGGGTCGACCGCGAGCGGGGCCGGACCGGCGGGCGCGCCGCTGATCGCCGCGGCGGACGCGGCGCGGCGTGCCTCGTCCGCACCGCGCACCGGGACCCCGCGGACGCGGGACAGGCCGGCCAGGACCGGGTCGTCGGTGAGGACCAGGCCCGGCTCGGCGTCGTCGAGCACATGGGCGAGGGCGACCTCGGGGGCCGGCGTGCGCAGGACGACGAAGACACCGCCGGTACGGGCGACCGCGTACAGCAGCGCCGGCAGGGTCGCGTCGGTGGGCAGCGCCACCAGCACCCGGTCGCCGCGCCGGACGCCCTGCCCGCGCAGCCACCCGGCGAGGCGCAGGCTGTCCGCCCGCACCTGGCGGTACGTGCGCTCGACGGTCCCGTCCCCGGCGGCGGGCGCGTCGGGGCGCGCGTCGGCGGTGCGGTCCAGCAGGTCGTGCAGGAGTTCGGTACTCATCGGGCACCTCCGGTGGCGGCGCCGAACATGGCGCACAGGGAGCCGACGTCGCGCAGGTCGGCCGCGGACAGCGCGGTGGCCGGAACCTCGACGCCGAGCCGGCGTTCGACCCGGTCGATGACGTCGACCAGCCGGAACGAGTCGAAACCGGGTAGTTCCCGGAGCACGTCGGTGGTGCGCAGGGCCGAGCCGTCCAGGTCCAGGGTGTCGCCGAGCGCGCCGAGCACCGCCGCGCGTACGCCGTCGTCACCGGCCCGGTCCGGCGCGGCCGGTGCGGCGTCGTCGCCGGTTTCGGCGGCCGGTCCGGCGATCGACTCCAGCGCGGCCAGGTGGTCGGCGATCAGCGCGCCGAGCGCGTCCGCCAGTTCCGGCGCGGCCGGCCGGCCCGCCTGGGCCCGCCGCAGCGCCACGTAGCTGCGCGTGGCGAGTTGCTGCCAGCGCGTGGCCTGCCCGGCCAGCGCGGCGGCGGCCTCCGGCGCGACCGCCGCGAGCCAGCGTTCGTGCAGGTCGCGGGCGCGGGCCAGCAGCCAGACGTCGAGTACGAAGCGGTGCAGCCCGGCCACCGTGTCCAGGGCGGCGGCGGTGCGGGCCAGGTAGCTGTCGATCTCCGGGCGGGCCCGGCCGGCCCGGGCGGCGTTGCCGGCGAGCATGGCGGGCACGTCGATCGCCGGGGCCGGGTGCGCGGTCACCGCCAGTGTGTGCGCGCCCCCGGCCAGCGCCGCGTCGAACGCGGCGTCGGGCAGCCGCCACACACCGGGCCGTGCGGGCCCCCAGGCGGTGTCGTTGTGGTACGCGTCGACCACTGTGACCTCGTCCGGTCCGGCGGCCGTGACGAGGAAGCTGTGCCGCATGTGCTCGTGCTCGTGGTAGGGGCACCACGGCAGGTCGTACGCGTCGGCGGTGACGTAGAGCGGCTGGCCCGGGGCGCACAGCCGGCGCACCTGCGGGCCGTCGAGCTGCATCCACCGGCCCTCGACCCGCAGGCCGAGCAGGTCGACCGCCTCGGTGGCCCGGTCGTCCGAGGTCGCCTCGACGGTGACCAGGCCGTCCTGGTCCCGGGTGCGGAACCCGTACCGGGCGCCGAGGGCGAGGTGGCTGCCGGACCCGTTCGCGTGGTCGGCCAGCAGGGCGAAGCTCGTCTGGAGACAGTCCAGCGCGGTCGCGTGCAGACCGGTCAGGATCGGTGTCCACACCGGATCCGTGGTCGGCCGGTCCGGCGCGTTCGGGACGTGGTGGGACATGGGGAACTCCTCGATGCGGATACGTGGGGCGGGGCCGCCGGCGCGGAGGGTGCCGCGCCGGCGGCCGGTGCGAAGGTCAGCTGTCGGCGCGGCCGTCCAGACCGTTGGCCCAGGTGGAGAGCGCCTGCGCCTGCTCGGCCAGGGCGTGCTCGTCGGTGCCGATCGGGTCCTTGAAGAAGAACCCCAGCTCCTCGATCGGGCCGACGTGCCCGGCGCGGTGCGCCGCAGCGGTCAGCCGGGCCAGGTCGAGCACCAGCGGCGCGGCCAGCGTCGAGTCCACCCCGCTCCAGGTCAGCTGCATGGACATCCGGACGCCGAGGAACCCCTCGAACGAGACGTGGTCCCACGCGGTCTTGTGGTCGCCCAGGTCCGGCACGTTGTCGATGTGCAGCGGGGCCGTGACGTCCTCACCGAGCAGCGCGGGCAGCACACCCGACTTCGAGCTGAGCTTGCTGCGGGCGTTGCGCGGATCCTCCAGCGTGGCGCCGTCGCCGCCGCCGAGCAGGTTGACCCCGGCCCAGGAGAGCACGTGCAGGGCGCGGGAGGTGAACATCGGCGCCAGGGCGGTACGCAGCAGCGTCTCCCCGGTCTTGCCGTCGGAGCCGGCGAACGGCACACGCTCCCGCTGCGCCATCATCTCCAGCGCCGGCAGCCGGGCGCCGGTGGACGGGGTGAAGTCGACGAAGCCGCAACCGGCCTGGAACGCCGCGTACGCGACCACCGAGCTGGCCGGCAGCGCCTTGTCGTCCGGGTCGGCCATGGCGCGGGTCAGCGCGTCCAGGTCGTCGTGCTCGGGCCGGTGGTCGGCCGGCGGCTCGGTCGAGGACACGTTGATGACGACGACCCGGGACAGCCCGTTGCGGCTGCGGAACTCCTCGATGTCGCCGGCCAGCCGGTCGACCACCTCGGCCAGCGGTGCGGTCTCGGTACGCGCGTCGTATCCGGTGCGCAGGTTCTGCTCGACCTCGGGCAGGCTGCCGCGCACGGCGGCCAGCACGGGTGCCGGGATGACGCCGGAGTCGACGAGCGACTCGGCCTTCTTCTCCAGCGGCGTGTCGACGATGTCGTGCCCGCCGACGACCAGGTCGGTCCAGCTCGCCAGCGGCGCGTCGCGCAGCATGCCGGTGTCGGTGACGCAGCCGGTCGAGTCGGCCATGCCGGCGCGCAGCGCCAGCAGACCGGTGATCGCGGTGGTGGCGACCGAACCGCGGGCGCCGTTGAGCCACACGCCGACGGGCGCGTCCGTGTCGGGGGACGAGGTCGGGGCGTGCGTGGTCTCGCGATGGGTGACGGTCACGGGAAGACTCCTTCTGTGGGTGCGCCGGTGGCGGCGCGGATCAGCGGGCGAACACCTTGGCGACGGCGGCGGCGATGTCCTCCATGTCCTGTTCGGTGCCGAGGAAGGTGCTGTGGTGCGTCTGGACGGTGTGGGCGGCGAGCCATTCGGTGTTCGGGTACGTGCGCTCCCGGTGGATCGCCGCGAAGCGTTCGGCCAGCGGTGCGAGCAGCGGCTTCGTCCAGGGCTGGAGCAGCCGGCTGCGGTGCAGCGGCTCGTCGGTGCAGTAGAAGCGCCGGCCCAGCTCGGCGGTGAGCGCGGCGGCCACGGCGGCGTTGTCCATGCCGGCCGGCAGCTCGTCGAAGACGACGGTGCCCTCGTAGATGGAGATGCGGGTCTGGTCCGCCGCGGGTCGCAGCAGCCGTACGCCGTCGACGCCGGCCAGCATCTCGCCGAGCAGCCGGTAGTTGTGGTTGCGGACGCCGTGCTGCTCGTCCAGGGTGGTCAGTTGCGCGCAGGCCACGGCCGCGGAGAACTCGTTCAGGCAGAAGTTGGCGCCCTGCACGCCGGCGCTCTCCTCCAGGTCCAGTTCGCCGGCCGGCGTCCGGTCGCCCCGGTAGCGGCGCGAGTCGGCCCGCAGTTCCTGCAGCACCGGCGCGAGCGTGTCGTCGTCGGTGACCACGGCCCCGCCCTCACCGCAGGTGAGCACCTTGCCGTGCTGGAAGCTGAAGCAGCCGAGCCGGCCGAGCGAGCCGGCCTGACGGCCCTGCCAGGTGGCGCCGTGGGCCTGCGCGCAGTCCTCCACGACGGAGATGCCGCGCGGCCGGGTGACGGCGTCGAGTGCCGGCACGTCGGCCATGTTGGAGGCCCAGTGCACGGCGACCACCGCGCGCGGGTCCACCGACAGGTCGAGGTCGTCCGGCCCGACGCAGCCGGTGTCCCGGTCGACGTCGACGAGCACCGGGACCAGGCCGGCGCGCAGCGCGGCGGTCGCGGAGGCGGTCCAGGTCAGCGCCGGTACGAGCACCGTCTCGCCGTAGCCGAGGCCGAGTGACTCCAGGGCCACCACCAGGGCGCTCGACCCGTGGTCGACCGGTACGCAGTGGCGGGTGCCGACGTAGCGGGCGAAGTCGGCGGCGAAGCGGCGCTCGAACAGGCCGGTGTCGCCGACGGACGGGCTGCTGATCGCCCACCGGCCGCCGGTCAGCACCGCGGAGAGGTTGCCGGCGGCGTCCGGTGCGGGGATCGGCCAGCGTGGCCATGGACGGTCGGGTGGGCGGACCGGCCGGCCACCGTCCACGGCGAGCCGCCGGTCGAGAGGAATGGAGGTCGTCATGCCTTCGACCTTGATGGTCATCGATACATCAGCGGTACACGTGCGATTGCCGGGACGGCCGGCGCTGTGTATCGGCGTTGTATCCGGGTGGTCGAACCTCGGGGCATGAGCCGATCCGTATCGCCTGTGAGTGAACCGACCGAACCCCGCGCCGTCGCGCGTGGCGTCTCCGTCGTCATCCCGGTCAAGGACCGGGTGGCGGAGATGCGCCGCCAGCTCCGCAGCCTGCGTGACGCCGCCCCGAACTGCCCGGAGCCGGTGGAGGTGGTGGTCGTCGACGACTCGGCGCCCACCGCGGCCGCCGCGCACCGAGCCGCCTGTGCCGAGTACGGCGCCCGCTACGTGCGCGGGCCCCGGCACGTCGGGGCCAAACGGAACCTGGGCGCCCGGCACGCCCGGTACGACCTGCTGCTGTTCACCGACTCCGACTGCCGGGTGCCGGCCGACCTGATCACCAGGTACGCGGCCCGGCTGCGCGCCTCCGGCGCGGAGGTCGCCGGCGTCACCGGCCCGGTGATCGTCGAGCCCGGAGACAGCGCGTTCTTCCGCGTGATGCGCCGCTCCTACCTGCTGCTCGGCGACCTGACCCGCCCGCTGCACTACGAGCGCGTGTCCTGGGGCGCCAGCGCGAACCTGGCGGTGAAGCGCTCCGTCTTCGAGGCGGTCGGCGGATTCCCGGAGGACTCCCCGATGCCGCTGGGCGGGGAGGACCTGCACCTCGGGCTGCTCCTCACCGACGCCGGCTACGTGCTGCTCGCCGACCCGGACGGGGTGGTCACGCACGACACCGGCGTCGCCGACACGTTCCGCGCGGTCGCCTACCGGTTCACCACGTACGGGCGCTCCGAGCAGTGGCTCTGCCTCGCCCACCCGCACCGGCGCCGGTTCGTGCTCAACACCGCCAGCACGCTCGCCGTGACGGCCCTGGCCGGGCTGCTGACCGCCCGGCGCAGCGGCGGACGCAGCCTGCTCGCGGTGCCGGCCGTCGCGGCCGCCGTGATCGCCGCGAAGACACCCGGCCGGCTCGGTGGGGACCGGGGACCCCGCGCGGTGGCCGAGTCGATGGCCTGCGCGGCCGTCGAGACGCTCTTCGACGGCGCCGCGTTCGTCACCTCGCTCCGGCTCGGCCGCCCCGACCTGCTCTTCACCGGCTTCCGCGCGCCGGACGAGGCGGACTACCAGCTGGACGTGGCCGATCACCGACCGGACGAGGTGGACCGTCGACCGGTCCCGCCGGTGGCCGTGCCGCCGGTGGCGGCCTGACGGGGGGAGTGGCAGTGCCGACGACGTTTCCGCTGGCCCCCGGCCAGCAGATGATGTGGGAGTTCATGACCGCGCTCGACCCGGCGCACCCCGGCGCCTCACGGCTCGTGGTGGTCGAGTTCCGCCGGTTGCGGGGCACGCTGCGGGTCGACGTGCTGCGGCAGGCGATGCAGGACGTGGTGGACCGGCACGACGCGCTGCGGATGCGGTTCGACCGCATCGGCGTGGAGCCCGAGGTGCGGATCCTGCGGCACGTCGAGTCGCCGCTGGAGTACGTCGACCTGTCCGGGCTGCCGCCGGCCGAGCAGCAGGCCCGCGTCGAGCGGATCGCGTACGCGCACCGCAACGACGAGTTCGACCCCGGCCGGGCGCCGCTGTGGCGGGCCGCCCTGGTCCGGCTCTCCGAGACCGAACACGTGCTCGCGCTGTGCTTCTTCCACATGGTCTCCGACGGCTGGTCGTGCCGCGTCGTGGTGGAGGACCTGTGCCACGCCTACGCGGCCCGGCTCGGCGCGGCCGATCCGCAGCCGCCGCTGGGCGTGGACCCCACCGCGCTCGCCGCACTCCAGGAGACCGAGCAGGCCGGCAACGGCGTCGACGCCGCCGCCCGGGCCGCGTACTGGCGGGACCGGCTGCGGCCGGTGGAGCCGTACCAGCTCTTCCCGGCGTCGCCGCCGGCGCCGGACGTCGCGCTCAGCGCCGAGGTGGCCACCCGCTTCGCGTTCCCGCCCGAGATCACCGCACGGCTGCGCCCGGCCGCCCGGCGGGCCCGCACCAGCCCGTACGTGCTGCTGCTCGCCGCGTACCTGGTGCTGCTGTCGCGGCGGGCCGGACGGTCCCGGGTGGTGCTGGGCACCACCACGCTGGGCCGGGAGAGCCCGCTGTCCCGGCAGCTCGTCGGTCAGTTCACCAACAACGTCTACCTGCCGGTCGACGTCGCGCCGGACGCGCCGATGAGCGCTGTGGTCGACGCCGCGCACGCCTCGCTGGCCGGGGCCGTCGCGCACGCCACCTCGTTCCACCGGGTGGCCCGGGCGGTCCGCCCCGACTTCGCGGCGATCCGCCCCTGGCCGGACAACCACCTGTTCGACGCCTGGTTCCAGTCCGCCGCGTCGGCGTCGCCGGTGCTGCACTGCCCGGGCCTGCGGGTAGAGCCGGTCGACATCACCGCCCGGGCCGCACCCGGCACCCCGTCGCCGGTGGTCGCCGCCGACGTGCCGCCCGAGTGCCTGCCCGTCTGGGTCAAGCGGGGTTCACCGATCGTCGTGGTGGACGACGACCGGGCCGGCGGCGTGGTGATCCGCAACCGCGGCGTCTTCGGCGACGACCTGGTACGCGGGCTGATCGACGACTACGTCGCGGTGGTCTCGGCGCTCGTCACCGACCCGGACACGACCCCGGAACGGGTACGCCTTCCTGACGGTGCGTGCTTCCTCGACCACGCGATCGGGTAGGAGATCCGACGGACCGATCGGAGAGAGGTACGACGACCATGACGGACACCTCGACGAACCAGCACACGACGGAGCAGCCCGCGCCGCCGGTGCCACGCTCGGCCGTACGGGCCCGCTGGTCGGTGGCGCTGCTCTTCGTCATCATGGGCCTGGCCATCGGCGGGTGGTCGGCCCGCGTGCCGGAGGTGCGGGACGCGGTCGGCGTCGGCAACACCGGCTGGGGCCTGGCCAACATCGCCACGAACGCCGGGGAGCTGGTCTCCCTGGTCGTGGTGGCGGTGCTGATCAGCCGGATCAACACCCGCCGGCTGGCGCTGGCCGGGGCCGCGCTGATCCTGGTCAACGCGCCGCTGCTGGCCGCGTCCACCACTGTGGTGGCGCTGGTCGGCGGGCTCGCGGTCTGGGGCTTCGCGGCGAACCTGCTGGCCACGCCGATGAACGCCCAGTCGGTCGAGGTGCAGAAGCGGTACGGGCGGCCCATCCTGTCCACCTTCCACGCCGGCTTCAGCATCGGCATGCTGGCCGGCGGCCTCTGCGGCACCGGCGCCGCGGCGATCGGGATGTCCCCGTCGGCGCAGATGGCGGTCACCAGCGTCCTGCTGGGCGCGCTGCTGGTCGGCACGCACCGCTGGCTGCCGGACACGCCCCGGCAGGAGACGAAGGACGGCGAGGAACGGCGACGGCTGCGCGACCGGTTCACCCCGCAGCTGCTGCTGCTCGCGGTGATCGCGTTCCTCGCCTCGTTCATCGAGATGGCCGGCGCACAGTGGAGCGCGCTGTACGCGACCGAGGTGGCCGGCGCCGCCGCGGTGCTGGCCGCGGCCACGTACACCTGCCTGTCGCTGGCCGCCACCGTGGCCCGGCTGTTCGGCGACCGGCTGGCCGGCCGGTTCGGGCGGATCCGCTTCGTCCGGCTGTCGGCGCTCGTCGCCACCGCCGGCGTGGCGCTGCCGGTGGCGTACCCCCATCCGGCCGCGGTGATGGCCGGCTTCGGACTGCTCGGCTTCGGCCTGGCGTGCGTGACCCCGACGGTGCTCGGCTTCGCCGGCGAGCAGCCCGGCCTCACCTCGGGTGAGGGCGTCTCGGTGGTGGCCATGGGCCAGTGGCCGGGCGCGTTGCTGGCGGCGCCGGTGATCGGCCTGCTCGCCGGTGCGCTGGACCTGCGCAGCGCGTTCGTGGTGGTGGCCGTGATGGCGGTCGCCGTGGTGGCGTTGATCGGGCGGGTCCGGGCGACGGCGCTGCCCGGCGAGAGCCCGGTCCCGCCCCGGCCGTGACGGCCGGGGCGGGGGCGGCGGTCAGAAGTCGTCGTCGAAGGTGACCGAGCCGGTCACCCCGACCTGGTACGCCGACACCCGGCGTTCGAAGAAGTTGGACAGCTCCTGCACGTCCTGCAACTCCATGAACGCGAACGGGTTGCCGCTGCCGTACATCGGGGCGATGCCGAGCACGGCGAGGCGCCGGTCGGCCACGTGCTGGAGGTACTCGCGCATGTCGGCCAGGGACATTCCGGGCACGCCCTGCCCGAGCAGGTCCTCGGCGAAGCTCACCTCGCACTCCACCGCCTCGGCCAGCATCTCCCGGACCTGCCGCTCCATCTCGCCGTCGAACAGGTCCGGCTCCTCGGCGCGCACGGTCTCCACCACG
This sequence comes from Micromonospora sp. CPM1, assembly GCF_023896895.1. NCBI lineage: Bacteria > Bacillati > Actinomycetota > Actinomycetes > Micromonosporales > Micromonosporaceae > Micromonospora > Micromonospora sp. CPM1. The sequence continues at coordinate 119,376 of NZ_JAMHIU010000004.1, forward strand.
TCGAAGGCGAACGCCATGTGCATCGACTCGTCCCGGAACACCCAGTTGGTGCCGGAGGCCAGCCCGTTGAGCAGGCCCCGGGACCGCAGGAAGTAGACGTAGGCGAACGCGCCGTAGAAGAACAGCCCCTCGATGCACGCGGCGAAGCAGATCAGGTTGAGCAGGAACGCCCGCCGGTCCGCGCGGGTCCGCAGTTCCCGCAGCTCGAAGATCGAGTCGATCCACCGGAAGCAGAACTCGGCCTTGCGGGCGATCGACGGGATGTTCTCCACCGCGGCGAACGCGGCGAAGCGTTCCTTCTCGTCCGGCACGTACGTGTCCAGCAGGTTCAGGTAGAACTGGACGTGCACCGCCTCCTCGAAGAGCTGCCGGGACAGGTAGAGCCGGCCCTCGGGGGAGTTGACGTGCTGGTAGAGGTTGAGCACCAGGTTGTTGGCGACGATGGTGTCGCCGGTGGCGAAGAACGCCACCAGCCGCGACACCAGGTGCCGTTCGGCGGGGGACAGCTTCGCCAGGTCGGCGAGGTCTCCGTGCAGGTCGACCTCCTCGACCGTCCAGGTGTTCTTGATGGCGTCCTTGAACCGGTCGAAGAAGCGCGGGTAGCGCATCGGCCGCAGGGTCAGGTCCATGCCGGGGTCGAGCAGCATGTGCCGGGTCGGTGCGGTGGTGGTCACTGGCATGCCTCGCAGCTCTCGGGGTTCTCCAGGGAACAGGCCAGCGCCTCGTCGTCGCTCACGGCGGAGACCACGCCGGAGACCGGGGCGAGCACCGGCGCGACGGTGGCCTGCTGGATGCGGGTGGCGGGACGGGAACGCAGGTAGTAGGTGGTCTTCAGCCCGGCCTTCCAGGCGTACAGGTACATCGAGGAGAGCTTGCCGATGGTCGGCGCGCTCAGGAACAGGTTCAGCGACTGGGACTGGTCGACGAAGGGCGCCCGCGCGGCGGCCAGGTCGATCAGCGCCCGCTGCGGCAGCTCCCAGGCGGTGCGGAACAGCTCCCGCACGGGCGCGGGCAGCTCGGTGATGTCCTGCACCGAGCCCTCGGCCCGCTTGATCCGGTCGCGGACCTGCGGCGTCCACAGCCCGCGGGCCTTCAGCTCCCGCACCAGGTACGTGTTGACCTGGAGGAATTCCCCGGACATGGTCTCGCGCTTGAACAGGTTGGACACCTGCGGCTCGACGCACTCGTAGCAGCCGGCGATGGAGGCGATGGTGGCGGTCGGCGCGATCGCCACCAGCAGCGAGTTGCGCAGCCCGTGGGCGGCGATCCGTTCGCGCAGCGCCGCCCACCGCTGCGTCTGCGCCGGCTCCGCGCCCCACAGGTCCGGGTGCAGGTCACCCTTGGCGGCCCGGGTCTGCGGGTACGCCGGATGCGGGCCGAACTGCTCGGCCAGCCCGGCGGAGGTCTCCAGCGCGGTCAGCAGGATCTCCTCCTGCACGCGGGTGGACAGCTCCCGGGCCTGGGCCGAGTCGAACGGCAGGCGCAGCGTGAAGAACGCGTCCTGCAACCCCATCAGCCCGAGCCCGACCGGCCGCCAGCGCGGGTTCGACGCCGCCGCCTGCTCGGCCGGGTAGTAGTTGATGTCGATCACCCGGTCGAGGAAGAGCACAGCCGTGCGTACCGTGGCGCGCAGCCGCTCCCAGTCCACGCCGTCGGCGGTGACGTGGGCGCCGAGGTTCACCGAGCCGAGGTTGCACACGGCGGTCTCGGTGTCGTCGTTCACCTCCAGGATCTCGGTGCACAGGTTGGACAGGTGGATCACGTTGCCCGGCTCACCGGTCTGGTTGGACAGCCGGTTCGCGGCGTCCTTGAACGTCATCCAGCCGTTGCCGGTCTGCGCGAGCGTGCGCATCATCCGCCCGTACAGGTCCCGGGCCCGCACCGTGCGGACCGCGTTCTTCTCGGCCGCCCGGTACGCGGCGTCGAACGCCTCGCCGTACAGGTCGGGCAGCTCCGGGGCGTCCGACGGGTCGACGAGCGACCACTCGCCGTCGGCCTCGACCCGGCGCATGAACTCGTCCGGGATCCAGTTGGCCAGGTTGAGGTTGTGGGTACGCCGGGACTCCTCGCCGGTGTTGTCCCGCAGCTCCAGGAACTCCTCCACGTCCGGGTGCCACGGCTCCAGGTAGACGCAGGCGGCGCCCTTGCGCCGGCCGCCCTGGTTGACCGCGGCCACCCCGGCGTCGAGTGTCTTGAGGAACGGCACGATGCCGTTGGACCGGCCGTTGGTGCCCCGGATCAGCGCGCCCCGGCCGCGCACCCGCGACCAGGCGATGCCGATGCCGCCGGAGAACTTCGACAGCTTCGCCACCTGGTGGTACCGCTCGTAGATCGAGTCCAGCTCGTCGCGCGGCGAGTCGACCAGGAAGCACGACGACATCTGGGTGTGCCGGGTGCCGGAGTTGAACAGCGTGGGGGAGCTGGGCAGGTAGGCCAGACTGGACATCAGCCGGTAGAACCCGACCGCCTCGCCAGGGGTGCGGGACAGCCCGCAGGCCACCCGCAGCAGCCAGTACTGCGGCGTCTCCACCACCAGCCGGGTCTGCGGGTGCCGCAGCAGGTAGCGGTCGGCCACCGTGCGCAGTCCGAAGTACTCGAACCGCAGGTCGCCGTCCGGGTCCACGGCGTCGTCGAGCTTGCGGGCGTGCCGGGCCACGAACGCGGCCGTCTCGTCGCCGATCAGGCCCAGCCCGTGCGCGTACGCGATCGACTGGCTGAAGCTCGCCACGCCCTGGCCGCGGACCTCCTTGTCCACGTACGCGGCGAGCAGCCGCGCCGCCAGCTTCGAGTACTGCGGCTCCTCGCCGATCAGCTCCGCCGCGGTCTGGATCGACAACCGGTCCAGCTCGGCGGTGGTCGCCCCGTCGTAGAGCCCGCTTATCGTCTTGGTGGCCACCCGCAGCGGGTCCACCTCGTCCAGGTCGGCGACCCAGCGCTCGACCGCCCGGACGATCTTGTTGACGTCCACCGGCTCGGTGTCGCCGTCCCGCTTGCGTACCCGCATCGCCGGGCGGCGGGCCTCGGACCCGGCGGTCCCGGACGGGGGACTCTCCTGTACGACAGTCATGACCTCTCCTCGCTGTCACCGTCTGGAGACGGCGGGAGACGCCAACGGGCGCGGCACGGCCGGCCCGGCTGCTGGCGTCGGTCGTCCCGCGCGACCTCCGACCGCCGTACGCCGGAGGCGCACGGCGCGCTGGCAGGTCTTCGGACTCGCGGGCCCGACCGGGGTCGCCGGTCGCCTACCGGCCGTCGCTTCCCAGGCCGGTGGCCCAGTGCTGTTGACGGCTGTCGTTCCCACTCACCGCTGCGGGGCAGTCCCGGACTTCCACCGGGTTCCCTCTTGCCTCGGCCCCGCCCCGGAGGGTTCGGCCGAACCAGCTGCGGCACCACCATATATGGCGGTGAGGGCTTGCGTGCAACACCAGATGTCGTGTCGGCGTGTCGGAATGATCTCACCGTCCACAGTGCCCACCCCCGATTCGGGCGCGGCCCGGCGGGCGCGATACTCGGCGGTATGGGGAATACCGGGCGCCGCTGGGCGTGGGTGGCGGTCCTGCTCGTCGGCGTCGGGCTCCACCTGCTGGTGCTGGAGACACTCGCCGGCACCGGGACCGTCACGTTCGTACCGGCGCTGATCGTGCTCGGCGCGTCCGTCGCACCCGCCACGTTCCTGGCCTTCGCCCAGGGACGGCCGGCCCGCCGCCCGGTCCCCGGCTCCGTCGTCGGCGTCGCCGCGCTCCTCGGCGGTGTGATCGGCGTGGTCGCCGCCGGCTGGCTGGAGTACGGCACACTGCACCGCCTCGGTGTCCTGCCGATGGCGCTCGTCGGCCTGGCCGAGGAGACCGCCAAGCTGATCGTGCCGGCCGGCATCCTGCTGCTGTGGCGGCGGCACCCGTCCCCGGCGCAGGGGCTGGTGATCGGCGTGGCCTCCGGCGCCGGGTTCGCCGCGCTGGAGACCATGGGCTACGCGTTCGCCGCGTTCGTCGGGTCGGAGGGCAACCTCGGCGCGGTCGAGCGGACGCTGCTGGTACGCGGTCTCACCGCGCCCGCCGCGCACCTGGCGTGGACCGGGCTGACCGCCGCCGCGCTGTTCACGTTCGCCGCCGCGCCCGGCGGCCGCAGACTCGCGGCGTTCCTGCTCACCTTCGCCGCCGCCGTCACGCTGCACACCTGCTGGGACACGTTCGGCACCCAGCCCGCGTACGTGTTCATCGGCGGCGTGTCACTGGGCTGGGTGCTGCTGCGCCTGCACCTGGACCGCGAGCGGCCGCCGGCGTCCGGGACGCCGCCGGCGTCGAACCGGGACCGGCCTCATGATCATCGCCAGTTCGCCGAGGTGGCGGGGTCGGAGCACTTCTGATGCCGCCACCTCGGCGTGATGGAGTCGATCAACCGGCCCGGGCATCGCCGACCCCCGACGCGTCTCAGCCGGCGGCCAGCCGGACGCCGAGCGCGACGAAGGCGACAGCGCAGAGCCGGTCGACGCGCCGCGACCAGCGGCTGTCGCCCCATCGGCCGGCGAACCGCCCGGCGCCCACCCCGAGCGCCAGGTCCACGGTGAGCTGCACCGCGACGAACATCGCACCGAGCAGCACCAGCTGCGCCGCCACCGGGCCCGCCTCGGGCCGGACGAACTGCGGCAGGAACGCCACGCTGAACAGGATCATCTTCGGGTTGAGCAGGTTCGTCAGCAGCCCGCGCCGGAACGCCCGCCCGGCGCCGCCGTCCGGCCGGTCCGCCGGGGCGCCGGGCCGGCCCGTGCCGCGCAGCGCCCGCAGGCCCAGCACGATCAGGTACGCCGCACCGGCCCACCGGATCGCGGTGAACAGCACCGGGGACGCGGCGATGACGGTGGCGAGCCCGGCCACCACGGCGGCGACGTGCACCGCCTCCCCGGCGGCGACCCCGAGCGCGGCCACCGCGCCGGCCCGCGGGCCGTACCGGGTGGCGTTCGCGAGCACGAACATCATGTCCGGCCCCGGGGTGAGCATGAGCACCACGATCGCGGCCAGGTAACCGGCGAGCGTGGCCGCGGACAGTCCGAGCACCGCTCAGCCCTCCCCGGCGCCGTCGAGCAGCGCCCGGCGCAGCGCCAGCCGGTGTTCGCGCCGGATCTGCGCCTCCCGGTAACGCCGCCGGTCACCGTCGGTCTCGGCGCGCAGCGGCGGCACCGGCCGGGGCTGCCCGTCGTCGTCCACCGCCACCATCACCAGGTGTGCGGTGGCCACGTCGACCGGCGGCACCGCGCGGTCCCACCGGTCCGCGCTGACCTTCACCGCCACCTCCATCGAGCTGCGGCCGGCCCAGGTGATCCGGGCGTCCACGTGGACCACGTCCCCGACGCGTACCGCGCGCAGGAACGCGGTCTCGTCGATCGCGGCGGTGACGGCCGGTCCGTCGGAGTGGCGGGCGGCGACCACGCCGGCGACGGAGTCGATCAGGTTGAGGATGCGCCCGCCGTGGACCGTGCCCATCAGGTTGGTGTGGTGCTGGTCCATGATCTGCGACAGGGTCAGGTGCGAGGCCGACGGTGGTCGGCCGGTGAGCGTGATGGTGTCGGGCACTGTGCGGTTCCGTCCTCGCAGAAGCGGACCGCCGACCGGCCGGGGTGTGCACGTCGAGGGCACGCCGACGGCGCACCGTACGGCGTGTCACCCGCCCGACCCACCCGCGAGGTCGACGGCGGCGCGCACCGGTGGTACGCGCGACGCGGGCAGGTCTTCGGACTCGCGGGCGTGACACGAGGTCGCCTACTGGCCGCCGCTTCCCAGGCCGTGGCCCAGTGCTGTTGACGGCTGTCGTTCCCACTCACCGCTGCGGGGCAGTCCCGGATTCCCACCGGGTTCCCTCTTACGACACCCGGCCGTCGCCGACCGGGTGAACCAGCGCTTCCCGCAGCGTAGCCCAGCGTCCGAGGCCGGCGGCACAGGCGTCAGGCCGGCGCCGATCCCGTCACGGCGGCGGCCAGCGGGGCCGCGCCGAACGACACCGCGAACCGCTTGCACCAGATCGACACGCTGCGCAGACCGTCCAGGTCCACAGTCGCCGGGATGTCGTACGCCTGGTCGCCGACGTTGCCCTTGAGCCGGCCCAGCTCGACCCAGCGGCCGTCGTCGAACACCCGCCAGCCGGCCCGGCCGGGCAGCACCTTCCGGTCGGTGAGCCACACCCGCAGGTCCGGTCCGTCCGAGGTGTCCAGTCCTCGCAGCAGAAGCTGCCGGCGGCCGTCGGCGAGGCGGACCAGCTGCGCCCGGCCGGACGTGTCGTGCTCGTGGGTGACGAAGTCACCGGCGGCGAGGACCACGTCGGCGGGCGGTGCGCCGGTCGGCGACGAGCTGGCAGTGCCGGTCTCCGGTGGGCCGGTCGTCCCGGCCGGCAGCGGCTCCGCCACAGTGGGCAGCGCCTCGCGCACCTCGCGGTCGGTCACCAGCCGCCACGGCTGGAACAGGTACAGGCTCACCCCGAGGCCGGTGACGGCCACGACGGCGAGCACCGACAACACCACACGTCTTCTGCCCATGCCCCGACGGTAGGCGCGGACCCGGCGGAAAGATCTTTCCGTCCGCTTACGGCTCGACCGCGGGCCGCCGCACCGGGCCGCCGGTGGGTAGCGTCTGGCCCATGGGGCGCTACGTGCTCGTCGTCGACGACGACCGGACGGTGAGCGACGTCGTCCGGCGCTACCTGGAACAGGACGGCTGCCGGGTCCGGCTGTCCTTCGACGGGCCGGACGCGCTCGCCGCGGCCGAGGAGGAGCCACCCGACCTGGTGGTCCTCGACCTGATGATGCCGGGCCTCGACGGCATCGAGGTGTGCCGGCGGCTGCGTCGCCGGCTGCCCGGCCTGCCCGTGGTCATGCTCACCGCGCTCGGGGACGAGGCCGACCGGGTCGCCGGGCTGGAGGTCGGCGCGGACGACTACGTGACCAAGCCGTTCTCGCCGCGCGAACTCGTGCTGCGCATCAGGTCGGTGCTCCGGCGCGCCGCCCCGCAGGACCGGGGACCGACCGGGGTGCTGCGCGACGGGGACCTCACCGCGGACACCGACCGGCGCGTCGCCGATCGCGGCGGGCAGCCGCTGTCGCTGACCGTACGGGAGTTCGACCTGCTCGCGTTCCTGCTGGCGAACCCGGGACGCGCCTGGTCGCGGGCCGAGCTGCTGGACCGCGTGTGGGGCTGGCGGTTCGGCGACCAGTCCACTGTCACCGTCCACGTCCGGCGGTTGCGGGAGAAGATCGAGGACCACCCGGCGCAGCCCCGCCGCATCGTCACCGTGTGGGGCGTCGGCTACCGGTACGAGCCGTCGGACACGTCCCGGTGAACGAGCTGCTGGTCATCGGGCTCTACGCCCTCCTCGCCGGCGCGGTCGTCGGCGCGCTCGGCGTCGGCGCGCTGCGGCTGGTGCGCCACCGGTCGATCCTCGCGCACATCGCGGTGCTGCTCGCGGTCACCATCGCCTCGGTGACGGCGGGCGTCACGGCCGTCGCCCAGGCCATGTTCCTGTCCGCGCACGACCTCCAGGTCGTCCTCGTCACGGTCGCGGCGTCCGCGGCGGTCAGCCTGGCCGTCGGGGTGGCGTTCGCCCGCCGGCTGGCGCAGGCGGCGGTCTGGGCCGACCAGGCCCGGCAGCGGGAACGGCAGCTGGAGGCCGGCCGCCGCGAGCTGGTCGCGTGGGTCTCGCACGACCTGCGTACGCCGCTGGCCGGGCTGCGGGCGATGGCGGAGGCACTGGAGGACCGGGTGGTCGACGAGCCGGCGGCGGTGGCCGAGTACCACCGCCGGATCCGGGTCGAGACGGACCGGATGACCCGCCTGGTCGACGACCTGTTCGAGCTGTCCCGGATCAACGCCGGAGCGCTGCGGCCCGCGCTGTCCCCGGTCCCGCTCGGCGACGTGGTCTCCGACGCGATCGCCGCCACCGCGCCGCTGGCCGCCGACCGGCGGGTCCGGGTGCTCGCCCCGGAGACCGGCTGGCCGACCGTCCGGGCCGCCGAGGCCGAACTCGCCCGCGTCGTGACGAACCTGTTGGTCAACTCCGTTCGGTACACGCCACCGGACGGCACCGTGCGCATCGACGCCGGCCGGGACGACGACGACGCGTGGCTCGCCGTCTCCGACACCTGCGGCGGCATTCCCGAAGCGGACCTGCCCCGGGTGTTCGACGTGGCGTTCCGGGGCACCCGGGCCCGTACCCCCGCACCGGCCGGCGCCGACGAGGCGGCGCCGGCCGGCGGCGGTCTGGGCCTGGCGATCGTGCGCGGACTGGTCGAGGCGCACGGCGGGCGGGTGCACGCGCACAACGTGACCGGCGGGTGCCGGTTCGTCGTCCGCCTGCCGGCGGTCTGACCGCCCGCCCGGCCCACCGGGCGGGGTCGCCGCCGCCTGCGGGCGCGGCGGGCCGGTCAGCCGGCGTCCGGGGGACCGGTCTCCACCAGGCGTCCCTCGGTCAGGCGCAGCCAGCGGCCGACGTTGATCGCGGCGAGGAACCGCTCGTCGTGGCTCACCACCAGCAGTGCGCCCCGGTAGGCGTTGAGCGCGCTCTCCAGCTGGCCGACGCTGACCAGGTCGAGGTTGTTCGTCGGCTCGTCGAGCAGCAGGAGCTGTGGCGCCGGTTCGGCGCCGAGCACGCAGGCGAGCGTGGCGCGCAGCCGCTCACCGCCGGAGAGCACCCCCACCGGCAGGTGCGCGCGCGGGCCGCGGAACAGGAAGCGGGCGAGCAGGTTCATCCGCTGCGCGTCGGGGGCCTGCGGCGCGAACACGGCGAGGTTCTCCGCGACGGTACGGTCCAGGTCCAGCAGGTCCAGCCGCTGCGACAGGTACGCGATCCGGCCCTCGGCGCGGGTGATCCGGCCGTTCTCGGGCTCCAGGTCGCCGTCGATCAGGCGCAGCAGCGTCGACTTGCCCGCGCCGTTGCCGCCGAGCAGGGCGATCCGCTCCGGGCCACGGATCGTCAGGTCGACACCGTCGGCGGCGAACAGCGACCGCTCGCCGTGCCGGACCCGGACCTGTTCGGCGGTCAGCAGCGTGCGTCCGGCCGGCACGGTGGTGGCGGGCAGCTCCACGGTGATCGTCTTCTCGTTGCGCAGCGCCCGCTCGGCCTCGTCGAGGCGGGCCCGGGCGTCGTCGACCCGCCCGGAGTGCATCTCGTTCGCCTTGCCCGCGGCCACCTGCGCGTCCCGCTTCAGGCCGCCGGCGACGATCCTCGCCAGGCCCGCGTTCTTCAGGTTGCGGGCGGCGTTCCCGGCCCGCCGGGCGGCGCGCTCACGGGCCTCCTGCAGCTCCCGCTTCTCCCGCTTGAGCTCCTGTTCGGCGCTGCGGACGTTCTTCTCCGCCACCTCCTGCGCGGCCCGCACCGCCGCCTCGTACGAGGTGAAGTTCCCGCCGTGGAAGCGCACCTCACCGCGGTCGAGTTCGGCGATGCGCTCCATCCGGTCCAGCAGCGCCCGGTCGTGACTGACCAGCAGCAGGCAGCCGTTCCACTGCTCCAGCACGTCGTAGAGCCGGTGCCGGGCGTCGAGGTCGAGGTTGTTCGTCGGCTCGTCCAGCAGCAGCACGTCGGGCTGCTTGAGCAGTTGCGCCGCCAGGCCGAGGGAGACCACCTGCCCACCGCTGAGCGTGTCCAGGCGACGGTCGAAGGCGAGGTCGCCGAGCCCGAGCCGGTCGAGCTGGGCCCGGGTGCGTTCCTCGATGTCCCAGTCGCTGCCGATGGTGGTGAAGTGCTTCTCGTCGGCGTCGCCGGCCTCGATGGCGTGCAGCGCCGCGATCAGCGGGGCGATCTCCAGCACCTCGGCCACCGTCAGGTCGGCGGCCAGCGGCAGGCTCTGCGGGAGGTAGCCCAGCACGCCGTCGACGGTGATCGACCCGGCGGTGGGCCGGTGCTCACCGGCGATCAGCTTGAGCAGCGTGCTCTTGCCGGCGCCGTTCGGCGCGACCAGGCCCGTACGGCCGCCGCCGAGCGTGAAGGAGAGGTCCTGGAAGACCGGGGTGTCGTCCGGCCAGGAGAAGGTCAGGTTCGAGCAGACGATGAAGGAACGGGACATCGGGAAGACAACCTCGGAGTGAGGGCAGGCGGACCGGAGCCGCCCGGCAGGGGGACATGGTCTTGGGGAACGACGAGGCGACCACGGCGAACGGCGCTGATCCGCGCGTGCCGGTGGTCTGTCACATGCCCGGGCTCACCCGGAGATGTCGTCGTCACCCGCCATGTCTGATCTCCCTGCTTGCCAGTCCTGGACTGGATCACTCCGCTCCACCGTAGCACCGACGACGCTCGCCGGGCGGTCCCGCACACGGGCGTGCCGGAACCGGCGGACCGCGCCAGGTCCGCGGGACGTGACACCGAGCAGCGCGTGACCTGCGTTACCTCTCGCCGAGACGGGAATGTGATCACCGGAGGCGTATTTGACTCAGGGTGTGAGTGCCGCACCCTCTCGCGCCCGGCCGCACGCCGACCGGGCCGGGACGCCCCAGAAGACCGATGCCACCCCGACGCCCACCCCGGGCGACCTGATGAGCCGCAGTCAGCGGCTCAAGCTCGTGCTGGTCCTCGGCTCGCTGATCGCTGTGGGTCCGCTGACCATCGACATGTACCTGCCCGCGCTGCCCGCCATCGTCAGCGACTTCGCGACCACGTCGGCGGCGGTCCAGCTGACGCTCACCGGCACGCTCGCCGGGCTCGCCATCGGGCAGTTGCTGATCGGGCCGCTGTCGGACGCGGTCGGGCGGCGCCGCCCGCTGATCGCCGGTCTCCTGCTGCACATCCTGGCGTCGGCGCTGTGCGTGGTCGCCCCGAACGTCGCCGTCCTCGGCGTCCTGCGCGTCGTGCAGGGCCTCGGTGTCGCCGCGACCGCCGTGGTAGCGATGGCGGTGGTGCGTGACCTGTTCAGCGGGTCGGCGTTCGCCACGATGCTGTCCCGGCTGCTGCTGGTGATGGGTGCGGCGCCGGTCCTCGCCCCGACGCTGGGCGGCGGCGTGCTGCGGTGGACCGACTGGCGCGGCGTCTTCGTGGTCCTGGCCGTCTTCGGGGTGCTGCTCGTCGTGCTGGCCACGCTCGCGCTGCCCGAGACGCTCCCACCCGCACGTCGCCAGCGTGGCGGAGTCGTCGCGACCGTGAAGACGTACGGCGGACTGCTGCGGGACCGGGTCTTCGTCGGCCTGGTCCTGGTCGCCGGGCTCGCCATGGCCGCGCTGTTCGCGTACGTCGCGGGGTCGTCGTTCGTCCTCCAGGACACCTACGGGCTTGACGAGCAGGAGTTCGGCCTGGCGTTCGGCGCGGGCGCGGTGGGCCTGATCGGCGCCACCCAGTACAACGTGCGGCTGCTGCGCCGCTACCCGTCGCAGTGGATCCTGGTGACGTCGCTGGCGGCGGGCACGGTGGCCGGGCTGGCCCTGGTGGTGTTCGCCGCGACCGGCTTCGGTGGGCTGCCCGCCCTGCTCGTGTCGCTGTGGCTGGTGCTGGCGGCGGCGGGCCTGGCCATGCCGAACGCCCCGGCGCTGGCGCTGTCCCGCCACGGCGAGGCCGCCGGCACCGCGTCCGCCCTGCTCGGTGCGGTGCAGTTCGGCGTGGGCGCGGTGGCCGCGCCGCTGGTGGGCGTGCTCGGCACCGGCGCGGTGGCGATGGCCCTGGTGGTGGCCGGCGGGATGGTGGCGGCACTGCTGGTGCTGCTGGTCGTCGTCCGGCCGTCCCAGCTCGCCGGCCTGGAGGCGGCGCCGGCGGTCGCTGTCGCGCACTGACCCGGCCGCCCCGGATCGCGCCGGGCGCGCGCGGTGCCTACGCTGCTGCCATGAGCGCCCCGGCCCGCATCCTGGTCGAGGGCATCCACGGCTCCGGCAAGTCGACGCTCGCCGCGCATCTGGCGCAGCGGTTCGGCCTGCCCTGGCATCCGGTGGACGACCTGCTGTGGGAGCCGGGCTGGGTCGAGGTGCCGGTGGCCGAGCAGCGTCGCCGGATCGAGGCGATCTGCCGGCGCGACAGGTGGATCGTCGACGGCGCGTACCACGGCTGGCGGGACGTGGTCCTGGGCCGCGCCGACCTGGTGATCGGCCTGGACTACCCGCGCGGCGTCTCGTTCCGGCGGCTGCTGCGGCGCACGCGGCGGCGGCTGGCGAGCGGCGAGCTGATCTGCAACGGCAACCGGGAGACGCTGCGCAGCGTGCTGTCCCGCGACTCGATCCTGGTGTGGCACCTGACCGGGTTCGGCCGGGCGCGGCGGCGGATGCGGGCCTGGGCGGCCGACCCGGCCGGGCCGCCGGTGCTGCTGTTCGACGACCCGGCCGCTCTCGACGACTGGTTGGCGCGCGGAGCGCCGGTGACACCGTGGGCCGGGCCGGGCCGGGGCGGCCCGCGGCCGCTGACGTGACTACATCGGGAAGCGGCCCTGGCGCCACTGCCAGTGCCGGCCCGCCCGCATGTGGTCGATCACCGCGCGCTGGAGCGCGGTGCGGCGCGGCAGCCGGTCCAGCGGCGTGCTGAGGCTGCGGAACACGAACCGCAGCACCTCGACGTCGCCGTCGGGCGTGTCCTGCTCCCGGTGGGGCTCCAGCGTGAACCGCCGCTGGAACCGGATGATGTTGGAGTCCTCCGGCAGGTATTCGCGCAACTGCGGGTCGAGCAGCCAGGAGCCGCAGGAGAACGCGGCGTAGTGCTCGCCGGGGAAGTGGCGCGGGAAGAACGCGCGGGCCCGCTCCAGCGACGCGTCGACCGCCTCCGGGGTCAGCGGTCCCGAGTCCGGGATGTGCAGGCCGATCGCGCCGTCGTCGCCGCGCTGGTGCTGGAGCCGGCCCAGCTCGTAGAGGCCACCGCGCACGTGCAGCGTCAGCCAGCTCTGCATGACCGGCCAGCCGTCACCGTTCATCCGCCGGTCGACAGCGAGGTTGTTGCCCAGGTCGGCGAGCGTCGCCCAGGACACGTCGTCGGGGACGCCGTGGTCGCGGTGGTAGGCGCGCACGGCGTCGACCAGTGCGAGGTACGCGTAGACGTAGAGGTGCCGCCAGGCCGGACCCCGGTCGCGGGGCAGCGCCGGGCCCGGGGTCAGCCAGGCGTGGCCGCCGAGGTCGGCGCGGACCAGGGCGGTCGAGCGGTCGAGCAGCCAGCGCAGCTCGGGAGTCCACAGTGGTGAGCCGGGCTCCGGCCAGGCCGCCAGGATCTCGGCGGCGTCGTCGGGGCGGACCGCGAGCCGGTCCAGCAGCGCGGGCGCGTGCGCCCGGGCGGGCAGCGGCGCGGAGGGCCGGTCACCGGCGAGCCGGTGCACCCGGTCGACCTCCTCGGCGGGCACGCCGAGCCGGCCGGCGACGTCATCGACATCCATGGCGGTGACGCTACCGGCCGGCGCCCGCCCCGACGGCCCCGTGCGGTGCTCAGCGCCGTTGCTGGCACGGCACGCAGAAGCGGGCCGAGGGCAGGATCTCCAGGCGGGCGGTCGGGATGTCCTGCCCGCAGCGCTCGCAGGCGCCGTACGTGCCCTCGGACATCCGCTTCAGTGCCTGGGCGGTGTCCGCGACGCCCTGCCGGGCGGTCTCGATCAGCCGGCGCAGCGTGTCCGGGTCGTGCCCGCCGTAGTCGGGCTGCCGCGTGTGCAGCGTCAGCTCGGTGAGCTGGTCGGTGTACTCGCCGAACTGCCGGTCCAGCAGTTCGCGCAGCGTGTCGGTGCGGTTGAGGGCGTGCGTCATGATCAGGCGCTCCTTTCCGGGCGGCGCTCGGTGTCGTGCGGGTGTCGCAGGGCCGAGATGGCGGCCATCCCGGCGCCGGTCAGCGCGGCGGTACGGGGTGACGCGGCGCGGTGCACAGTCGCGCCGAGCGTGGCGACCAGGCGGGCCGTCACGTCGGGCCGGGTGGCGCCGTCACCGATGACGATCGGGCCACGGGCCAGCGCGGCGCGGACCTGGGGCCGCAGCGCCGCGTCCTGACGCAGCTCGCGTACCAGCCGGGAGGTGGTGTCGGCGAGCATGGCGGCGGTCGTCGCGTGGTTCAGGTCCCGGGTGCCGGCCTCCGCCCGCCGGGCGGCGACCACCCGGCCGTCCTCCAGCAGCGCCACCTCGGTGAGCTGGGCGCCGATGTCGGCGACGAGCAGGGTGCCGGCGGCGGCGCCGGCGCCGATGGCGCCCGCCCGGACGCTGTCGAGGAACAGCAGCCGGGACGGGGCGAGCACGGCGGTGAGCACCCGGCGGGTCGCCTCCTGCTCGGCCGGCGCGGCGAGCACCGGACGGCAGGCCACGACCAGCGCGCCGACCGGCACCGGGGTGCGGTGGTCGCGCAGGATCTGCCGCAGCTCGGAGACGCAGGCCGGACCGTCGACGATCCGGCCGCGCCGGACGACCGGGCTGCGCAGGCCGTGGCCGAGCGGGACGCTCAGCGTCCGGCCCGGTCCCAGCCAGATCCGCAGCAGGCTGCTGCCGAGGTCCACGGCGAGCGGCGCCGCGTCGACGGTCACCGGCGGGCGGCTGCCGTGGGAGCGGCCGATCAGCATGCCGGTACGGGCCGGAGGACGAATGGCGGTCACAGGGTGCGGCATACCGACCTCTTTCGGATCAGGGTGCCCAACGGGCGGTGGACGGTGCGGGGAAGGGGCGTGGCCGGGGCCGCAGGGCGTCGGATTCACTCGACGACGCCGGCGGCCGGGGGCTCAGACGCGCTTCTGGTCGCCGCTCGCAGATCGGGACGCGACGAGTCCGGCGAACACCGGTGGTGGAGCCATCGACGTGCGGGTCATGCTCACCACCTCCTCGCTGCTCGGGTACCGCCTCGGACCTCCAGCGTCGCCGGGAACACCACGCGCGGCAGTGCACGCCACCGGCCAACAACGGGCGCAATGATTGCCGGTGGCCGGAACCCGGATCCGCCCATACCCCGTGGCTATGGTTGACACATGGAGAACGCGAGCCCAGCTCGAACGTCCATCGCGTCGCCCTGACGCCGGCCGGCTCCGGCGAGCCCGCGGCGACCGCGTCCGAAGGAGGTCCCCGTGATCATCGAACGTACGACCCTCCCCGGCATCGGGGTCCGGCACACGCTGACCACGGAGGAGGGCCGCCGGATCGGCGTGATCGACTACCAGGTCGGCGGCCGGCGCGACGTCGTCCACGACGACCCGGACGACCCGGACCGCATGGTCACGCTCACCCTCACCCGTGACGAGGCGTCGGCCCTGGCCAACCTGCTCGGCTTCCCGGAGCTGGTGGCCGTACCGGCCTGAGACGCCGGTCACACCGGCGGCGGCCCCTACGCCGGCAGCGGCCGGTGGGGCCAGTCCAGCGCCCGCGCGCCGAGCACGGCGGCGTGCAACGTGAACCGGTCCCGCGCGTCGGCGGGGTCGTAGCCGCTCAACGCCCGGATCCGGGCCAGGCGGTAGGTGACGGTGCGCACCGACACGTGCAGCCGGCGGGCGGCCTCGGTGGAGACCTCGCCGCAGGCGAAGTACTCGTTCAGCGTGTCCAGCAGCGGCTCGGCGCCCCCGCGCGCCTGGGCCAGCGGCGTCAGCACCGCCCGCACCAGGTCGACCATGGCGGGCTGGTCGCGCAGCAGCACCCGGTAGATCAGCAGGTCGTGCGCGTCGATCACCGACGCCTCGCTGTGCAGGCGCCGCGCCGTGGTCAGCGCCTCCCGGGCCTCCTCGTACGAGCGGGCGATGCCGTAGACGCCCGGGTGCGGGCGGCCCACCGCCACCTGCCACGGCCGGCCCCGCACCAGCCGGTCCAGCTCGCCGTGCATCAAGGTGCCCAGGTTGCCGGCCGGGCCGGCGCCGCGGCCCCGGTCGGCGGCCACCGGGTCCGCCGGGGCGATCACCACGAGCAGTCCCTCCTTGGTGGCCACCAGCACGTCCCGGTCACCGAGCCGGTCGAAGATGACCCGCTCCAGCGCGCTGATCGCCGCCTCCGTGTCCGGCAGCCGCCGTCCCGGCGCGGCGAGCGCGACCTGGTGCACCCGGGCCAGGTCCAGGCCGAACGGCTCGGCCCGCTCCACCAGCCCGCCCAGGTCGGAGTCGCCGCGCAGCAGGTCGTCGACGAGTTCCCGGCGCAGCGACTCCTCGCGCCGGACCAGTTCCCGGCGGGCCACCGCGTACCCCTCGGCGAGCGTGGCCACCGCGGTGTCGACCACGTGCAGGACGGCGTCGGCGGCCGCGCGGACCGCCTCGCTGTCGTCGGACCGGTCCAGGTGGGGAAGCTGCCGCCAGACGCGCCGCGCCGCGGACAGGTAGAGGCGTACCGCGCGGCCGGCGGAGATCCCCTGCTCGGCCGCGCGCCGGCCCAGCGCGCCGACCGCGTCGAGTTCGGCGCGGCGCGGGCGGCGGCCGGTCACCGCCGCGTCGGTCAGCAGCCGCAGATAGTCGCCGAGCAGCTCCACCGGCACGTCGCCGGCGTCGGCGCCCGCCTCGCGGGCCACGTCGGCCAGCCACTGCTCGTCCTCGCCGCCCGCGACCGGCGCCGGCCGGCGGACGCTGTCGGTCATCGCGGTCTCCCCGGACGGGGCCGGCACCGGACGCCGGCCCACCGCACCAGCCTAGGCGGCGGGCCCGCGTGCGCCGCCGGTCATCCCCGCGACAGTGGTTCCGGGTCGATCACCAGCGCCGGGCCGGTGCGCCGCCCGCCCCGGGCGCCGCGGGTCAGCAGCTGCGCCGTCCGTGCCGGGTCGTCGCCGGCGGCCACCTGATCGAGTACGCGCAGCCAGCGCTCCCCGTGCGCGTCGGTGAAGCCGGTGCCGACGACGGCGATCCGGCGGCCGGTGACCGGGCCGGGCGCGGCGCGTTCGCCCGGCTCCGTCGACCCGATCGCCGGTCCCTCGGGCACTGCGGCGGGTTCGGCGCGGCGCCCGGCGGCGACCACGAGGTCCGGCGAGCCGCACCGCACCGCCCGTACCGACCCGGCTCGGTCCACGTCGACGATCGTGGCGCGCAGGTGGCCCGCCGGGGCGAGGTCGCGGACCACCTTCTCCAGCGCGCCGATCAGGTGCGGCACTGTGCGCCGTGGTCCGGCGGCGGCCCGGTGGAACGCCTGCTCGATCGCCCGGCGCCCGGCGGGCGTGTCCAGCGTGGCGCCGGTGACGGTGCCGAGCAGGACGCGCAGCCCGCCGCCGCGGACCGGGACGGCGGCGCCGATCTCCCCGGCGGTGCCGCAGATCGCCAGCGCGGCGCTCCCGGGACCGGCCGGCACGGTGAACACCGCGACGTCCGGCGGCGCGGCGACGCGCGCCACGGTGGCGGTCCGCGTCCGGCGGCGGGCCCAGGCCAGGACCGGCACCGCGGCCAGGCTGGCCGCGGAGGCGAGCAGCGCCTGTGGATCAGTGCGGTGGCCGGGGATCACCGGTACGACGACTGACAGCGCGACCAGCACGCCCGCCCAGGCCGACACCAGCGCCGCCGTCCGGGGCCGGGCCGAGACGCCGAGCAGGCCGGGCAGCAGCACCCAGCCGACCGGCGTGCTGACCTCGGCGAGGCCCATCAGCATCGCGTTCCCGGTGGTGCCCGCCAGGGCGGCTCGCATCGGCAGCACGCCGACCACCCTATCGGGGCGCCCGCCGGACGCGGCCGCCGTACCGGGCAGAGCAAACCTCACTCCTTACCCGAAGCAGAGCGGAGCCGACACGACACGTTCGCGTGATTCTCTCGACATACCGCCTCGCCACATCGCCGGTTAGGGTTGACGTACCGCAGGTCGATCTTGAGGAGTGTGTGTGCTGGTTCTGGTGGCGGTCCATGCGTTCGCAGCCTTGACCGCCCCCGTGCTGGTACGCCTCCTCGGCAGGCGGGCTCTCTATCTGCTGGCGGCCGTCCCGGCGGCGGCGCTGATCTGGGCGGTGACCCGTACCGAACCGGTCCGCGCGGGCCGGCCCGTCGTCGAGACCGTCACCTGGGTGCCGCAGCTCGGTCTGGAACTCGCGCTGCGCATGGGCACGCTGTCCTGGCTGCTGGTGCTGCTCGTCGGTGGGGTCGGCGCCCTCGTGCTGGCCTACAGCGCGCGCTACTTCCGCTCCGACGATCCCGGCCTCGGCCGGTTCGCCGCGGTGTTCGTGGCGTTCGCCGGCGCGATGCTCGGCCTGGTCGTCTCCGACGACCTGCTGCTGCTGTACGTGTTCTGGGAACTCACCACCGTCTTCTCCTACCTGCTGATCGGCAGCGACCCGACCAAGCGGGCCAGCCGCCGCGCGGCGATGCAGGCCCTGCTGGTGACCACGCTGGGCGGCCTGGCGATGCTCGCCGGTTTCGTGATGCTCGGCCAGCACGCCGGCTCGTACCGGTGGTCGGAGATCGCCGGGAACCTGCCCGAGGGCGGCTACCTCACCGTCGCGCTGGTGCTCGTCCTGCTCGGCGTGACCAGCAAGTCCGCGATCTTCCCGTTCAGCTTCTGGCTGCCGCGCGCGATGGCCGCACCCACGCCGGTCAGCGCCTACCTGCACGCCGCGGCCATGGTGAAAGCGGGCGTCTTCCTGGCCGCGCTGATGGGCCCCGCGGTGGGCCAGGCCACCGTGTGGCGCGGCGTCCTGCTGGCCGGCGGCCTGATCACCCTGTTCCTCGGCGGCTGGACGGCGCTGCGGCAGGTCGACCTGAAGCTGCTGCTGGCGTACGGCACGGTCAGCCAGCTCGGCCTGCTCATGGTGATCCTCGGTGCGGGCACCCGTGACACCGCGCTGGCCGGTGCCGCGATGCTGCTGGCGCACGCCCTGTTCAAAGCCACCCTGTTCCTCGTCGTCGGCGTCGTCGACCACGTCACCGGCACCCGCGACCTGCGCGAACTCAGCGGCCTGGGCCGCCGCGCGCCGGTGCTGGCGGCGGTCGCCGGGCTCGCCGCCGCCTCCATGGCGGGCCTGCCGCCGCTGATCGGCTTCGTGGCCAAGGAGGCCGCGCTCGAGGCGTTCCTGCACGGCGGCACGACCGAACTGCTGGTGCTCGCCGGAGTGGTGACCGGCTCGGCGCTGACCGTCGCGTACACCGCGCGCTTCCTCTGGGGCGCGTTCGCCGCCAAGCCCGGCGTGAAGGAGACCCGGCCGCACCGGATCGAGCCGGCGTTCATCGGCCCGGCGGCGGTGCTCGCCCTCGCCGGTCTCGCGGTCGGCGTCCTCGCCCCGGCGGTGGACCGGGTGCTGGCCCCGTACGCCGACCAGTTCCCGACCGCCGACCCCGGCTACCACCTGGCCCTCTGGCACGGGCTGACCCCGGCGCTGGGCCTGTCGGCGCTCGCGGTGGCGGGTGGCCTCGGACTGTTCCTGCTGCTGCACCGGCGCCGGCCGTACCTGCCGCGGCTGCCCTTCGACGGCGCCAGCGGCTACGACCGGCTGGCCGGCGCGGTCGACCGCGCGGCGGTGGAGCTGACCGGCGCCACCCAGCGCGGCTCGCTGCCGTTCTACCTGGGCGTCATCCTGCTGGTCCTGGTCGTGCTGCCCGGCGGCGCGGTGCTCGCCGGCGCGCCGTGGGCCCGGCGGTTCCAGCTCTGGGACACCCCGTTGCAGGCCGTCGCCGGCGCGGTCATCGTCGTCGCGGCGCTGGTGGCCGCGCGCGCCCGCCGCCGGCTGACCGCGATGATCCTGGTCGGCGTCACGGGCTACGGCACGGCGCTGATGTTCATCCTGCACGGCGCGCCCGACCTCGCGCTCACCCAGTTCCTGGTGGAGACCGTCACGATCGTGATGTTCGTGCTGGTGCTG
This sequence comes from Micromonospora sp. CPM1, assembly GCF_023896895.1. Taxonomy (NCBI): domain Bacteria; kingdom Bacillati; phylum Actinomycetota; class Actinomycetes; order Micromonosporales; family Micromonosporaceae; genus Micromonospora; species Micromonospora sp. CPM1. The sequence goes on from NZ_JAMHIU010000004.1 coordinate 139,011, forward strand.
CGCCGGCTGCCGCGCCGGTTCTCGGCCCGCCCGATCCGCGCCACCCGGCGGTTCCGCGTCGCGCTCGGCGTCGCCGTCGGCGTGGTCACCGCCGGCATGGCGTACGTGGCGGCGGGCAGCCGGACCGCGACGCCGATCTCGGTCGGCTTCCCGGACGAGGCCGTCTCCTACGGCGGCGGCAAGAACGTGGTGAACGTGACGCTCGTCGACATCCGGGCCTGGGACACGATGGGCGAGATCGCCGTGCTGGTGGTGGCCGCCACCGGCGTGGCCAGCCTTATCTTCCGCCGCTCCCGCGCGCTGGACCTGCGCAGCGGCATCCCCGGCGCCGGCCGGCAGCAGTCGTCGCGCCCGCGCTGGCTGACCAGCGGCGCGACCTCCCGGCAGCAGTCGGTCATCCTCCAGGTGGTCACCCGGCTGCTGTTCCACGCCATCCTGCTGTTCTCGATCTACCTGCTCTTCTCCGGCCACAACGCCCCCGGTGGCGGGTTCGCCGCCGGTCTGGTCGCCGGGCTGGGGCTCGCCGTGCGGTACCTGGCGGGCGGGCGTACCGAACTCAACGGCGCCGCGCCCGTGGACGCGGGCCTGGTGCTCGGCGCGGGGCTGTTCGTCGCGGTCGGCACCGGCGTGGCCGCGATGCTGCTGGGCGGCGAGTTCCTCCAGAGCGCGACGCTCGACTTCCACCTGCCGTTGCTGGGCCACGTGCACTTCGTGACGTCGGTCTTCTTCGACGTCGGCGTCTATCTCATCGTGGTCGGCCTCGTACTGGACATCCTGCGCAGCCTGGGCGCCGAGATGGACCGCCAGGAGGAGGTCGACGAACAGGAGACCGGACCGGCCGGCGTACGGGAAGAGGAGCTGGTATGAGCCCGAACGTCCCCAACCTGGTCTACGTCGTGGTGATCGGCGTCCTGTTCGCCACCGGCGTCACCCTGCTGCTGGAACGCAGCCTCACCCGTGTCCTGATGGGGGTCATCCTGCTCGGCAACGGCGCGAACCTGCTGCTGCTCACCGGCGGCCGGGCCGGTGGCCCGCCGATCGTCGGCACCACCGCCCAGGAGGACATGGCCGACCCGTTGCCGCAGGCGATGGTGCTGACCGCGATCGTGATCACGCTCGGCATGACCGCGTTCCTGCTCGCCCTGGCCTACCGGAGCTGGCACCTCAACGGGCACGACGAGGTGCAGGACGACGTCGAGGACCGCCGGATCATGGAGCTGGCCGACCGGGACGAGGGCCCCGGCACCTCGGACTCGGACACCGTCGAGGCCGACGACGGCAGCCCCGAGGCCCGGGTGCTCGCCGCCGGTGAGGCGGAGGCCGTCCGATGACCTGGCTCGTCCCGCTGCCGGTGGTGATGCCGCTGCTCGGCGCCGCCCTCACCCTGCTGCTCGCCCGCCGGGCCCGCGCCCAGCGGTGGGTCAGCATCATCGTGCTCACCGCCACCGTCGCGGTGGCCGCGATGCTCCTGGTCCGCTCCTCGCTGGACGGCCCGCTCGTGGTGGAGGTGGGCGGCTGGGTGGCGCCGATGGGCATCGTGCTCGTCGCCGATCAGCTCGCTGCGCTGATGCTCGTGGTGTCCGCCTCGGTCACCCTGTGCGTGCTCGTCTACTCCATCGGGCAGGGCATGGCCGACGGCAACGAGGAGACGCCGCTGTCGGTCTACCACCCGACCTACCTGGTGCTGACCGCGGGCGTCTGCAACGCCTTCCTCTCCGGCGACCTGTTCAACCTCTACGTCGGCTTCGAGATCCTGCTGGTGGCGAGCTACGTGCTGCTGACGCTCGGCAGCACCGAGACGCGGATCCGGGCCGGCACCACGTACGTCGTGGTCAGCCTGCTCTCGTCGCTGATCTTCCTGGTGGCGATCGGCCTGGTCTACTCCGCCACCGGCACGCTGAACCTGGCGCAGCTCGCCGACCGCCTGGACGCGCTGCCCGACGACATCCGCCTGGTGCTGCAGGGCATGCTGCTGCTCGCGTTCGGGATCAAGGCGGCGGTGTTCCCGCTGTCGGCGTGGCTTCCGGACAGCTACCCGACCGCGCCCGCCCCGGTGACGGCGGTCTTCGCCGGCCTGCTCACCAAGGTCGGCGTGTACGCGATCATCCGTACCGAGACGCTGCTGTTCCCCGGCGGCCGCACCGCCGACCTGCTCATGGTGATAGCGGCGCTGACCATGGTGGTGGGCATCCTCGGCGCGGTGGCCCAGTCGGACATCAAACGGCTGCTGTCGTTCACGCTCGTCAGCCACATCGGGTACATGCTGTTCGGGGTCGGGTTGACCACCCCGCTCGGCCTGTCCGCGGCGATCTTCTACGTGGTGCACCACATCACCATCCAGACCACGCTGTTCCTCGCCGCCGGCCTGGTCGAACGACGCGGCGGCAGCACCGCGCTGGACCGCCTCGGCGGCCTGGCCCGGCTGTCGCCCCTGCTCGCCGTGCTGTTCTTCGTACCAGCGCTGAACCTGGCCGGCATACCACCGTTCTCCGGGTTCCTCGGCAAGCTCGGCCTGGTCCAGGCCGGCGTCGACGACGGCGGGTTCCTGGCCTGGTCGCTCGTCGCCGGGGGACTGCTCACCAGCCTGCTCACGCTCTACGCCATCGCCCGGGTGTGGAACCTCGCCTTCTGGCGGGCCCCGCACGCGGACATGCCGGAACCGGGCGACGCCGACCAGGCGGCCCGCACCGACGGCGCCGAGCAGCCGCACGACGGCCCGGCGCCGGCCGGGGCGGTGCTGCCCCGGCTGATGACGGTGTCCACCGCCGCCCTCGTGGTGCTCGGCCTGGCGCTGACCGTGGTGGCCGGACCGCTGTTCGACATCAGCACCGACGCCGCCGACGACCTGTTGCGCCGTGCCCCGTACGTCGAGGCCGTGTTCCCGGAGGGACCGCCGTGACCAGTCAGCCGAAAGCGCCACTGACCCGCCGTGACCGCTGGCGCAACCGGGCCATCGCGGTGACCGGCCTGGTCACCGTCTGGGTGCTGCTGTGGGGCACCTTCAGCTGGGCCAACGTGCTCAGCGGACTCGTGGTCGCGGCCGTGCTGCTGGTGGTCTTCCCGCTGCCCCCCGTCACGTTCGCCGGCCGGATCCGGCCGGTGCCGCTGCTGCGGTTCGTGGTCCGCTTCCTGTACGACCTGGTGGTGGCGTCCGCGCAGGTGGCCTGGCTGGCCGTCCGGTCCGAGCACCCGCACTCGGCGATCATCGCGGTGCCGCTGCGGGTGAACACCGACCTCAACCTCACCCTCAACGCCGAGGCCCTGTCGCTGGTGCCGGGCAGCCTGATCCTGGAGGCCGACCGGAGCACCGGCACGCTCTACGTGCACGTCATCGGCATCCGCAGCCTCGACGAGGTGGAGCGCTTCCGGCAGGGCGTGCTGGAGCTGGAGGAGCGCATCGTCGCCGCCGTCGGCTCGGCCGAGGAGCTGAGCCTGATCCGCCGATCCGTACCCACCGGCCCGTCCGGGTCGGTCGACCTGGAAGGAGCACCGACGTGACCGTCATCGCCGTGATCGTCACCGCGCTGCTCGTCGCGGCCGGTGGGCTCACCCTCGTCCGCATCATCCGCGGGCCGTCGATCCTCGACCGGGCCGTCGCCACCGACGTGCTGCTCGCCGTCGCGGTCGCGGCCATCGCCACCGAGGCGGCCTACAGCCGGGACGCCACGGCGCTTCCGGTCCTGGTGGTCCTCGCCCTGGTCGGGTTCGTCGGCTCGGTGAGCGTCGCCCGGTTCGCGTCCCGGAGAAGCTCGAAGTGATGATCGACGCGATCCTGGACACCGTCGCCGGCATCTGCCTGATCGCCGGCGCCCTGCTCTGCCTCGCCGCGGGCATCGCGCTGGTCCGCTTCCCGGACGTGCTGTCGCGGATGCACGCGGCGGCCAAGCCGCAGGTGCTCGGGCTGCTGCTGGTGCTGCTCGGCTGCGCGCTGCGGCTGCGTACCGGCGTGGACATCACCACGCTGGTCCTGGTGGGCCTGTTCCAGCTCGCCACCGCACCGGTCGCGGCGCACATGGTCGGGCGGACGGCGTACCCGCACGACGACATCCGGCGCGATCTGCTGATCACCGACGAGCTGGCCGACCACATCGACCGGATCCGCGCGGACCGGGCCGGTGAGCCGGAGGAGACGTCGCCGGTCCACACGTCCTGAGACTCCGTACGAGCGCCGAGGCAGGGAGCCCATGAGCGGCACGGTCTACGAGAACGCCCGCATCCACACGCTCGACCCGGACCGCCCGTACGCCGAGGCGATGCTGGTCCACGGCGAGCGGATCGTCGCCGTCGGCGACCTCGCCGAGTGCCGGGACCGGGCCGGCGCCGGCGCGCGCCGGGTCGACCTCGGCGGAGCGGCCGTGCTGCCCGGGCTGATCGACAGTCACATCCACGCGGCGTCCTACGTGCGCGGGCTGGACCAGGTGGACCTGCGCGGCACGGCGAGCCTCGACGAGGCGCTCACCCGGATCGCGCGGCACGCCGCCACGCTGCCGCCGGACGCCTGGCTGCTCGGCGGCGGGTGGGACAGCAACAAGTGGACCCGGCCGGTGCAGCCGACCCGCACCGACCTGGACCGGGTCTGCCCGGACCGGCCGGCGGCGCTGCCCAGCATCGACGGCCACACCATCTGGGTGAACACTCCCGCCCTGGCCCGCCTCGGCATCGACGCCACCACCCCCGACCCGGCCGGCGGGCAGATCGCGCGGGACGAGCACGGCGAGCCGACCGGCATCCTGCGCGAGGCGGCGGCGGACGCGGCGTACGCGGTGGTGCGTTCCCCGCACGCCGGTGACCTGGTCGCGCAGTTGCGCACCCACCTGCCCCGGCTGCTCGCCGCCGGGCTGACCGGCATCCACGACCTCGACGGGCAGGACGCCCGGGCCGCCTACGAGACGCTGTACGCGCGCGGCGAGCTGCCGCTGCGGGTGCACAAGACGATCCCCGCCACGGCCCTGGACGAGGCGATCGACGCCGGCTGGGCCACCGGGGACGGCGACCGCTGGCTGAGCACCGGCCCGGTGAAGATCTTCACCGACGGCGCGCTCGGCTCACACACCTGCCTGATGACCGAGCCGTACGACGGGGAGCCCGGCAACCACGGCATCGCCGTCACCCCGGCCGAGGAGTTCGAGCGGCTGGTGGCGACCGCCGCCGGGGCGGGGATCGCGGTGGCCGCGCACGCCATCGGCGACGCGGCGAACCGGATGGTGCTGCGGGCGTACGCGCGCTGGCGCGAGTCGGCCGATCCCGGCGCGGTGGCGCGGCTGCGGCACCGGATCGAGCACACCCAGCACCTGCTGCCGGACGACGTGCCGTTGCTCGCCCGCTCCGGCGTGATCGCCTCGATGCAGCCCACCCACTGCACCAGCGACATCCCGCTGACCAGCCGGATGCTCGCCGGCCGGGGCCTGGCCTCGTACGCCTGGCGCAGCCTGCTCGACGCCGGGGCGACAGTGGCGTTCGGGTCGGACGCCCCGGTGGAGGACCCCGATCCGTTCTTCGGCATCCACGCCGCGGTGACCCGCCAGCAGCCCGACGGCACCCCACCCGGCGGCGTCGACCCGCACGAGCGGCTCGACCTGGACACGGCGTTGCGCTGCTTCACCGAGGCGGGCGCGTACGCCTCGTACGAGGAGCACCTGAAGGGCCGGTTGCGCCCCGGCATGCTCGCCGACTTCATCGTGCTGCCCACCGACCCGTACCGGGTCGACGCGGCGGAGCTGCGCGACCTGACCGTGGAGCTGACAGTGGTCGGCGGCGTGGTCCGCTGGCAGCGCTGACCGTGTCCCGCCCGGACGCCGCTGTCCGGGCGGGACACGGCTCTCAGGCGCCCTTGACCCAGTCGAGGCTGAACCGGGCGAAGTAGATGCCGCCGGTGTTGCCCACCTCGTACAGGTTGCCGACAGTGCCGTCGGCCAGCACCGCCATCGTCGAGTAACCGGCGCCGCCGGGCTTGACCAGCGCTCGGGCCGGCCAGGTCGCGCCGTCGTCGGTGGACAGCCGTACGGTGAGGTCGTTGCGCGCGCTCGGGTGCGCGTTGTTGCTGAACAGCGCCGTGCGGGTGCGTACCGGCGCCCGGTTCGCGCCGACCTCAGCGGGCCGCAGGTAGGACATCTCGTCGGCGTTGCAGAGCGGGTCGGTCAGCACGGCGCTCGCCGTCGCCGGGCCGAACGTGGCGGCACCGTCGGTGGAGGTGGCGTAGAACCGGCTGCGGGTCGAGTTGTGCCGCATGTTCTGCACCACCGCGCCGGTGCCGCGCTCGATGGCCTTGCTCTCGTTGATGTTGCCACCGGCGGATCCGCCGCGCCGCCAGGTCGCGCCGTGGTCGTCGCTGTAGATGTTCGCGGCGTGGCTCGTGCCGGCCGCGTCCCGGTAGGCGATCGGCTGGATCAGGCGGCCGGTGCTGGTCTGGATGCCGTGGCCGGAGGAGAAGAACGCCTGCTGCCAGGTCGGGTCCTTAACGGCCGGGTTCAGCTCCACCGGAGCGCTCCAGGTGGCGCCGTTGTCCCGGCTGGTGATGTAGCGCAGGTGCATGCTGTTCGGGTCGTCGGCGGTGTTCAGGCCGGAGCCGCCGGACCAGAAGCTGATGCCGGGCCGGGGGGAGTAGGTGAAGAAGCAGTAGACGACACCGGTGGCGCGGTCGACGAGCAGGCTGGGGTCGCCGACGCCCTCGCTGGTGGTGGGCGGGGCGTGGATGACGCGGGGCTGCTCGAAGGTGCGCCCGCCGTCGGTGCTGCGGATCATCACGATCTGGATGTTGTTGGTGCCGCCGCCGAGGTCGTACGAGCCGTTGACCCGGGCGTCGGCCACGGCGATGACGGTGCCGTTGTTGCTCACGGCCAGGCCGGGGATGCGGACCGAGGCGACGGTGCCGTCGTAGCGGCCGTTCGCGCCGTTGAGGCCGCGGATCACGGTCTGCGTGGTCAGCAGCGTGGTGGTGGCGAGCTGCGGGTTGCCGGCGGCCAGGTCGCAGGAGGTGGTGCCGCGCAGCGTGGTGTCGAAGCCCGGAGCGGTGACCCGCAGCGTGTACGGGGTGCCGGCGCCGACGGTCCAGTAGTGCAGGAAGTTGCCACCGGCGGCGATGGTGCGGGTCCACGGTGAGCCGGTGCGTCCGGGCCAGGTGACTGTGAAGTCCCGGGCCGTCGTGGTGCGGTTCTCCAGGGCGAGCTGGAGGCGGCCGTTCGTGCAGTCGAAGCCGGCCAGCGCGGACATTCCGGTGCCGCAGTGGAAGATGCCGCTGGTGGTCTCGTCCAGGCCGGTCGGGGTCGTGGTGCGCAGCGTGTACGGCGTGCCGGGGGACAGCGTCCAGTACAGCTCGGCGTTGCCGCCGGCGGCGACCGTGCGGGTCCACGGTGAGCCGGAGCGGCCCGGCCAGGTGACGGTGTAGGTCTGCGTCGTGGTGCTGCGGTTGTCGAGGTCGAGCAGCAGCCGGCCGGTGGTGCAGTCGGCGCCGACGGTGGCGGTCACGCCGGCGGGGGCGGCGGCCTGGGCCGCGGTCGCGGGCAGTACGGAGAGGAGGGTGAGGGCGGCCACCGCGAGGACGGTTGCGCGGCGCGGTATGGCGCGGCGAGGGGACACGTGTTTCCTTCCGGACGGGGGAGGGGAATCGGACTAGCTATAAGACGTCAGATGTCCGATGTCTGCACGCTAGGCGGATTCACCCCGGCCCGTCAAGGATCGGTTCCGGTCGACGTCCCCGTCCGGCTCCGGGAGTCGTCAGCGGTCCGGCCCGGGCGACTCGCCGAGCAGTGCCTCGCCCATCGCGGTGAGCCGGTGCAGCACCAGGTTGCCGTGCCGCTGGCTGGTGATCAGACCGGCCTCGCGCAGGATGGTGGTGTGATGGCTGGTGGTGGCCGGCGAGATGCGGGCACGCCGGGCCAGCTCGCTGGTGGTGGCGCCGCTCGCGGCGGCGCGCAGGACCGCGACCCGGGTGTGGCCGAGCAGCGGACCGAGCCGGCGTTGCGGGCCGGCCGGCGGCGTCGGTTCCGGTCGCTGCCGGCGCGCCGGATAGACGAGCGTCGGCGGCAGGTCGGGGTCGGCCAGCGTGATCGGCGCGTGCCAGCAGAAGTACGACGGGACCAGCGTGATGCCCCGGCCGTCGAGATGCATGTCCCGGTCCTCGGGGTAGCCGTGCACGGACAGCACCGGCGGATCCCAGGACGTCTCCGGGCTCAGGTCGTCGAGGATCTGCCCTGCGCCGCTGTCGAGGACCCAGGCTCCGCGCAGCGCCCGGTCGCCGGAGACGGCGGAGGTGATCTGCGTCCAGTAGGGAGCGAGCGCCACCCGGAAGTAGGCGCGCAGCGCGTCGCCGAGGCCGTGCCGGGCGGCGAGCCGGCCGGCCGCCAGATCGCTCATCCACGCGCCGTCGACGGGCGTCACCATCCGCCCGAGTTCGGTGCGGATCCGCCGGGTCGGGGTGCCGAGCACCCGCTCGATCCCCTCGTCGAGGTCGGCGACCGGGCCGGGTGTGAGGAAGTCCGGGAAGTAGCGCTTGAGCGGCGCGACGGGCAGGAGCCGCTCGCGGACGACCGGGACGAGACCGGCGCGCTCCAGGTCCGGACGGATCTGCCGGTGCCACCGGGCGTAACCCGCGTAACCGGCCCGGGTCTGGAGGCGGTGCAGGCTACAGATGATCTCCCACAGTGGATCCGGCCGGGCCGCCAGCCGGGTGCGGCTGAGATCCCCGGCCGTGAAGTGGATGCGTAGCGTCCCCATGACGCACAGTGTTCCGACGCGCGCCGCCGTGCTCAGTCTCGTCCACGACATTGACGTGTATCACTGCAAGAAGGTAAGGCGGGGCGGCAGCCGGACGGCTGCCGCCCCGCGGTGTCTCAGCCCGCGCTGCAGCTCGTGCGCCACCGGTGGGAGGCGATGTTGTCGTTGGCGTTCGCCATGTAGCCGTCCCGGTTGGAGCCCCAGGTGAACCAGGCCCCGGTGAGGTTGTCCCACGCGTCGCCGGCGCCGAGACAGGCGTACGCACCGGTGTAGTCGGGGTGGATGTAGAGGGCGACCGGCCGGCCGCCGTTCGAGTCGTTCCAGGCCGAGGACGCCAGGTTGCGCATGCTGGCCCGGTTGTTGTTGTCGCAGTTGGCGTTCTCCGCCGTGTTGATCGTGTCCCAGTTGTTGTCGGCGTTGTACCACCAGCACCACCGGCCCGCCCAGTAGGCGTCCTGGCTGACGTACAGGTAGCCGCTGCCCGCGGCGGCGCGCTGCGTCGCGTCCGCGTGCGGGGTCGGCCGGGGCGCGGCCTGGGCGGCGGTGGCGGTGAAGGCCAGCGCGGCTGCCGCCGCGGCCACTGTGGCCAGCGCGGACCGTAGTGCTCTCATGGTGTTTCCCTTCGGTCGGGTCCTTCCGTGGCGGGCCGCCACGGACGTCGTGGGGGTGGGTCAACCGGCGGCCAGCACGGCGCGCGCCCGCGGCAGCGCGGCGGCCTCCAGGCGGAGCCGTTCGGTGACCTCGGCGCGGAACCGCCTGTCGAGGGCACCCCGATGCTCGGCGTCGAGCCGCCGGGCGAGCGGGCCGAGCCCGGTGCGGGCCGCACAGGTCGCCTCGGCCACCGCCAGCCTGATCTCGCCGGGCGTGGCGGAGCCGGCAGCCGGCTCGGGCACCGACGCGCGGGCCGATGCCGGGTCGGCCACGTCGTGCCCGTCGGCGCGCATGCACCGCCGCCACGCCCGTACGCCGTCGGCGTAGCGGGGGTCGGCGAGCACCCGGCCGACGCGCAGGCCGGCCAGGTTGTCCGTGACCTTCGTGGCGCGGTACCAGGCGGGCAGGTCGCGGTAGAGCTGTCGTTCCGCCTCGGACGTGCAGCTGTGGCTGCTGCGGCGCAGCACGCCGCCGGCCGGCAGCGTCGCGCGCAGGGCGTCGGGCTCGCCGGGGTCGCCGTTGACCGCGCGTACGGCGGCGGCGCCCCGTTCCGGGGGCAGGTCCCGGACGTACCGCGCGTTCGGGTCGGCTGCCATCGCCTCCTGGAGGCGGCGTTCCAGGGCGCCGCCGTATCCGTACCGGCGGGCGTAGGAGACGTCGTCGAGGACGTACGGGAACTCGCGCAGCTCCGGCACCGGCTGCCGGGGAACCGGCCAGTAGCGGAACCCGCGACGCTGCATGCAGTCCCGGATCAGCACCTGCGTGGCGGCGTACCGCACGTCGGCGGCCGGAGCGGCGGTGGGCGGGACCGGCACGGCGGCGGCACTCGCCGCGGGCGCGCGGTGACTCTCGGACGGCGGCGCGACGTCCGGGCGCGCGCCCAGTGCCCCGGCCACCGCCGCCGCGAGGGCGGCGGGGACCGCGACGGCGTACCACCTTGACCGCGCTCGGCGCGACACCACCGCCATGACATGCACCTCGGCCGTCCGGGGCGCCCGATGCGCCCGTCAGAAGACAGCTTCGGCACGGGGCGTGCCCCGGGACAGAGACCTTCGATCAGGCTCGAACGACAGGTCCCGGCGTACGGCGGGTCAGGACTGAGCGGCGCGGGCGATGCTGGCCCGGATGGGCGCGTAGTGCTCGGCGACGGCCGAGCGCAGCGCCGTCGCGTCGGCGGCGGTGAGGGCGGCGACGATCGCCTGGTGCCGCTGGGCGGTGATGACCCGGTCCTCCGGCTCGGTCTGCAGTGTGGGTGCGACGATGGCCTGCACCTGCCAGAACGCCTCGGTCAACTGGACCAGCAGGTCGTTGCCGAGGGGTTCCATGAGCTTCAGGTGGAACGCGCGGTCGACGTCGAGGAAGTCCTCGCCCCGGGCGGCCCGGCTGTGCATCTCGTCGGCGAGCGCGGACAGCTCCGACCGGTGCTGCTCGTCGAGGGCGTCGATGACGGTGGCGGCCAGGCCCTGCTCCAGCGTCTGGCGGACGTCGACGACCTGGGCCAGCACGCGGTGGTCGTCCTCGCCGCTGAGCAGACCCCGGAACGTCAGGCTCTCCACCAGGGCGTTGAGGGACATCCGGCCGACGAACGTGCCGTGGCCGTGGCGTACCTCGACGATGTCGAGCGCGGAAAGGATCTTGACGGCCTCGCGGACGCTGGAGCGGCTGGCACCGACGGCCTCGCACAGTTCCGTCTCGGTGGGCAGGAGGTTCCCCGGCTTCAGGCGGTTGCGCAGGATGTACTCCTTGATCCTGGTGGCGACCTCCTGCCGGCGAGGGCTCGGCCGCTCGGCGCCGCGTAGCGGACTGGCGTCAATGGTCGTCATCTGCCCCTTGCCCTTCGTTCCCGAATCTGACACCCTCACCCTACCGGCATCAGACGTCAGACGTCATACACCTTATGCTTCACATCCCCGAGCGCGAGCGGTCACGCGAGCGCATGAAGAGCCTATGGAGGCAGCTACGTGAGCACCACCGGTAAGCCGTCGGGGAGCCGGCGCGTCCTGCGAGGCCGCGCCCGCTCCCTGGCCGTCGCCTCCCTCGCGGGGGGCCTCGCGGTCGCGCTGGCGGCCTGCAGTGGCGGTCCCGCCTCGACCAACGCCGTGGGCGACGGGAAGGGGGGCACGTCGATCGAGGCCACGCTGGCCTTCACGCTCTCCAGCGGTTTCGATCCCAGCAACGCCTCCTCGGCCGTGGCGACAGCGGTCAACCAGCACGTCTTCGAGGGCCTCGTCGACCTCGACCCCATCACGCGGGAACCCTACAACGCCCTGGCGAAGAGCGACCCGACCCCCGGGGCCGACGGCCGGACCTACACCGTGACGCTGCGTGACGGGGCGAAGTTCTCCGACGGCACCCCGGTCACCGCCGAGGACGTGGCCTGGTCCTTCACCCGCGTGCTCAAGCCCGCGGACCCGAAGGCGCCGCCGCTGATGCAGGGCTTCGTGTCGTTCCTCGACAGCGTCACCGCCAAGGACGCGACGACCGTCGAGTTCACGCTGAAGTACCCGTTCGCCCTGTTCAGCGAGCGGATCTCGGTCATCAAGGTCGTCCCCAAGGCCAAGACCGGTGACCCGGCCGCGGCCAAGGCGTTCGACACCGCCCCGATCGGCTCCGGCCCGTTCAAGGTGGACAGCGCGTCCAAGGAATCCGGCGTCAAGCTGAGCAAGAACGCGAACTACAACGGCCCGCGCGCCGCCAAGGTCGAGACGATGACGTGGAACACCACCACCGAGGCGTCGGCCCGCGTGTCGGACCTCCAGGGCGGCCGGGTGCAGGCCATCGAGGCCGTGCCGTACCTGAACGTGGACTCGCTCAAGGACAAGTACACGATCGACGTGAAGCAGGCCTTCAACCAGGTCTTCCTCATGTTCAACAACGCCGCCGCCCCGTTCAGCGACAAGCGGGTGCGCCAGGCCCTGCACTACGCCATCGACAAGGAGGCGGTCATCAAGACCGCGCTCAACGGCTACGGCAGCCCGGCGACCAGCTACCTCGACGAGGGCAACAAGGCGTACCAGAAGGCCGCCACGGTCTACGACTACAACCCGGACAAGGCCAAGGCCCTGCTCCAGGAGGCCGGCGTCACCAACCTGTCGTTCCGGCTCGACACCACCGACAGTTCGGTGGTCAAGGACGTCGCCCCGCTGGTCATCGAGCAGTGGAAGAAGATCGGCGTCAACGCCACGCTGAACACCGTGCCGTCCTCGGCCATCTACGGCGACATCGTCCCCAAGGACACCTTCCGGGTGCTCATGGCCACCGGTGACCCGAGCGTCTTCGGTGTGGACACCGACCTGCTGATGCGCTGGTACTACTTCGGCGAGACCTGGCCGGGCCAGCGTTACCGCTGGAGCGACGCCGAGCGCAAGGCCATGGGCGACCTGCTGGACAAGGCCGCGCAGACCTCCGACGAGGCGGCCCGCAAGGCGCTGTGGAAGCAGGCCCTCGACATGGTGGCGGACCAGGTGCCGCTGTACCCGATCCTGCACACCAAGGTCGTCACCGCGTACGACCCGGCCAAGGTGGACGGCTTCTCCGGCGCCTCCACCACCGGCCTGTACTTCCTGGGCACCGGCCGGACCGGCTGAGCCCGCGCTCGGGGTTCCGGCCCCGCAGGCGTCCCGCCCGGCCCCACGTGACCCGTGCGGCCGGGCGGGGCGTCCCGGCGCCCCGCCACGAGAAAGAGAATCCATGCTGACCGTCCTGAACCTGGTCGCACGACGATTCCTGACGCTGATCCCCCTGGTGCTGGGCATCACGCTCTTCGTCTTCGTGATCATGCAGTTCTCCCCGATCGACCCGGCGTTGTCCGTCCTCGGTGACCAGGCCACGCCGGCGCAGGTCGAGGCGTTCCGCGCCGCCAACGGCCTCAACGACCCGCTGCCGTTGCGCTACCTGCACTTCCTCGGCGACCTCGTCCGCGGCGACCTCGGCATGACGTTCCCGCCGTCGGTCCCGGTGGCCGAGAAGATCGCCATGGCGCTGCCGCTGACCATCCAGCTGACCGTGCTCGGCGTCGTCGGCGCGCTCGTCATCGCGCTGGCCCTCGGCATCCCGGCCGCCCTGTACCGGGACCGCTGGCCCGACCAGGTCATCCGGATCGTCTCCATGGCCGGCATCGCCACGCCCTCGTTCTGGCTGGCCCTGCTGTTCATCCAGGAGTTCTCCGTCCGCCGCCCGATCTTCCCGACCGGCGGCTACGTCAACCCCGCCGACTCGGTCGGTCTGTGGTTGCAGTCGCTGGCCATGCCCGCGCTGGCGCTGGCCGTACCGGTCGGCTGCTCGCTGGCCCGCATCGTCCGGACCTCCATGGTCGAGGAACTCGACAAGGACTACGTCCGCACGGCGATCGGCGCCGGACTGCCGCCGCGCGTGGTGGTCGGCCGCAACGTGCTGCGCAACGCGCTGGTCAACCCGCTCACCGCGCTCGGCCTGCGGATCGGCTACCTCATCGGCGGCACCGTCGTCATCGAGGCCATCTTCTCGCTGCCCGGCATGGGCACCCAGATCATGAGCGCCGTCCAGCAGAACGACACCGCGCTGGCCCAGGGCACCGTCCTGACCATCGCGCTCTGCTTCGTGCTGGTGAACCTGGTCGTCGACATCCTCTACCTCTTCGCCAACCCCCGACTGCGCGGAGGCCACTGATGCGCCGGTCCCTCACCACGCGGCTGTCCCGCCCCGGCATGGCCTTCGCCCGGCTCGGTGTCGCGGCCCGGTTCGCGCTCGGCTTCGTCGCGCTCATCGTCGTGGTCGGCGTGCTCGCCCCGCTGCTGCTGCGCCACGACCCCACCCAGACCGGGCTCGGTCCGGCGCTGACCGGCCCGAACGGCGACTTCTGGTTCGGGCTGGACAAGCTCGGCCGCGACGTGTTCTCCCGGCTGGTGGCCGGCACCCGCCGCTCCCTGATCGTCGGCTTCGGCGCGGCCGGCATCGCGCTGGTGGTCGGCGCGATCCTCGGCGCGATCGCCGGAAGCAGCCGCACCGTCGTCGACGAGATCATCATGCGCTGTCTCGACGTGGTCATGGCCTTCCCCACGATCGTGCTCTCCGCGCTGCTGATCATCTCGTTCGGCAAGAACAGCCTGCTGGTCCTCGTGATCGCGATCGGCTTCGTGTTCACCCCGTCGGTCGCGCGCATCGTCCGCGCCAACGTGCTGTCCCAGTACGGCGAGGACTACGTGGCCGCCGAACGGATCATCGGCGCCCGGCGACCGCACATCCTCTGGCGGCACGTCCTGCGCAACTGCGCCGCGCCGATCCTCGTCTTCGTCACCGTCATGGTCGCCGACGCGATCGTCTTCGAGGCGTCGCTGTCCTTCATCGGCGGCGGCCTCGCCCCGCAGGAGGCGGCCTCCTCGTGGGGTTCGGTGATCGCGTTCGGCAAGGAGATGGTGCAGATCGGCGGCTGGTGGGCCACGTTCTTCCCCGGCCTGCTGATCCTGCTCACAGTGCTGGCGCTCAACGTGCTCTCCGAGGGCATGTCCGACGCGTGGGCCGCCCCGGCGGCGCGCCGCGCCACGTCCACCACCAGCGGTGACGCCCTGGAGCAGGCGCAGCCCGGCACCGGCGAGGTGGTCGAGCTGCCCGGCCTGGCCGAGGCGGCGCGGCGGCTGCGCGAACGCGCCCGCCCGCTGCCGCAGGGCCGGCCCGTCCTTCAGGTCAGCAACCTGTCCATCGGTTTCGAGGGCCGCCACCGCGGCGTGGACATCGTCGACGGGCTCTCCTTCGACGTACGCCCCGGCGAGGTCGTCGGCCTGGTGGGGGAGTCCGGCTCCGGCAAGTCGCTCAGTGTCCTGGCCGTGATGGGCCTGCTGCCGAAGGGCGCCCGGGTACGCGGCGAGATCCGCTTCCAGGACACGAACCTGCTGAAGCTGAACGCCAAGGGCCGCCGGGCCCTGATGGGGCGCGAGATCGCCATGGTCTACCAGGACGCCCTGTCGGCGCTGAACCCGGCGCTGCGCGTCGGCGCCCAGCTCGCCCAGATGATCCGGCGCGGCGGCACCCGCTCGGCCGAGGAACTGATGCGGCTGGTCGGGCTGGACCCGCAGCGCACGCTCGCCGCGTACCCGCACGAGCTGTCCGGCGGGCAGCGGCAGCGCGTGGTGATCGCCATGGCGCTGTCCCGCGATCCGAAGCTGATCATCGCCGACGAGCCGACCACCGCGCTCGACGTCACGGTGCAGGCCCAGGTGATGAAGCTGCTCCTGGACCTGCGCGAGCGGCTCGGCTTCGCCCTCATCCTGGTCAGCCACGACCTCGCCCTGGTCAGCGACGTCTCCGACCGGGTCGTGGTGATGTACGGCGGGCAGATCGTGGAGACCGGCGTGACCGCCGACGTGATGGAGGCGCCCGCCCACCACTACGCCCGCGGGCTGCTCGGCTCCGTCCTGTCGCTGGAGACCGGTGCGGAACGCCTCACCCAGATTCGCGGCGTGGTGCCGTCACCGGCCGACTTCCCGAAGGGCTGCCGGTTCTCCGACCGCTGTCCGATGGCGACCGAGATCTGCCGGGACACCGCGCCCGCCCTGGAGGGCACGGACGGCCACGGGTACGCCTGCCACCACCCCGCCGTCACCGTCAGCGAGAAGGAGCCGGCCCGATGAGCGCCACCGCCGAGCACCGGCCGATCGCCGAGCTGAGCGACGTGCACGTGGTGCACGCCGCGCGCGGCGGCGGCATGTTCAGCCGGGACAAGGTCTACGCGCTCACCGGCGCCGACCTGGTGATCCGGGCCGGCGAGACGGTCGGCATCGTGGGCGAGTCCGGCTGCGGCAAGTCCACGCTGGCCAAGGTGCTGGTGGGCCTGCAACGGCCGACCAGCGGCACGGTGTCCTTCGCCGGCAAGGACGTGTGGTCGATGAGCGCCGCCGAGCGGCGCGAGCACATTGGCGCCGGCGTCGGCATGATCTTCCAGGACCCGGCCACCTCGCTGAACCGCCGCATGCCGGTGCGCGACATCCTGCGTGACCCGCTGGACGTGCACCGCCGGGGCACCCGGCAGCAGCGCGAGCAGCGGGTGTCCGAGCTGATGGCCCTGGTGGGCCTGCCGCGCTCGGTCGCCGACGTGCTGCCCAGCCAGCTCTCCGGCGGCCAGCGTCAGCGGGTGTCCATCGCCCGCGCGCTGGCCCTGGAACCGGGGCTGGTCATCGCCGACGAGCCGACGAGCGCGCTGGACGTGTCGGTGCGGGCCCAGATCCTCAACCTGCTGCTGGACCTCAAGGACCGGCTCGGGCTGGCCATGGTGCTGGTCTCGCACGACATCCAGACCGTCAAGCGGGTCAGCGACCGGGTCGTCACCATGTACCTGGGCCGGATCGTCGAGCAGACGCCCGCCGACCTGCTGCCCGAGGGCGGCCGGCACCCGTACACCCGGGCGTTGTTCTCGGCCACGCCGGGCCTGCTGTCACCGATCGAGCCCATTCCCCTGGTCGGCCCGGTCCCGTCGGCCACCCGGCCGCCGAGCGGCTGCCCGTTCCGGACCCGCTGCTGGGCCGCCACGGACGGCTGCGCCGTGGACATGCCGGCGCCGCGCCCCGCCGAGGGCGAGGGCCACGAGTTCCGCTGCCACCACCCGGTGCCCGCCGGAACCGCGAACACCGAACTGGTCGCGCTCGCCACCCCGGCGGCCGGCCGCGCCACATCTGAGTCTGTCGAGGAGAACCTGTGACCACCCCAGCCCCGCGGTTCGCCGGAGTCGTGCCGCCGGCCGTGACCCCCCTGACCGAGGAGGGCGAGGTCGACGTCCGTTCCCTGGAACGGCTGGTCGAGTGGCTGCTCGACGCCGGTGTCGACGGCATCTTCGCCCTCGGCAGCTCCGGCGAGACGGTCTTCCTCACCGACCGGCAGCGGGACCTGGCCCTGGAGACCATCGTGAAGACCGCCGGCGGCGCCGTGCCGGTCATCGCCGGCTGCATCGAACCCACCACCCGCCGGGTCGTGGAGCGGGCCGAGGCGTCCACCCGGCTGGGCGCGGACGGCCTGGTCGTGACCGCGCCGTTCTACGCCATCGTCGGCCCGCACGAGATCGAGCGGCACTTCCGCGCGGTCGCCGCGGCGGTCGAGCTTCCGCTGCTGGCGTACGACATCCCGGTCTGCGTGCACAGCAAGCTCTCCGTCGACCTGCTGACCCGGCTCGCCGCCGAGGGTGTGCTGGCCGGCGTCAAGGACTCCAGCGGCGACGACGTCGCGTTCCGCCAGCTCGCGCTCGCCGTCGCCGAGCACGCGCCGGAGCGCGACTTCAGCCTGCTCACCGGCCACGAGGTGGTGGTCGACGCGATGATGCTCGCCGGCGGCTCCGGCTCGGTGCCCGGACTGGGCAACGTGGACCCGGCCGGATACGTGCGGCTGCACCGCGCCTGCGTGGCCGGCGACTGGGCGGCGGCCCGGCGGGAGCAGGACCGCCTGACCCGGCTGTTCCGCATCGTCGACGCGGCCGACCCGGCCACCTCGGCGGGCGCCACCCGGGGCGTCGGCGCGTTCAAGACCGCCCTGGCGCTGCTGGGCGTCATCGCCGGCAACGCGGTGTCGCTGCCGCTGCGGCCGCTCGACGCCGCCGAGACGGGCCGCGTGCGTACCCAGCTGGAACTGGCCGGGCTGCTCTGACCATGCCCGACCTGAGCACCACGGGCGCCGCCGACCTGGTCGCCGCGCTCGACATCGGCGGCACCAAGACCACCGCCGCACTGGTCACCGCCGGGGGAGAGGTCGTCGGCCGGCACACCGCGCCGACACCTGGTCGCTCCGGCGCCGCCGCGGTGCTCGACACCGCCGCCGGCCTGGTCGAGAAGCTGCGGGCGGACGCGCCGGGTGCCGTACGGGCGCTCGGCGTCGGCAGCGCCGGGGTCATCGACAGCGCCTCCGGCCTGGTGCTGTCCTCCACCGACGTGCTGACCGGGTGGACCGGCACGGACCTGCGCGGCGACCTGAGCCGGCGCCTGGGCGTGCCGGTCACCGTGATCAACGACGTGCACGCCCACGCCCTGGGCGAGGCACGTCACGGCGCGGCGGCCGGCTACGACACGGTGCTCTACGTCGCCGTGGGCACCGGCGTCGGCGCGTCGTTCGTCCTCGGTGACGCGGTGCTCGCCGGCGCGCACAGCGCCGCCGGGCACGCCGGGCACCAGCCGTCCCCGTACGCCGGATCGCTTGCCTGCACGTGCGGCGGGCGCGGGCACCTGGAGGCGATCGCCGCCGGTCCCGCGCTCGCGGCCGAGTACGTCCGGCGTACCGGCCGGCCGGTGGCCGACCTGCGGGCCGTCGCCGCGCTCGCGGCGGGCGGCGACGAGACGGCCCGGGAGGTCGTCCGGCTCGGCGGCGCGGCCGTCGGTTCCGCCGTCGGCGGCCTGGTCAACGTGCTCGACCCCGCCGCCGTGGTGGTCGGCGGCGGCGTCACCGGCCTCGGTGAGCCGTGGTGGCGGGCGCTGCGCGACGCGGTGCCCGCCGAGACGCTGCCCGGTCTGGCCGGCGTACCGGTCCTCGCCTCCACCCTCGGCCCCGACGCGCCGCTGCTCGGTGCCGCCTCGCTCGCCTGGAAGGTCTCATGAACGCGCTCGTCGACCAGCTCCGTCACCGCCTGGTGGTCTCCTGCCAGGCGTACCCGGGTGAGCCGATGCGCGACCCCGACACCATGCGCCGGGTCGCGCTCGCCACCGCACGCGGTGGCGCCGCCGGCATCCGCGCCCAAGGGCTGGCGGACATCGCGGCCATCCGCGCGGCGGTGGACCTGCCGCTGATCGGGCTCTGGAAGGACGGCGACGACGACGTCTTCATCACCCCGACGCTGGAGCACGCGCTGGCAGTCGCCGACGCCGGGGCGCACGTCGTCGCGCTCGACGGCACGTCCCGGCCCCGGCCCGACGGCCGTACGCTCGCCGAGACGATCGCGGCCGTGCACGAGCGCACCGGCGCGCTGGTGATGGCCGACTGCTCCACGTTCGACGAGGGCGTGGCCGCCGCCGCTGCCGGCGCCGACCTGGTCGGCACCACGCTCGCCGGGTACACCGCGTACACCACCAAGGGCGACGGGCCGGACCTGGACCTGGTCGCCCGGCTCGCCGCCGCGGTCGACGTCCCGGTGGTCGCGGAGGGGCGCATCCACACCCCGGAGCAGGCCGCGCAGGCGCTGCGGGCGGGCGCGTGGACGGTCGTGGTGGGCACCGCCATCACCCACCCGAGCACGATCACCGGCTGGTTCGCCTCGGCCGTCGAGGAGGCCGCGTCGTGCCGCTGACCGACCTCGACCTGGCCGGCTGCCTGGCGTACCGGCCGGAGCTGGACGTGCCGGCGGACCTGGACGTGTTCTGGGCGCGCACGCTCGACGGCGGCGACCCGGAGCGGGCGGTCTACGAACCGGTCGACACCGGGCTGACCCAGATCCGGACGTACGCCGCCACGATCCCCGGCTTCGGCGGCGAGCCGGTACGCGGATGGCTGCACCTGCCCGCCGGGGCCGACGGGCCGCTGCCCTGCGTGGTCGAGTACCTCGGCTACGGCCGGGGCCGCGGCCTGGCGCACGAGAAGCTGTTCTGGGCCGCTGCGGGCTTCGCGCACCTGATCATGGACAGCCGGGGCCAGGGGTGGAGCGCCGCCACCGGCGGCACCCCCGACCCGCACCCCTACCCGGCCGGCACCGTGCCCGGCTTCCTGACCCGGGGCGTCGACGACCCGGCCGAGCACTACTACCGGCGGCTGATCACCGACGCGGTGCGCTTCGCCGAGGCCGCGCGGCGGCACCCGGCCGTCGACCCGGCGCGGGTGGCGGTGACCGGCTTCAGCCAGGGCGGCGGCCTGGCCCTCGCGGCCGGCGCGCTGTGCCCGGACGTCGTGGCGGTCATGCCGGACGTGCCGTTCCTGTGCGACATCCGCCGGGGCGTGCGCGTCGCCGGCCCGGACAGCCCGTACGCCGAGGTGGTCGAATACCTCGCGCTGCACCGCGACCGCGCCGACCGGGTGTTCCGCACGCTGTCCTACCTGGACGCCGCCGTGCTCGCGCCGCGCGCGACCGCTCCGGCGCTGTTCTCCGTCGCGCTGCGGGACCAGGTCTGTCCGCCGTCGACCTGCTTCGCCGCCTACCACCGCTACGGCGGCGACAAGGACGTGCGGGTGTACGAGTTCAACGACCACGAGGGCGGCGAGGCCGAGCACCAGCGCGAACAGCTCACCTGGCTGCGCGGGGTCCTGGGCGCCTAACGCGCGCGTTCCACCACGTAGTCGGTCAGCTCCAGCAGGAAACGGCCGTCCTCGGTGTCGGCCGCGGCGCCCAGCGCCCGCTCACCCGCACGCCGGGCGGCGAGCGCGAGTTCCCGGGCGCTGCGCCGCGCCGACTCCACGCAGTCGTGCGCGAGCAGCCGCCCGTGCAGCCAGCGCACCTCGGCGGCGGTGCGCTGCGCCCGGGTACGGCTCAGCAACCGCACGAGCCGTTCGCGTTCCTCCGGCGTGCACCGCCGCATGAAGTCGATCAGGATCAGCGTGCGCTTGCCCTCCCACAGGTCACCAGCGATCTCCTTGCCGTACCGGGCGTAGTCGCCGGTCAGGTTGAGCGCGTCGTCCTGGATCTGGAACGCCGCACCCAGATACCAGCCGTACCGGTCCAGCACGTCGACCGCGTTCTCCCGGCCGGTCGCCGCGAGGATCCCGG
This sequence comes from Micromonospora sp. CPM1, assembly GCF_023896895.1. NCBI lineage: Bacteria > Bacillati > Actinomycetota > Actinomycetes > Micromonosporales > Micromonosporaceae > Micromonospora > Micromonospora sp. CPM1. Next base: position 160,012 of record NZ_JAMHIU010000004.1, read on the forward strand.
TGCGGCACGGGTAGATGCACGTGTACCAGGAGGTCTTCTTCAGGCACATCCGGTAGTAGTCGTCCGCGTCCAGGTCGCACACGTTGTCGCGGATCCAGCCGATCTCGATCGCCTGACCCTCCAGCGAGTGGCGCATCATCAGCTCGGTCTCGGTGAACAGCCGCCACGCGATCCCGGAGCCGAGCGCCGCCCGGTTCGCCGCGAGCCGCCGCAGCGCCAGCAGGTTGGTCATGTTGCCGACGTTCAGCGCCACGCCGACGCCGTACTCGGCGTGCAGCGTCCGCCCGCCGCGCCGCTGCTCGCTCTCGTCCTGGATGTCGTCGTGGATGAGGAAGGCGTTGTGGAACAGCTCCACCGTCACGGCGGCGTTGAGGCCCACCGCGTCGCCGCCGCCGAACGCCCGGCAGGTGGCCAGGCACAGCGCGGCGCGCAGCCCTTTGCCCCAGCGCCGGGGGTATTCCGCGACCAGGTCGTAGAGGTATCGCGGGCCGCCCTCGGGCACGTCGTCGAGCAGCGCGCCGAGGGCGAGCCCGCGATAGCGCTCCAGCATCCGTTCCACGTGCCCGCCGGCCACCCCGGTGGTCGGCGCCATCGCGCGGCTACCGGTCCGTCGGCCGCTTCGGGGCCGGCGACGCGAGCCGGTCCGCGAGCCCGTTGGCCACCTTGGGGGCCAGCCGCGCCAGATTGAGTACGGTGTCCAGCGCGTCGTGCGCGTCCGAGGTGTACCGCCGGATCACCTCGCCGCGCTGGTCGTCGGCCATCTTCAACTGCCCGACCACGGTGTCGATGAGGGCGTGCCCGTCGGTGCGGACCCGCGCGACCAGTTCGTCGAACGCCTCCGGGTCGACCCGGCGGCTCTCGGTCAGCTTCTCCTCGAGTCGCCGTGCGCCGGCCAGCCCCGCCGCGAGTTCCTCCTCCAGCACCGTGGCCGCGTGGGTCACGGTCTCCGAGGTCTCCTCGGCCACCTTCTCGAAGCGCTCGTTCATGCGCTCACGCTCACCATTCGCCATGTGCGCAGTCTCGACCCGGCCGCGAACGCAGGCCAGGCATGTGTCCAGATGGTGACTCACCGTGACAAGATTCGGACCCTTCACTGGGTACGGGTACTCAGCGCATCACCGTCCCATCGCTCATGTGTGGACGCTGCCGCGTCGACAGGATGCTTCTCATGGCCGAGACGCTGCACCGACACGCCGCTGCACGTACCGTCGACACGCCCCTGCCCGCCGAGGCCGCGCTGGCCCCCGCCGGCCGCGCGGTCGCCGCGCTGGCCCGGCTCGTCGCCCACCACCCGGCCGGCTGGCGGTGGCTGGCCCGGCGCCACCACCCGGTCCTCGACCGGCTCGCCGCCGCGAACGCGCGGTCGACCTGCGTGCGGGCGGCCCGGCGGGTGCCTGCCTACCAGGCGTTCCTGCGGGCCCGCCCGGGCGGCCTGCGCCGCCGGCTGCGGGACTTCCCGGAGACCGACAAGCGTGGGTACGTCATGGCGTACGACACCTCCGCCCGGTGCCGGGACGGACGGCTGCCGGAGCGCGGCGTGGTGGTCGACGAGTCGGCCGGATCGTCCGGTCGGCCGTTCAACTGGCCGCGCGGCGAGCGGGAACTGCGGGCGGTGCACCGCGACATCGCCGGCTACACCGGACTGGCGTTCCCGATGCGCCGGCCGTTCGTGATCAACGCGTACTCGATGGGCGCCTGGGCGACGGGCACCACCACCGGCGCGGCGATGGCCCGGATCGCGACCGTGAAGAACACCGGTCCGGACCTCGGGAAGATCGTCGACACGCTGCGCGAGTTCGGTCCAGGCCACGACTACCTGGTGACTGCGTACCCGCCGTTCCTCAAGCATCTGCGGGACCGGCTCGACGCCGAGGACTTCCCCTGGTCGCGGTACCGGATCTTCGCCAGCTGCGGCGGCGAGGGCATGACCGAGGCGCTGCGCGACTACCTGGAACAGCGGTTCGTGCGGGTGCGGTCGGCGTACGGCGCGTCGGACCTGACCATCGGCATCGGCGCGGAGACCCGGTTCACGGTGTGGCTGCGGCGGCGGCTGCGCACCGACGCGGGGCTGCGCGCGGAACTGCTCGGCCGCGGCGAGCAGCGGCTGCCGATGGTGTTCCAGTACAACCCGTTCGCCACCTACCTGGAGACCAACGAGCGGCGGGAACTGCTCTGCACCGTCACGAGCCCGCACGTGCTCCAGCCGCGGCTGCGCTACAACGTGGGCGACGAGGCGCTGCTGGTGCCGTACCGGCGGATCGTCGAGCTGGCCCACGCCGACCCGGTACGCCGCGCCGAGTTCCGTACCGCGGTGGCCGAGGAGCGGATGACGCTGCCGCTGCTGCTGTTGTTCGGCCGCAGCGACTCCACCGTGTCCTACCTGGGCGCGAACCTCTACCCCCAGGACGTCGAGTACGGCCTCTACACCGGCAACCCGTACGCCGCCGAGATCAGCCGGTTCTGCCTGACGCTGCACGAGGACGCGGCGCTGGAGACCCGGCCGGTGATCCACGTCGAGCTGCGCCGCCCGCTGGACACCGCGGCACGCGCGGCGCTCGCCGACGCCTGCCGCGACGGGGTACGCGCGCACCTGACCTCGGTGTCGCGGGACTTCGCGCAGTCCCTGGTGGAGGACCCGACCGCTGGTGACCTGCGGGTCCAGCTGCACGAACCGGACGGCGGCCCGTTCGCCGCCATGCAGAAGATCAAGAACGTCTACCTGGTGAGGTGAGTGATGCGTACCCGTGACTTCTCCCGCGCCCCGGCCCAGGCCCGCGCCGGCGCCATGTTCATCGGCGGCACCCGGTACGCGAACCCGCTGGTGCTGCTGCGCCTGGCCCCGGACTGGATCCGGATGGTGCGGGACATGCGCCGGATGTCCGGCTACTGCTGGCACACCGTCTACTGGCAGTTCCCGCTGACGCTCGGCACGATCGCGTTCTTCACCGACCGGGACGCGCTGCTGCGCTTCGCCCGGACCCGGCACCACCGCAAGCTGATGATGTGGCTGACCGACGGCACCCGTAACGCCACCGCCGGGTTCATCCGGCTCTACACCGCCTCCCCGGACGGCTACTCCAACGGCGCGTGGCGGGCCGAGGACGGCGCGATGGGCCACATCGAGCGGTTCACGCCGCTGGGCGCGGAGACGGCCGGACCGGCGGTGCGCCGGTGACCGGCCACCGGTTCGAGCGCGTCACCGGCCGGCGCGGCCTGCGCGACTTCCTCACGCTCACCGACCGGCTGTACGCCGACGAGTCCCGGTACGTGCCGACGCCCCGGCAGCAGATCCGCCGCTGGTGGCGCGACGGCGTGCCGATGTACGTGCTGCGCGACGCCACCGGCGCGGTGGTCGGGCGGACCACGCTGCACACCGACGCGGACCTCGACGCCAAGCTGGGCCGCCGGTGCCAGCTGTTCGGGCTCACCGAGTTCACCGCGTCCGCCGCCGGGCCGCTGTTCGACGCGATCACCACGCACTCCACGCCCGGCCGGGACCTGCTGTTCGGGCCGGTGGCGCTGCTGCCCAACCAGGCGGGCGGCGTGATCACCTCCGGGTACGCCGACCGGGGGTTCGTGGACAGCGCGTGGAACCCGCCGCACTACCCGGAGGCGTACGAGGCGTACGGGTTCACCGGGCGGTTCGTCTCCGACACCTGGATCTGCCCGGTCCCGCCGCCGGCTGGCCCGGCCCCCGGCCCGGGTGTCGAGCCCGACGGCGCCCGGCTGGAACTGCACCGGGGGAGCACCCGGCGGCTCGACGAGCAGCTCGGCCTGCTGCGCGGGATGCTCAACGACTCCTTCGCCCAGCTCGGCTACTACACGCCGATCTCGGCGGCCCAGCTGCGGCGGCAGACCGACGGGCTGGCGTACCTCCTGGACGAGTCACTGCTGCTCTACCTGACCCGTGACGGGCGTCCGGTGGCGTTCGTGCTCTGCGTGCCGGACATCAGCGACTTCCTGGTCGCGGTCCGCGGCGACCTGAACCCGGTCAACCGGCTCCGGCTGCTGGCGACCCGCCGCCGGTACCGCCGGGAGGCGGTGCTGATCGTCAAGGGCGTGGTGCCGGAGTTCCAGGGGCGCGGCTACCAGCGGCTGCTGTCCGAGCACCTGCACCGCAACCTGCACGCCGGTGGCTACACGGGTCTGCGCAGCACGTACGTCGGGCGGGACAATCCGGCGTCCGCGGCCCAGTACCGGCGCTTGGGCGGACGCCCGCTGCACGGCTACACGTTCTACGCCAAGGAGCGGTGAGCATGGACCTCGCCGCGTTCCACGCGCTGGAGCCGCTGTGCTGGCGGGCCCCGAGCGCGCACAACACCCAGCCGTGGCGGCTGCGCTACGAGCGCTGGGCGATCACCGTCGGCTGGGATCCGGCCGACGCGCTGCCCGCGGGCGACCCGACCGGGCGGGACCTGCGGCTGTCGCTGGGCGCGTTCGTGGAGACCTGCCTCATCGTCGCCGCCGACGCGGGGCTGCGGCTGGACTGGGCCGCCGACCACGACGAGTCCGACCGGCGGGTGGGGCGACTGCGGCCGGGACGGCAGCCGTACCGGACGCCGTTCCGCACCGCCGACGTGTGGGACCGGCGTACCCACCGGGGCCGGTTCACCGGCGGCCCGGACGCCGACGTGGTCGCGGCCGTGGACGCGGTCGCCCGGCGGGCCGGTGGCGCGGTCCGCGTCGTGCCGGCGGCCGGGCGGCTGCGCGCGCTGCTGCGCACGGCCGACCGGCAGGTGTACGCCGACCCGGCGGTGGTCGCGGAGCTGCGCCGCTGGCTGCGCCTGGACCGGTCGGGCCCGCGCTACCGGACCGACGGGCTCAGTGACCGCTGCCTCGGGCTGGGCCGGGCGGCGGCCACCGGGCTGCGGGCGGCGCTCGCGGCGTACCCGGCGTTGCGCCCGCTGGGGCTGCCCCGGCTGCTCGCCGCCGCGAGCGGCGATCCGCTGGCGCAGGGCGGCACGGTGCTGGCGCTCGTCGCCCCGCCCGGTCTGGACGCGGCCGGCCAGGTCGAGTTCGGACGCGTGCTGATGCGGACGTGGCTGACGCTGCACACGGCCGGGCTGGCCGCGCACCCGCTCAGTCAGCTGATCGACGTGGCCGCCACGCGGGACGCGCTCGGGACGCTGCTTGACGTGGCGCCGGAGCGCGTCGTGCACGTGGTCCGGGTGGGCCGGCCGGCCGTGCCCGCGCCCCGTTCGGCCCGGCGAGTGGACCACGGATCGGGTCTGTTAGCGGTAACACCCCTTGACGCGGTGTCACTTCATCCATGAGAGTCCACGTTGGCTGATGTGTCGCCCGGTCGGGAGCCCTGGGCGCGTAGTGGCAGGGAATGCGGCGTCCGGGTGTGCGAAAAGGTCTGTTAGCGATAACAGCACCGTCGTGCACCCGGATCCGCCTCTGATGCGCGCGGTTGGGAGAAACCATGTCCGAAGTGACACGACGAAACGTCATCAAGGCCACAGCGGCGGGCGCCGGTGCCGCGTTGCTGCCGGCCGCCTGGAGCGCCGCCGCCCGGGCCGGCTCGGCGGCGCCCCCGCAGGTGCTGGCCGCGAACGACCTGGCGCTCTGGTACGACGAGCCGGCCGGCACCGACTGGCTGCGCGCCCTGCCGATCGGCAACGGGCGGCTCGGTGCGATGGTGTTCGGCAACGTCGACACCGAACGGCTCCAGCTCAACGAGGACACCGTCTGGGCCGGCGGCCCGTACGACTCGGCCAACACGCGGGGCGCGGCGAACCTGGCCGAGATCCGGCGTCGCGTCTTCGCCGACCAGTGGACCTCGGCCCAGGATCTGATCAACCAGACCATGATGGGCAGCCCGGGCGGTCAGCTCGCCTACCAGACCGTCGGGAACCTTCGGCTCGCCTTCGGGTCGGCGAGCGGGGCGAGCCAGTACAACCGGACGCTCGACCTCACCACCGCCACTGTCACCACCACGTACGTGTTGAACGGCGTACGGCACCAGCGGGAGGTGTTCGCCAGCGCGCCCGACCAGGTGATCGTGCTCCGGCTGACCGCCGACCGGGCGAACTCGATCACGTTCTCCGCCACCTTCGACAGCCCGCAGCGGACCACCGTGTCCAGCCCGGACGGCGCGACAGTCGCGCTCGACGGCATCTCCGGCTCGATGGAGGGGGTCAACGGCTCGGTGCGGTTCCTCGCGCTGGCCCACGCCGCCGTCACCGGTGGCACGGTGAGCAGTTCCGGCGGCACGCTCCGGGTGTCCGGCGCCACCAGCGTGACGGTCCTGATCTCGATCGGGTCCAGCTACGTCAACTACCGCACCGTCAACGGCGACTACCAGGGCATCGCGCGCAACCGGCTCAACGCCGCCAAGAGCGTCGACGTCGATCAGCTGCGTACCCGCCACCGCGCCGACTACCAGGCACTGTTCGGCCGGGTCACGATCGACCTGGGCCGCACCGCCGCCGCCGACCAGCCCACCGACGTACGGATCGCGCAGCACGCGAGCACGAACGATCCGCAGTTCGCCGCGCTGCTGTTCCAGTTCGGGCGGTACCTGCTGATCTCCTCGTCGCGGCCGGGCACCCAGCCGGCGAACCTCCAGGGCATCTGGAACGACTCGCTGACGCCGTCCTGGGACTCGAAGTACACGGTCAACGCCAACCTGCCGATGAACTACTGGCCGGCCGACACCACGAACCTGTCCGAGTGCTTCCTGCCGGTCTTCGACATGATCAAGGACCTCACGGTGACCGGCGCGCGGGTCGCCCAGGCGCAGTACGGCGCCGGCGGCTGGGTCACCCACCACAACACCGACGCCTGGCGGGGCGCGTCGGTCGTGGACGGCGCGTTCTGGGGCATGTGGCAGACCGGCGGCGCCTGGCTGAGTACGCTCATCTGGGACCACTACCTGTTCACCGGCGACCTCGGGTTCCTCCAGGCCAACTACCCGGCGCTCAAGGGCGCCGCCCAGTTCTTCCTCGACACCCTGGTCGCCCACCCGACGCTCGGCTACCTGGTGACGAACCCGTCGAACTCGCCGGAGCTGGCGCACCACGCCGACGCCAGCGTCTGCGCCGGCCCGACGATGGACAACCAGATCCTGCGCGACCTGTTCGACGCGGCGGCCCGGGCGAGCGAGGTGCTGGGCGTCGACACCACCTTCCGGTCCCAGGTACGCACCGCCAAGGACCGGCTGCCGCCGAGCCGCGTCGGCTCCCGCGGCAACGTGCAGGAGTGGCTGGCCGACTGGGTCGAGACCGAGCGCACCCACCGGCACGTCTCCCACCTGTACGGGCTGCACCCCGGCAACCAGATCACCAAGCGGGGCACCCCGTCGCTGTACGAGGCCGCCCGCAAGACGCTGGAGCTGCGCGGCGACGACGGGACCGGCTGGTCCCTGGCCTGGAAGATCAATTTCTGGGCCCGCCTGGAGGACGGCGCCCGCGCCCACAAGCTCCTGCGCGACCTGGTGCGCACCGACCGGCTCGCGCCGAACATGTTCGACCTGCACCCGCCGTTCCAGATCGACGGCAACTTCGGGGCCACCTCGGGCATCGCCGAGATGCTGCTGCACAGCCACACCGGCGAGCTGCACCTGCTGCCGGCGCTGCCCACCGCCTGGCCGGCCGGGCAGGTCGCGGGCCTGCGCGGCCGAGGTGGCTACACGGTGGGGCTGACCTGGAGCAGCGGCCAGGCCGACGAGATCACCGTCCGCGCCGACCGCGACGGCACGCTGCGCCTGCGGTCCCGGCTGTTCACCGGCACCTTCACCGTCGCCGACGTCACCGACGGCAGCACACCCGCCACCACCCGCCCGGAGTCCGACGTCGTCGCGCTCACCGTCCGCGCCGGGCACACCTACCGGGCGGCGCGGCCCGGCGTGACGCCGTCGCCGACGGCCACACCGACGTCCACGCCGTCACCCACGCCGACCCCGACGCCGACCCCGACCACCAGCTCGCCGGCGCCGTCCGGCGCGCGTGCCACGTACGCGATCACCGGCTCCTGGTCGGGCGGCTTCCAGGCCGAGGTCACGGTGACCGCCGGCGCCACCGCGATCCGCGGCTGGACGGTCTCCTGGACGTTCCCGAACGGCCAGGTGATCAACCAGATCTGGAGCGGCACGCACACCCAGAACGGCGCGAACGTGACGGTGCGCAACGTCGACTACAACGGCTCACTGCCGGCCGGCGGCTCCACCACGTTCGGCTTCATCGGCACGGCCGGCGGCACCAACAACCCACCGGCGAACATCACCTGTACGACCACCTGACCCGCGCGACGCGCCCCGCCGCGGCCACCCGGCCGGGGCGGGCGCACCGCCGGTCAGGCCAGCAGCGTCTCGCGCAGCCGCGCGCCCAGGTTCAGCTCGCCGACCACGCGGGGACCGGCCGGGTCGTACACGGCGATGCGGTGGTTGCGGCGCATCATCTCCCGTACCGCCGGCGGCAGCCGGGGCGGGTCGTCCATCGTCGCGAGCACCCGCGCACCGGTGCCCATCAGCCGTTCCACCAGCGTCGCGCTGTCGGTGTCCACACGCACCCGGCCGAACTCCCAGCCGGCGGTGGTCAGGTCGAGCACCTCGAACAGGCGCGTCACGAACGGCTGCGGGTCGGTCACCCGGTCCAGCCGGTCGGCCCGCCCGCCGACGACCGCCACGGCGGCGCTGACCTGCGCGTACGGGTGCAGCCCGCTGGGCAGCGCGCCGAGCGGCCAGCGTAGCGCCGGCCCGGCCTCCTTCCACAGGGGCCGGTAGTTGCGGCGGTGCACCAGCAGCCGCCGCCCGGTGCGCCGGAACACCTCCTGCGCCTGGGCGAGCAGGTCGGCGTGCGCCTGGTCGGCGGCCTCGCAGACGATCCCGGCGGCCACCACGAGACCGTCGTCATCGGACAGCAGCCGAGTGATCGCGTCGGCCTGCTCCGGGAACCGGAGGCGGGCGTGCGCCCCGTAGGACTGCCGGACGTCCCGCAGCAGCTCCTGCTGACGCGTGGGGTCCAGTTCGACCCGTCCGCCACCGAGCAACCGCTGGAGCCAACCCATCGCGCCTCGCTTCCGTCGCCGTCTGCGGACCGGGCAATGCTAGTTCGTCGGCCGATGCTCGTATGGTGACGGGGTGACCGATCGATCCCTGACCCTGATGGCGGTGCACGCGCACCCCGACGACGAGGCGACGAGCACCGGCGGCGTCCTGGCGCGCTACGCGGCCGAGGGCGTCACCACAGTGCTCGTGACGTGCACCGACGGGGGGTGCGGCGACGGTCCCGGCGGGAACAAGCCGGGCGACCCCGGGCACGACCCCAAGGCCGTGGTGGACATGCGCCGCGCCGAGCTGGCCGCCAGCTGCGAGGCGCTGAAGGTCACGCACCTGGAGACGCTCGACTACGGCGACTCCGGGATGATGGGCTGGGCGACGAACGACGCGCCCGGCGCGTTCTGGAACACGCCGGTGGCCGAGGCGGCCGGCCGGCTGGCCGAGCTGATCCGGCGCTACCGCCCCGACGTGGTGGTCACCTACGACGAGAACGGCTTCTACGGCCACCCGGACCACATCCAGGCCCACCGGATCACCATGGCCGCGGTCGAGCAGACCGGCATCCCGGCCAAGGTCTACTGGACCACCGTGCCACGCAGCGCGTTCCAGCAGTTCGGCACCGTCATGCGGGAGATCGGGGTGGAGTTCCCCGAGCCGGAGGCGACCGACGAGATGCCGGCGCTGGGCCTGCCGGACGACGAGATCACCACCTGGGTCGACACCCGCGCCTACGGCGGGCAGAAGTTCGCCTCGCTCGCCGCGCACGCCAGCCAGGCGGAGAACATCTTCTTCCTGCGTCTGGGGCAGGAGCGGTTCACCGAGCTGATGGGCATGGAGACGTTCGTGCGGGTGCGGGACACCACCGGCGCGGCCACACCCGAGGACGACCTGTTCGCCGGGTTGCGCTGACCGGTCGCGGGCCCGCTCCGGGGAGGTCATCGACTCACGTCGAGACGGTCTGCGCGGCCAGGTGATCGAGCACGGCGCGGACGTCCCCGTCGGTCTCGGCCATGATCCGTCGTTGCCGGGTGGCGCCGGTGCCGTCCCGGCGCACCCGGTCCAGCTCGCACCGGACCAGGTCCAGGTCACCGTGGCGGGTCAGCGCGGGTGTGACGGTGACGAACAGGTCGTCGACGAGGTCCCAGGCGGGCCGGGGCCGCCCGGTGCGCAGGTCGACGAGCCGGCCGTCCACACCGTCGTGCGCGGCCCGCCAGTGCGCGGCGGCGACCAGGCAGTCCCGGATGCGTGGCGCGGGCACGCCCGCGCGGACGTCGTCGATCAGCGTGGCCACGAGCGCCCGGACCAGCCCGGCGACCAGCACCGTGTCGTCGACTGTGGGGCACACGTCGCCGACGCGGACCTCCACAGTGGGGTACGACGCGGACGGGCGGGCGTACCAGTAGACCATCGCGGCGTCGAGCATGATCCCGGCGGTGATCAGGTCCGCCACCGTGGCGTCGTAGTCGGCGGCGGAGTCGAAGTGCGGCGTCGGCCCGATGCTCGGCCACCGTTCCAGCTGCATCGAACGCCAGCTCGCGTGCCCGGTGTCCCGCCCGTCGTGCAGCGGCGAGTTGGCGGTGAGCGCCTGCACCACCGGCAGCCACGGGCGCAGGTGGTTGCAGACCTGCACGGCCAGTTCCCGGTCCGGCACGCCGACGTGCACGTGGCAGCCGCAGACCGCCGGGTCGTGGGCCACCGGGCCGAACCGGCGGGACATGTCGTGGTAGCGCTGCTCGTCGGGCACCGTGCGGTGGGCCTCGCAGACCGGCGTGGCGCCGACCGCGACCAGCCGCGCCCCGGCCGCGTCGGCCGCCCGGGCCGCCGCCCGCCGCAGCGTGACCAGGTGCTCCCGCAGCTCCCCGAGGTCCGGGCTGACGGGCGTCACCATCTCCACCATGCTGTGCCGGAACTCCTGCCGGCTCTGCTCGCGGGCGGTGCCGGAGAGCGCGCCGCGCACCCGGTCGGCGACCGGCATGCTCTCGCCGGTGGCCGGATCCAGCAGCAGGAACTCCTCTTCCACCCCGAGGGTCAGGACGGTGGGGATCTGCGGGGTGGTGGTGGCGGTGGTGGTGGTGGGCCGCGGCCTCACCGACGGCTCCACCGGCACGGAACGGTCGGCGTGTCGTCGTGAGGCGGAGTCATGTCTCGACGGTACGAGGGCGGAGGCCGGCCCGAGGCCGTTTCCGCCGACCACCGCCCCCGCGGGTGGCGGGGGCGGTGACGGTCCGGCTCAGCAGTCGAAGTAGAGCGCGAACTCGTGCGGCGTGGGCCGCAGCCGGACCGGGTCGACCTCGTTGGCGTTCTTCCAGTCGACCCAGGTGGAGATCAGGTCGCCGGTGAACACCCCGCCGTCGAGCAGGTAGTCGTGGTCGGCCTCCAGCGCCGCCAGCGCCTCGGGCAGCGAACCGGGCACCTGCTTGACGTCGCCCCACTCCTCCGGCGGCAGGTCGTACAGGTCCTTGTCGATCGGCGCCGGCGGCTCGATCTTGTTCTTGATGCCGTCGAGGCCGGCCATGAGCATCGCGGAGAAGGCCAGATAGGGGTTGCTGGACGGGTCGGGGACGCGGAACTCGACGCGCTTGGCCTTGGGGTTGCTGCCGGTCACCGGGATGCGGGTGCAGGCGGAGCGGTTGCGCTGGGAGTAGACCAGGTTGACCGGGGCCTCGAAGCCGGGCACCAGGCGGCGGTAGGAGTTGATGGTGGGGTTGGTGAAGGCCAGCAGCGACGGGGCGTGGTGCAGGAGGCCGCCGATGTACCAGCGGGCGGTGTCGGACAGGCCGGCGTAGCCGGTCTCGTCGTAGAACAGCGGCTCGCCGCCGCGCCAGAGGCTCTGGTGGGTGTGCATGCCGGAGCCGTTGTCACCGAACAGCGGCTTGGGCATGAACGTGGCGGTCTTGCCGTGCGCCCATGCCTCGTTCTTGATCAGATACTTGAAGAGCTGGAGCTCGTCCGCCGAGTGCAGCAGCGTGGAGAACTTGTAGTTGATCTCCGACTGGCCGCCCGTGCCCACCTCGTGGTGCGAACGCTCGACGGTGAAACCGGCGTCCACCATCCGGCGGACCATGCTGTCGCGCAGGTCGGCGTAGTGGTCCACCGGCGGCACCGGGAAGTAGCCGCCCTTGTAGGCGGTCTTGTAACCCCGGTTGCCGCCCTCCTCGATCCGGCCGCTGTTCCAGGCGCCCTCGATCGAGTCGATGTAGTAGAACGACTGGTGCGCGGAGGTCTCGTGGCGGATGGAGTCGAAGATGTAGAACTCCGCCTCCGCCCCGAAGTAGGCGGTGTCCGCGATCCCGCTCGCCGCCAGATACGCCTCGGCCTTCTTCGCCACGTTGCGCGGGTCGCGGGAGTACGCCTCCCGGGTGAACGGGTCGTGGACGAAGAAGTTCAGCGCCAGCGTCTTCTGCGTGCGGAACGGGTCGATGAAAGCCGTCGACACGTCCGGCAGCAGCAGCATGTCCGACTCGTGGATCGACTGGAAGCCGCGGATCGAGGACCCGTCGAAGGCGAGACCGTCGGTGAACACGCTGTCGTCGAACGACTCGACCGGCAGGTTGAAGTGCTGCATCACGCCGGGCAGGTCACAGAAACGTACGTCGACGAACTTCACGTCCTCGTCGGTGAGGTATCGCAGGAGTTCCTCGGAATTGGCGAACACACGTCCTCCTGGCAGGCGTCGTTGATCCTGGCCACGTCCCGTGGCCGGACCGCCCGGGGACATGGCCCGTACCGCCACCGTACGACGGCTCGCCGTGCCCGGCTCGGCAACCGCCCATCCGGGTTTCCTTCGCCACATGCCGGGTAGTCGCCGTACCCGGCGGACCGCCCGGGAGACGACGCGGCGGGAGGTTGGCATGGTGAGTGCTCCGCGACTGACCGGTGGGCGCTGAGATGTGCGGGATCAGCGGTGAGGCCAGGTTCGACGGGGCCACCCCCGACACCGACGCGGTGAACCGGATGACCGCGGCCATGCGCGCACGCGGGCCGGACGGCGAGGGCGCGTGGAGCGACGGCTGGATCACCCTCGGGCACCGCCGGCTCACCGTGATCGACCTGTCCGAGGCCGGCGCCCAGCCGATGGTCCGCGACGACCTCGGCCTGGCCCTGGTCTTCAACGGCTGCGTCTACAACTACCCGGAGCTGCGCGACGAGCTGCGCGCCGCCGGGCACACGTTCCACAGCACCAGCGACACCGAGGTGATCCTGGTGGCGTACGCGCAGTGGGGGGAGCGGTTCGTCGACCACCTGGTCGGCATGTTCGCGGTGGCGCTGGTGGACCGGCGGCGCCGCCGCCTCGTGCTGGCCCGCGACCGGCTCGGCATCAAGCCGCTCTATCTCGCCGAGTCGCCCGGCCGGCTCCGGTTCGCCTCCACGCTGCCGGCGCTGCTGGCCGGCGGCGACGTGGACACCGGCATCGACCCGGTCGCGCTGCACCACTACCTGTCCTGGCACTCGATCGTGCCAGCGCCGCGCACGCTCCTGCGCGGGATCCGCAAGCTGCCCCCGGCCACCGTCCGGGTGGTCGAGGCCGACGGGCGCAGCCGCGAGCGCGTCTACTGGCGGCCCGAGTACCGGCGCGACCCCTCCCACGACGGCATGGACGCCGCCGACTGGCGGGCCGCCGTCGGCGACGCGCTGCGCACCGCCGTACGCCGCCGGCTGGTCGCGGACGTGCCGGTGGGGGTGCTGCTCTCCGGCGGCCTGGACTCCAGCATGATCGTGGCGCTGCTGGACGACGCCGGACAGCACCACCTCCAGACGTTCAGCATCGGCTTCGACAGCCGCGGCGACGAGAGCGGCGACGAGTTCCACTACTCCGACCTGGTGGCCCGCACGTTCGGCACCGACCACCACCGCATCCGGCTCGCCGACGACGATCTCGGCCCGGCCGTACGCGCCACAGTGGCGGCCATGACCGAACCGATGGGCAGCCACGACGTGGTGGCGTTCCACCTGCTCTCCGAGCAGGTCGCCCGGCACGTGAAGGTGGCGCAGTCGGGTCAGGGCGCCGACGAGGTGTTCGCCGGCTACGGCTACCACCACCGGCTGGCCGCCTCGGCCCGCGAGGACGCGGCGGCCGAGTTCACCGCCGCGTTCTTCGACCGCGACCACGCCGAGCTGACCGAGGTGGTGGAACCGGCGTACGCCTGCGACGGTGACGCCAGCGGCGAGCTGGTCGCCGCGGACCTGGCCGCGCCCGGCGCGCAGACCGCCGTGGACGCGGTGCTGCGCCTGGACACCCACCTGATGCTGCCCGACGACCCGGTCAAGCGGGTGGACAGCATGAGCATGGCGTGGGGCCTGGAGGTGCGCACGCCCTTCCTCGACCAGGACCTGATCACGCTCGCCGCGGCGTGCCCGCCCGAGCACAAGCTGGCGCAGGGCGGCAAGGGCGTGCTCAAGGAGGTGGCCCGGGAGGTGCTGCCGGCCGAGGTCATCGACCGGCCCAAGGGCTACTTCCCGGTGCCGGCGCTGCGCAACGTCGACGGTCCCGTGCGAGAGTTGGTGGTCGAGGCGCTGGGTGCGCCCGAGGCACGCCGGCGGGGGCTGTTCCGCCGGGCGTACGTCGACGAGCTGCTGGCCGAGCCGGACCGGGCCCAGGCCGCCGCCGGCAGCAACAAGCTGTGGCAACTGGGCCTGCTGGAGCTGTGGTTGCAGACGCACGGCGTGAGCTGAGCGGGGCGGGAGGAGCACGATGAAGTTCGTCATCGAGAGCGAGGCCGACGGCAGTGTGGGATTCACCGTCGTCGGCGGCGACGGTCAGGTGCTCGCCACCGGGGCGCCCTGCCCGGACAAGGGCTCGGCGCTCGCCGTGGTCGGCGAGCTGATGCACGGGCTGGGCGACGCCTGCCTGGAGGACCGGACCGAGGCGACCGCCGGGCCGGTGGCCGGCACCCGGACCGAGATCGGCGACGACATGTCGGACATCGGCCGCTCCGGCATCCCGCCGGTCTGACCGCGGCACGTCCCGCCCGGCCCGCGAGCGGGTCGGAACGGGACGGTGCGCTCACTGCTCGTCGTCGAGTACCTCCGTGTGGCCGTCGCGGGTGACTGTGGGCGGCAGGTGCTCGTCCGGCTGGGGCGCCTCGGCGAGCGTGTGGTGCGGGTCGCCGTCGGGCGAGAACAGCACCCGATCGGTCTTGCGGGTCTTCTCCTGCTCCTCCTCCGGCTCCGTCACCGCGTTCTCCCTCCGCTCACCGGCGCCCCGGGCAGGCCGCCTCTCGTCCCACGCTAAGCGCCGGACGGACGCCGGGAGCGGGTTTCCGCGCGACGGCCCCGCGGTCACCCACCGGGGCGGTACGGCCGCCGGGTGAGGCTCGCGTACGCCATCGTGGTCAGCGTGACGATGTCGAACACCGGCACACCCAGCCGCGCCTGGATCCGGTGGGCGAACGGCACCAGGTCGGTGCACTCGACGACCAGCGCACCCAGTTCCGGATGCGCGCGGGACAGCGCGTCGACCCGCTCGTCCACCTCGGCCGCGAGCCGCTCGACGTCGAGGGCGTCGCGCCGGCCCTCCAGCATCACCTCGCGGAACTCCGGCTGCCCGGCCATGCCGGTGACCGCCACCGGGACGTCGGCCGCGCCGATCGCGGCCAGGTGGCGCGAGGTCAGCGCCGCCTCGTCGGCGACCAGCAGCCCGACCGTGCGACCGACCATCCGGTGCACCATCGGCAGTTGCACCAGGCTCGACGACCACAGCGGGACGCGCACCGCGGCGGCGAGTTCGGCCTGGAACAGCACGAGGAACCCGCACGCGCCGGTGATCCCGGCGACCCCGGCCGCCTCCAGGTCGCGGGCCGCGTCGACGAACGGCTGCAGCAGCGTCGGGTCGGCCTCGCGGACCAGCCGCTGCGGGGTCGCGCCCTGCACCACCCGGTAACGCACCGGGAAGTCGAACGTGTCCGGATTACGGATGTGCCCGGGGATCTTGTCGAAACTGGTGTCGAGGCAGAGCACCCCGATCTCCGGCCGATCGCTCACGAGATCCCCCTCTGGAAGCGGTCCAGGGCGAACGTGTCCAGCGGTAGGTCCGGCTCGGCGCCGGAGACGAGCTGGGCGAGCAGCTGCCCGCCGGCCGGGGCCAGGCCCATCCCGATGTGCCCGTGCCCGGTGGCCACGCTGACGTTGTCGTAGCCGCCGGCCCGCCCGATCAACGGCAGGCTGTCCGGGGTGCACGGACGCAGCCCGCTCCACACGTCGAGGCGCCGGCCGGTGTCCAGCGCCGGCAGGTACCGCCGCGCGGTGTGCAGGATCCCGTCGACGCGGCGTGGTGAGATCGACGCGTCCAGCCCGGACAGCTCCAGCGTGCCGCCGACGCGTACCCGGTCACCCAGCGGCATCACCGCGACCTTGCCCTCGCTGAGCAGCACCGGCCGGGTCGGCGTGCCCGGGCCGGCGGGCAGCGTGACGGTGTAGCCCTTCGCCGGTTGCAGCGTCAGCCCGACGCCGAGCATCCGGGCGCAGGCCGCCGACCACACCCCGGCGGCGATCACCACCTCGGCCGGGCGCAGCTCGCCCCGAGCCGTCCGCACCGCGCGTACCCGCCGCCCGGTCACCTCGAAGTCGCGTACCTCCGCGCCGGTGACGATGTCCACGCCCCGGGCCCGCAGCGCCCGCGCGAGCGCCACCAGGAACGCCGGGATGCGCAGCGCGGCGCCCTCCTCGTTGAGCAGCGTCCCGGCCACCGCGAAGTCGACACCGGGTTCCAGCCGGGCCAGCTCGGCCCGGTCCAGCTCCCGCAGCGGCACGCCGCGCGCGGTCGCCGCCGGGATCGTCCGGCGCGCCTTCGCGTACCCCTGCTCGGTGTGGCAGGCGAGGATCATGCCGCGTTCGGTGAGCGTCCCGGCCAGCTCGTCCTCGGCGCAGATCTCGCGCAGCAGCGCGAGGCTGCGCTGCTTGAGCGCGAGCAGCGTCTCGAACCCGGCGCGGGCGTGCCGTTCGGTGCAGTGCCGGCGGAAGTGCCACAGCCAGGCCAGCAGCGCGCCGTCGAGCCGGGGCCGGACCGCGAACGGGCTCTCCGGGCTGAACAGCCAGCGGATCCCGGTGGCCGGCACCCCCGGCTCGGCCAGCGGCGCCGAGCCCTGGGTGCCGACGAAACCGGTGTTCCCGGCCGAGCAGGCCGCCGGGTCGCCGACCTCGCCCCGGTCCACCACAGTCACGGTGTGCCCGGCGCGGCGCAGGAACCAGGCGCAGCACAGGCCCACCACGCCCGCGCCGACGACCAGCACGTCGGGGTCGGTACGGGCCGGCGTCGTCATCCGTCGCCGCCGGTCAGAGCGTGACGACGAAGAAGCAGGTGGGCAGGTTCACCACGACCCGCTCCCAGATCTCGGCGCGCAGCGCCACCCCGGGTTCGGCGAACGTGCCCGGCGGCGGCTCGGCGAACCCGATCGTGGACCGGCCGGCGTCGAACAGCAGCGCGCCGTGGCCGAAGTCCCCGACGATCGCGGTGCCCGGGTCGACCAGCCGGGTACGCACGATGAACACGCCGTTGTCCTCCACGTCGCGCATCAGCGAGCCGCTGCCCAGCAGCCGGTAGTAGTCGGCCGGGTTGATGATCAGCCCGTCGGCGGTGCTGCCCATCTGCTCGACCTCGTTGCACGCGGCCAGGACGGTGGACGCGAACGGCCCCGGGTCGGTGAGCCGGCCCAGGTCCGGCATGGTCAGCAGCCCGCCCTCGCCGCGCAGGATGGTGTGGTTCTCCGCGGTGGCCAGCCGCACCACCAGCCGGTAGTCGATGAACTGGGCGAAGCTGACCGGGTCCTCCCACAGCGTGTCCGGCACCTGCACCCACGCGGTGGTGGTGAGCAGCGGCGGGATGGGGGAGCGGTGGAAGTGGTTCGCCGCCTCCCGGCGCAGGTCCGCGCCGTCCACCGCCGGGTCGTCCGGCCGGGGCGGGCTCTCGTGCCAGTAGTAGTCCTGCGGATCCCGGGACAGGTCCACCACCTTGAGCATGTTCCGCGAGGGGTAGCGGGGCTTGCGCCGGGAACTGGTCAGCGAGTCGGTGATCGTCACGTCGTAGTCGACGCTCGTGTCGAAACCGTCCTTGGCGAACGCCTCGACGAACGTCGCGCCGGGCGACATCTGCGTCTTCCGTTCGGCGACCACCTCGGCGATCGTCCGCTTCACGGTGTCGGTGCGCTGTGACATCTGCTGTCCCCTTCCTCAGGCCGGCTTGCGGGCGACGAACATGCCCCAGCCGAACTCGCCCCTGTCGATCGCCGCCTGGATCTCGTCGCACGAGTCGGCGAAGCCGAGGATCCAGGTCCGCGCCGTGTCGTCCGCCGTCGTCTCCGCGCGCTCCCGGGCGGTGCGGCCCAGCACCCGGTACGTCTGCCTGATGTGCGCGTCGAGACTGCGCGCGATCACGTCCACGAACCCGGCCTCCGCCAGTGCCCGGCGGTAGCCGTCGAGCGAGTAGCCGTCGTTCCAGCGCACCCGGTCGTAGACGTGCCTGCGGGCCGCCTCGCCGATCCGCTCGGTGGGCTGGAGGAAGTCGGACACCGCGAGCACCCCGCCGGGGGCGAGCACCCGGAACATCTCGGCGTGGCTGCGCGGCTTGTCCGGCACCAGGAACAGCGCGTCCTGGCTGACCACGTGCGTGAACGTGCTGTCGTCGTACGGCAGGGCGGTGGCCGAGCCGTGCCGGAACGACACGGGAAGCGAGGCGCCCCGCTCGGCGCGCCGCTGCTCGGCGAAGCGCACCCGCTCGATGCTCAGGTCCAGCCCTTCACCCCGGCACCCGGTGCGGCCGGCCAGGCGCAGCAGGAAGTTGCCGCAGCCGCAGCCCACGTCGAGCACGTTCGCCGAGGCGTCGATCCCGGCGTCGGCGGCGAGGATGTCGGAGGTCCGGTCGGCCGCCGCGTGGTAGTCGGAGTCGTCCTCCCCGGTGAAGTAGCCGGTGTGCAGCACGCCCTCGCTGTCCCAGAAACTGAGGTACGTCTGCGTGGTCTGGTCGAAGAACTCGGAGACGTCCCGCTCGGTGAACCGGCTGGTCGTGGACATGGGCACTCCCTTGTGCGGCGGTCGGTGGGTCAGGCGTAGGTGTCCTTGCGGACGCCGGTGAGGTGGGGCAGGTCGGGGCCGGTCGCGGCGGCGCCGCCGTCGATCAGGTGCACCCCGGCGGTCACGTACGACGCCCGCTCGCCGGCCAGGAACGCGGCCACCGCGGCGACCTCCTCGGGCCGGGCCAGCCGGCCGACGGCGCTGTGGTGACCCATCGCGGACAGCCGCGCCTCGACGTCGCCGTCCGCGCCCGCGAGCCGGGCCGCAGCGCGTTCCATCGGCGGCGTACGCACCCCGCCGGGCGCGAGCACGTTGACGGTGATGCCGTCGCGGCCCACGTCGACGGCGAGGCCCTGGGCGAACCGGACCAGCGCCGCCCGGGTCACCCCGGACAGCACGAGCGGTCCGATCGGCACGCAGGC
Organism: Micromonospora sp. CPM1; assembly: GCF_023896895.1. Classification (NCBI taxonomy): domain Bacteria; kingdom Bacillati; phylum Actinomycetota; class Actinomycetes; order Micromonosporales; family Micromonosporaceae; genus Micromonospora; species Micromonospora sp. CPM1. The sequence goes on from NZ_JAMHIU010000004.1 coordinate 179,440, forward strand.
GGTCTCCGAGGCCACCAGCAGCAGCCGGCCCCAGCCCGCGGCGCGCATGTGCGGCAGCGCGGCCAGCGACACCGCTACCGCCGGCAGCAGCACCCGGTCGACGGCCGCCCGATAGTCGTCGGCGCCGAACCCGGTGGCGGTGCCGACCGGCGGGCTGCCGCCGCTGACCAGCAGCACGTCCGCGCCGCCCAGCTCGGCGGCTACCCGGTCCACCCAGCGGGCGGCGGCCTCGGTGTCGGTGAGGTCCACGCCGGTCGCGCTGACCCGGCCGGAGGCCACCGCCGTCAGCTCCCGTTCGGCGACGGCCAGCCGCTGCGGGTCACGCCCGCAGACCGCCACGTGCGCGCCCTCCGCGGCGAACTCCTTCGCGCAGGCCAGCCCGATGCCGCTGGTGCCGCCGGCGACGAGCGCCACCCGGCCCTTGAGCCCCAGATCCACGTCCTCACCTCTCCGTCTCGCCGACGCGGGCCGCCGCGCCGGGGTACGCCGGGTCGCCGTCCGGCCCGCCGGACCGGTAGCCGTACCGGGTGGACAGCGGCCAGGCCAGCGCCGCCACGGCCAGCCGCTGCCGGCCGGTCAGCGTGCGCCGCCACCCGTCGTCGCGGTCGCGGATCACGGTCGGGCCGGTCCGGAACCGGTCCGGGTTGCCGGTGACCGTGTGGTTGCCGCGCAGCTCGACGGTCCGGTCCCGCACCGGGTTGGCCGCCGGGTCGACACCCACCAGCTTCAGCAGGGCGCCGATCGTGCCGGCCGGGTCGGCGGTGAAGTCCTCGTAGCGCAGGAACGCCGACCGGCCCGGATACCGCCGGTTGATCGCCGCCGACGCGAGGTTGAACCCGTGCCAGTAAGCGGTGCTGCGCGCCGCGGACATCGCGTAGACGTACTCCTTCGGCTCCCGCCACGAGTGCGCCACCGCGCGCGGGTCGCGCACCAGGTGCAGCCAGTACGCCTCGACGCCCGGCACGTGCGGCAGCAACGCCGACTCGCCGGGGATCTTGGTGCTGTCCACGATCACCCGGGCGCCGGTGCGCGCGGCCACCTCCCGGTAGACCGCGCCGAGCAGGTCCGCGTGCGCCCGGGTGTCCGCGTCGTACGCGCCCCGGCGCAGCACCCGCCACGTGTGCCGGGTCCGCAGCCGCGCCCGTTGCCGCCGGATCACCTCGGCGGCGTGCGCGTCCGCCGACATCCCGGCCGGACGACCCAGCGGCAGCACCGCCGACCACAGCGGACAGCCGGTCAGCGCGGCGCCGCACCCGCACCTGTCGTTCACCCCGCGCCCGGTCGAGTTCTTCCACAGGAAGTGCAGCTCACCGACGTGCACCACACCGGGCGCCTCACCGAGGACGTTGCCGATGATGGTGCTGCCGTTACGGCACCAGCCGTTGACGCTCAGGACGGTCACCGGTGCGCTCATGCCGCGCGTACCTCCGCCGGAGCCGGCGCGACCGCGGGCCGGCCGATGCGCAGCGCCATCGCGGCGGCGACGGCCGCGCCGGCCGCGCCCGCGACGAACACCGCCGGATAGCCCAGACCGGCCGCGACCAGGCCGGTCGCCGGCCCCCACACCGCCAGCCCGAGATCCCAGAACGAGGTGTACGCCCCGATCGCCGCACCCTGCCGCGCCGGGTCGGTGCGGTTCATCACCATCAGCGCCAGCGACGGGTGCAGCAGGGAGAACCCGACGCCCATCACCACGCTGCCCGCCACCGCGACCGGCAGGTTCGGCGCGACCGCGATGATCAGCAGACCGGCCGCCTCGCCCACCCCGCACCAGGTGGCCACGCGGCGGGGGCCGAGCCGGTCGGGCAGGTGCCCGATGACCAGGCGGGTGCCGGCGTACACGGCGCTGAAGACGCTCAGCACCACCACGCCGTGGCCGATGCCCCGGGCGTCCAGGTGCAGTACGACGAACGCGGCCAGGCCCGCGTACCCGGCGGCGCCGAAGGTGAGCGCGATGCCGGGCAGCAGCGCCGGGCGCAGCAGCAGCCCACCGCCCTTGGCCGCCGGTGCGGTACGCGCCGGCGTGGGCACCAGCGCGACGAGCGCCGCGCCGACCGCCGGGGCGACCGCGCTGAGCACCCACACCGCCGCGTATCCGGCCTGCTGCACGGTGGCGCCGAGGAACGTGCCGGCGGAGATGCCGCCCCACATGCTCACCCCGTACAGGCCGATGAGCTGGCCCCGCCGCTCGTGCGGGGCGAGCTGCACGATCCACACCGCACCGGCGGTGAACAGTGCCGCCTCACCGGCGCCGAGCAGGAGCCGGACCGCCACCAGCGCGGGCACGCCCAGCGGCGCCAGGTAGAGCAGGCCGCCGCCGGCCACCACGAGCGCCCCGGCCAGCATCACCGTCCGGTGGCCGTGCCGGTCGGCGAGCGCGCCCGCGACCGGCCGGACCAGCAGCGCGGTCACCGCGGTCACCGTGACCGCCACGCCGACTGTCAGGTCACCGGCGTCGTGCCGCTCCCGCAGGAAGCCGGGCAGCACCGGGATCACCGCGGTCAGCCCGAGGTAGCCGGTGAACAGCCCGCCGAGCAGGCCGGCGAGCGCGAGCCGGGGCAGGGGCCGAGCCGGGGTCTGTGCGCCGGTCACGACCCGACCAGCGCGGTCTCACGGGCGGCGGCCACCTTGCGGACCGCGCGGACCAGGTCGTCGCAGTCCTCGGGCGTGAGGTTGGACGACAGCGGCACGTCGACGGTCTCGGTCAGCAGCCGTGCGGTGCGCGGCAGCGTCGCGCGGATCTCGCCCGGGTCGGCGCTGTCGTACAGGAACCGCCAGTTCCAGAACGCCCGGACGTTGAGGTCGTCGTCCGCGCCGATGTTGCGGGCGTCGATCCCCTCGGCCCGCAGCGCGCGGGCGAACCAGCCCGCGTCGCCGCCCGGCACGCGGAACACGAACGCCTCCCCGAGGTACGCCCCGGGCGCGACCGGCCGCCGGACCGCGATGCCGGGCAGCCCGGCCAGGGCGGCGCTGACGTGCGCGTAGTTGCGGTGGAACAGCGCCAGCCGCTGCGGCAGCCGGGTCAGCTCGGCGCGCAGCAGGGCCGCCCGGATCTCGTCCATCCGCAGGCTCAGCAGCGGCAGGTCCAGGCCGGTCAGCGGCGGCTCGCCGTGCGGGAAGTGCCGCCGCAGCCGCCCCTCGTACGCCCCGGACAGCGCCACCGCCCGCGCGAACAGCGTGCTGTCGTCGGTGATCAGGAAACCGCCCTCGCCGCAGTTGAGTGCCTTGTCGGACTGGGTGCTGAACGCCCCGGCGGCCCCGAACGTGCCGAGCTTGCGGCCGTTGAGTTCGGCGCCGAGCGCGGGCACCGCGTCCTCGATGAGCGGCACGCCCATCTCGGCGGCGAACGCGGACAGCGCCTCGACGTCGGCGGCGAAGCCGCGCATGTGCACGACCATGACGGCGCGGATCTCGGGCCGCCAGCGGCGGCGCAGGTCGTCGAGGTCCATCCGCAGGTCGTCGTCGACCTCGACCAGGAATGGCCGGCAACCGGCCAGCACAATGGCGCTGGGGGTGGCGACGAAAGTGAATCCGGGGCAGGCCACCAATGAGCCCGGCGGCACTCCGGCACCCATCAGGGCGAGCGCCAGCGCGGCGGTCCCGCTGGAAACGGCGAGCGCGTGCCGGGTGCCGAAATAACGACACAGGTCGTCCTCGAACCGCCCACATTCGGTTTCGTTTGGTGGGCGGTGGTCGTATCGGAAGTAGAGGTGACTGCGGACGGCGCGAATAGCGGCGTCCTCGTCTTCGGTGTGCACGAAGACCGCACCCTTGTCGTACGTCGGCCAGGGCGTGCCCCGCACCGGCTGGCCGCCGTGCAGGGCGAGCTGTTCGGGCAGCTCAGAGCCGTTCTGCACCGGCCTCGGCGGGCTCGGTGCGGGAGCGTCGTTGTTCCCGTCCACCGGCGGACTCCTCGGGCGAGCGGCGACAATTCCTAGCGACTCGATAGGATTAACCGGGCGTGCGCCGGGCATGGTCGCCCGGCGGAATCGCAGTCCCGGCGCGATCCCGTCGAGGGGTAAGAAATGCCACCAGATCCGACATCGTTGGTACGTCGATCCAGCGAGAGTAATGATTGTCGTCGATCCCGTACTCGTCAACAGATAGACGTGAATATGTTCCGGCGTCGGTCCGTGCCGACAGTGGACTATGCGGAATTGTCGCTGCCGCCCCGCTGATCCATCGGCACGCCGGCGCCCCGGTGTCTCCGGTGTCTCCTGCCGCCGAACGTCGACGTCGCCTCGCCGCATCGCCCCGCCGCCCGGAACGCTCGTCGGCGTCGGGCCGGCGCCTCCTCGCGCCGGACCCTGCTCGCGTCGGGCGTTGCCGGGGCGGCCTTGGCTGCCCCAGGGCCGGCTGCCCCGAGGTCGGCTGCCTCGGACCTCGTTGCGTCGACCTTGGCTACCTCAGGCCCGGCTGCCTCGGATCTGGCTGCATCGGGCCTGGCCGTGTCCAGCCTTGGCGCGCGCCGGGCCTGGCCGCGCCCGGCCTGCCGCGCGGGGATGCCGTCACTGATGGTAGCGAGAGGGCTTCCCCGGCATAACTCACCTCGCGCCCTTTGCTCTGCAGCCATCGGCGCATCGGTGACTCATGGCCACCACTGCCTATGTGGCTGCAGAGCAAAGGGCGCGCAGGGGTATGAGTGCCGCTGCCGACCTCTCCTGCGTTTCCGCTGCTCAGAAACTCGCTCTGAAGCAATCGGACCAATCGGCGGGGGAGGCGCCCGTCACTCTGAGCAACTTGCGGCCTGACGAGAGACGGCATGACGCTAAGTCACGATCCCCGGCCAGCAAGGGCGCCAGGCCCGGCCAGACAGCGAACGGATCAGGCGGTCCGCCAGTCGCGGACCAGAGTGGCCACTGTGGCGTGCCGCTGCACCGGATCGGGTCGGCCGGCCCGATCGGCGACCGCGCGCTCAGCGGCGGTGCCGCGCCAGCCGGACGGGCCGTCAAGCAGGTGGTGCAGCGTGCGACCGAGCGCGTGGACGGTGGTGCGCTCGTCGATCGTCGCACCCCGGGTCAGCTCCTCGGGGGACAGGTAACGATGGGATCCGGGCAGCCGGTCGGAGTCCAGCACGAACGGTCCCGGCCGGTACTCGTCCAGGTCGATCAGCCGCATCCGGTGGGCGTCGAAGTCGTAGAGGAAACAGCCGTCGTACAGGTCGACCGCCACGTACCCGGCCGCGCTCACGGCCAGGTGGGCGTCGAGGATCGCGTCCAGCGCCGCGCGTACCTCGGTGACCGGCAACTGCTGGAAGCGCGCCAGGCCGCTCCGGTCGCTGCCACCGCCGGTGGTGGCGTGGTTGAGCACGACACCGTCGCACCACGGGTACACCAGCGTCGGGCCGTCCGTGCCGTCGCGCACCAGCTCGGGCCGGACCACGGCGGGGTGCCGGACCGCGGCGTGCAGGCCCAGCGCACGGGTCAGCGACGCCCGCGCGTCAGGTGTTCCGGCCCGCTTGACGAACCAGCGCCGGCCCGCCGACTCCACGCCGTAGGAGACGCACCCGGAGTCCTGGTCGCCGAAGACCACGAACGCGTCGGCCGGGCCAAGGTTCCACACCCGTCGATGCTACGACGAAGCCGGACCGCACCGGGTCACCGCAGCGGGTCCACCACCTCGATGACGTCGGCCGGCGCGCGGCGCGGCGCCGGCGGCAGCTCCGCGTCCGGGCCCCAGCCCACGCGCACCACCAGGTACGCCTCGCCGATGCCGGCCAGCAGGTCGCGCATCATCCGGCGCGGCCAGGCCAGCTCCACGGCGTCGCTGAGTGGCGCGCTGGCCAGCCCTTCGGCGGTGGCGGTGAGCAGCAGCGCCGACAGCGCCTCGCCGGCGCGCAGCCAGGCCGCCGGCTCGTCGGAGTCGCCGAACAGGATCAGGTACGCCGCGCCCCGGTCGAAGTCCGTGCCCGCGCTGAGCCCGGCCGCCCCGCCGGGGGCGTAGTCGCGCAGCGGCACCCGTCGCGGGGACGGCCGCACGGCGGTGGCGGCGGGCACCCCGTCGCCGCTGCCTGCCGGGCGGTGGGTCCAGTGGTGCAGCTCCTCCCGGTACGCGGGGTCGGCCAGCTCCGCGTCCGCCGCGCGCCCCGTGGACACGGCGAGCATCGGCATCTGGTCCGGCCGGACCACGTGCAGGTGCGCGCCCTCGGCCTCGACGGCGTCCCCGAGCCGGGCCAGCACCGCCTCCGGAACCGGCCGGTCCCCGTACGCGCGGCGGTCGGTGCGGCGGCGCGGGATGGCGTCGACCAGGCGGCCCGCCGGCACGTCCAGGTCGGCCGGGCCGGTGGTGCGCACCCGGGCCAGCAGCGACGGTTCGGGCAGCCGCTCGACCACCGCCGTCCAGCCGAACGCCGCCAGCGACACGCGCGCGTGGTGCAGGGCGGCGCCGCAGCTCAGCATCAGCAGCCGGCCGTCCGGGTCGGTGTGGGCGAGCTTCCGGTCCGGGTCGGCGCGCAGCTCCAGCGCGTCGGCGGTGACCCGCCAGCGCCAGGGCTGGGTGTTGAACACCGACGGGGCGTGCAGGGACTGCCGGGCGGCCGCCTCCAGCACCCGTACCCCCGGGTCCTGGTCGGTGCGGGTCGATGAGCTGTTCATGGCGGCCCTCCTGGTTGCTCGTCCCCTTCCGACCCTGCCCGCCGCCGTCGCGGGCGGACAGGGCCGGAGGTCCCGGCCGCACCGGGCCGTGCGCCCCGGCGCGGCGTCAGGCCTCGTCCGGCTCCGGGGGTACGGCGAGAGCGATGGTGAGGTCGAGGACCGTGGCGGGGTCGTGCAGCCGGTCGCCGAACAGCTCCCGCAGCTTGCCCATCCGGTACCGGACGGTCTGCGGATGCACGAACAGGTCGGCGGCCACCTCGTCGCGGCGTCCCTGGTGCAGCAGCCACGACCGCAGCGTCTCGGCCAGCCGGTGCGCGGTGGCCGGGGGCAGCGGGGCCAGTGGCGCGAGCGCCTGCGCGCGCAGGTCGGCGAGGGCTTCCGGGTCCATGCTGAGCAGCAGCGTGGACAGGTGGCGCTCGGTGTCGACCGGCCCGGCGTCCGGCTCGCCGAGGCCGAGTGCGAGCGCCCGGGTGGCGCGCTGGTACGACGCGGCGACCCGGTGCCAGGGCCGGGCCGGGCCGAGCACCGCCCGGTGCCCGTGCAGCAGCCGGGTGAGCTGGCGACGCCGGCCGCCGTGCATGTCCGGCACCAGCAGCACGGCCAGCTCCTCGACCGGGCTCATGCCGGGCAGGTCCTCGCCGCTCTCCAGCGTGTACGGGCTGAGCAGCGCCAGCACCGCGCGCAGGTGCCGGCGGGGCAGCAGCACGACAGTCAGCGTCTGCGGCGGCGGCCAGTCGGCACGTTCGGCGCTGCGCCGCAACGACTCCTCCGGCTCGCCGGCCAGCAACTGCTGGGTGAGCCGTTCCAGGCTGCGGCGGCGCATCCGGCCGGCGCTGGCCAGCTCGTCGGCGTGCCCGGCCACGCTCGCCGCGGACAGCTCGTCGATGTAGGCGAACATCAGCTCGGCGAACTCGGCCACCGTCTCGGCGGCCAGCCCGCTGCGGACCGTGGTGGTGGACACCTCGCGCCAGGCCACCCGGGCACCGACCCGGTACGCGGCCAGCAGCGCGTCCATGCTGCGCCCCGAGCGGGCCTCGCCGCTGCCGAGCGCGTACGCGGCCTCCAGCGCCGGGGCCAGGGGAGTGCTCGGGTCGAACGCCTGGGTACCCTCGATGAGCTGGAGGAACGTGCCGAGCGCGATGCGTACCGCGTTCTCGATCTTCGCGCGCATGGCGCCGGTGAGCGCGCCGGAGTAGTCCGGCACCTCGGCGGTGATCGCGGAGACCGTCCGCTCGGCCACCATCGGCAGCCGGGCGCGCAGCGTCTCGGCCATCCCGGCGTCGAGGTTGAGGTGCGCGGCGCGCTGCCCCGTACCGGCCTCCGACGTCATGTTGTTCCCTCCGAACAAAAACCCGCGACATTTTCACCTTTGTCGGTCAAGATGTTATGCGATCGGGCGGTCACGCTGGTCATATGACCACAACTGCCTCCCGCCGCCCTCAGAAGGTCACCTTCCGGGACAGGCTGCTGCGGCTGGCCGAGACGGTCACCACACCGGTGCTGCCCGACGACTATCTCGACCTGATCGCGCCGCTTCGTGCCGGCGCCCCGCTGCGCGGCCGGATCGTCGCCGTGCGGCCGCAGACCCGGGACGCCGCCACGCTGGTGATCCAGCCCGGTCGCGCCTGGCAGGGCCACACGCCCGGGCAGTACATCCGCCTCGGCGTGGACGTCGACGGCGTGCGCCAGTGGCGCGCGTACTCGCTCACCTCGCCGCCGGGTGCCCCCGACGGCCGGATCTCCGTCACGGTGAAGGCGATCCCCGACGGCAAGGTCAGCAACCATCTCGTACGCCGGATCCGGCCCGGCACGATCGTGCACCTCGACCAGGCCCAGGGCGAGTTCGTGCTGCCCGCCGCGACGCCCGAGCGCGTCCTGTTCCTCACCGCCGGCAGCGGCATCACCCCGGTCATGGGGATGCTGCGCTCCGGGCTGGCCGACCGGGCCGACGTGGTGCTCGTGCACTCGTCGCCGACCCGCGACGACGTCATCTTCGGTACGGAGCTGCGCGCGCTCGCCGAACGCGGCGCGCTGCGGCTGATCGAGCGGCACACCGACACCGACGGCCTGCTCGACGTCGCCGAACTGGCCGGGCTGGTGCCCGACCACCTCGACCGGGAGGCGTGGGCCTGCGGACCGATCGGCATGCTCGACGCGGTTGAGGGGTATTGGTCCTCCAACGGCCTCGTCGAGCGGTTGCACACCGAGCGGTTCCGCCCGACGGTGATCACGCGGGGCGAGGGAGGGACGGTGACCTTCACCGGGGCGGGAGTGACCGTCGAGTCCGACGGTGCCACCACCCTGCTCGACGCGGGGGAGAACGCCGGAGTGCTGATGCCTTCCGGGTGCCGGATGGGCATCTGCTTCGGCTGCGTCGTACCGCTGCGTCAGGGTGCCGTCCGCGACCTGCGCAACGGCGACGTGACCACGGCCGTACCGGGGGACGGCGTGCTCGTCCAGACGTGCGTGTCGGCCGCCGCCGGTACCTGCGACATCGATCTCTGACAGGAGCCACCCAACGTGACCGTGATCCAGAAGAAGGCCGTCAACCCGATCGCCCACCTGAGCGCCGAGGACATCGAGATCATCGGCAAGGAACTGGACGCGATCCGGGACCGGGTCCTCGCCGACCGGGGGGAGCGGGACGCCCGCTACATCCGCAAGGTGGTCAAGACCCAGCGGACACTGGAGATGAGCAGCCGTGCGGTGCTGCTGTTCTCGCTGTTCCCGCCGGCCTGGGTCGTCGGCACGGCCGGCCTCACGGTCGCCAAGATCCTGGAGAACATGGAGATCGGGCACAACGTCCTGCACGGCCAGTGGGACTGGATGCGCGACCCGAAGATCCACTCCACCACCTGGGAGTGGGACCACGTCTCCCCGGCCGACCAGTGGAAGCAGTCGCACAACGAGCTGCACCACCGCTACACCAACGTGGTCGGCAAGGACAACGACCTCGGGTACGGCATCATGCGCGTCGACGAGGACCAGCCGTGGCACCCGATGCACCTCGGGCAGCCGCTGTGGAACCTGCTCAACGCGATGTTCTTCGAGTACGGCATCGCCGCGTACGACATGGAGCTGGGCGACCACCTCAAGCAGCGCAGGCTCAAGGACCCGAAGTTCCGGGCCAAGGCCAGGGCCGTCGGGCGCAAGATCCGCCGCCAGGTGCTCAAGGACTACGTGGTGCACCCGCTGCTGTCCGGCCCGTCGTTCCTGTCCACGCTCGCCGCCACGTTCACCGCGAACCTGCTGCGCAACGTGTGGAGCCACTCGGTGATCATGTGCGGGCACTTCCCCAACGGCGTGGAGACGTTCGAGAAGACCTCCATCGACGGCGAGACCCGCGGCGAGTGGTACCTGCGCCAGATGCTCGGCTCGGCCAACATCAGCGGCAGCCGCCTGTTGCACATCATGACCGGCAACCTGTCGTACCAGATCGAGCATCACCTCTTCCCCGACCTGCCCAGCAACCGCTACCAGGAGATCGCCCCGCAGGTGCGGGCGCTGTTCGACAGGTACGGACTGCACTACACCACCGGCCCGCTGCCCAAGCAGGTCGCCTCCGCCTGGTGGAAGGTCATCCGCCTGTCGCTGCCCAACCGCAACGACGGCCGGCAGCCGGTCGCCCCGGCCGCGCTGGCCTCCTCCGGCACGGCCTGACCCGCCCGTCGGGTGCACGGCCGGTGAACTTCCACCGGCCGGCACCCGACCATCGTCTGCACAGTCGGCATCACCGCAGCTCAGTGCCGGTTTCGCGGCCGTCGTGACGGTCCCGCGCCCCCGTACACTCGCGCCCGTCCGGGCGTACGGGTGAAGGGGTGGAACGCCGATGGGGCGCGACGGCACGACGCGGCTTCGCCGGCGGGTGGTCATGCTCGTCGACAACGCGGTCGAGGGTGACTCGCGGGTGCAGAAGGCGGCCCGCTCGGCCGCCGACGCCGGCTGGGACGTCACGCTGATCGGCTGCGCCCACGTGGACGCCGAACGCCGGTGGCGGCTCGGCGACGCCGAGGTACGCGTCCTGCCGCTGCCCGCCGCTCGCGCTGCTCCGCCCACCACCGCACCGGCCGTCGTCTCCCGCCCGGGCGGCGGTGTCCCCGGCCCCGAGGGCGCCGGCGTCTCCGCTTCGGGCCGTGGCGGTGGTTCACGCGACGGCTCCCGCCTGCGTGGCGTGCCCGGGCTGCGGGCGCGACTGGTGGCCCGGGGCGGGCTGCCGCTGCGCGCGGCCCGGCTGGCCCGCCGGCCCGTGGAACACGCCCAGGTCCGCTACTGGCGCGCCCGGCTGCGCGACGGGGCCTGGCGGCGGCTGGAACCGGGGCTCTGGGACTACGAACGGGTCGCCGGCCCGGTCGTCGACGCGCTGTGCCCCGATCTGATCCACGCGCACGACTTCCGGATGCTCGGCGTGGCCGCCCGCGCCGTGGACCGTGCCCGCGCCGCCGGGCACGACGTGAAGCTGGTCTGGGACGCGCACGAGTGGCTGCCCGGGGCGCGTCCCCGCCGCGACAACGCCCGCTGGCTGCCCGCGCACGTCGGCTACGTCCGCGAGTACGTAGGTCACGCCGACGCGGTCGTCACCGTCTCCGACGCGCTGGCCGACCTGCTGGTACGCGACCACGCCCTGCCCGAGCGCCCGACCGTGGTGCTGAACGCCCCGGTCGCCGCCACCCCCGACACGGAAGCCCTCGGCCTGCGGGAGCGCTGCGGTCTGCGTCCGGACACCCCGCTGCTCGTCTACAGCGGGGCGATGGCCGTCCAGCGCGGCCTGGACACCGTGGTCGAGGCGTTGCCGCTGCTGCCCGGCGTACACCTGGCGCTCGTCGTCGCCGACCCGGCCGCCGCCTACGTCCGCCAGGTCGTCGCCCGCGCGGCCGGGCACGGGGTGGGCGACCGGGTGCACGTGCTGCCGTACGTGTCGCACCGGCAGCTCGTCGCGTTCCTCGCCACCGCCGACATCGGGCTGATTCCGCTGCACCGCTGGCCCAACCACGAGATCGCGTTGATCACCAAGTTCTTCGAGTACGCGCACGCGCGGCTGCCGATCGTGGTCAGCGACGTCCGCACCATGGCCGAGACGGTCCGCGCCACCGGCCAGGGCGAGGTGTTCCGCGCCCGCGACGCCGCCGACCTGGCCCGTGCCGTCCGGGCGGTCCTCGCCGACCCGGCCCGTTACCGCGCCGCCTACGAGGGCGAGGACTCCCCGCTCCCCGGGTGGACGTGGGAGGCGCAGGCCGAACGCCTGGACGCCCTCTACCGCCGCCTGCTCACCTCCAGGGGCCATGGTCAACTCCATCTCGGCGAGGTGGCGGCATCCGAGTGCCCGTGACCCCGCCATTTCGGGGGAGTGGTGTTGATCTTGCGCGGGGGGCGGGCAGACGGGAGGGCGGGGGAAAAGGGCTGGGCGGGAGTGTGCGGCCGGGCTACCGTCGAGGCATGCAGAGCAGGCGCACCCTTACCGCCGCAGCCGCGCGAGCTTCCCGCTCGCCGGTTGCCGCCGCCTGACCTGCCCCACACCCACGCCGGCGACCGGAAACGGTCCGCCGGCGTCGTCGTGTCGACGCCAACGCGCGCGGCGGGCCGTCCGGTCACCCGTACCCGGAAGGCACCCGCCATGACGCCCGACGAGATCATCAGGACGTTCCTCGACCACTACCACCGGCACGGCCATCAGGACGCGCCGGAGAGTTCACTGGTCCCGCCACCCGGCGACCCGGTGCTGTTCACCACGTCCGGCATGCACCCGCTCACGCCGTACCTGCTGGGGCGCCCGCACCCGGGCGGACGGCGGCTGGCGAACGTGCAGCGGTGCCTGCGCACGACGGACCTGGACGAGGTGGGCGATGACACCCACCTGACCGTGTTCCAGATGCTCGGCTCGTGGTCGCTCGGCGACTACGACATCGCGACCAGCCTGCGCTGGGGCTTCGACCTGCTCACCGGCGGGTTCGGCATCCCGGTGGAGAGGCTGCACGCCACCGTCTTCGGTGGCGGCAACGGTGAAGGGCCGGACGACACCGCGCGGGACACCTGGACCGGGCTCGGCGTGCCGGTGGAGGCGCTGGGCGAGGACAACTGGTGGTCCAACGGCCCGACCGGCCCGTGCGGACCGGACTCGGAGATCTTCGTGTGGACCGGCGACGGCCCGCCCACCGGCACACCCAGCACGGATGCGCGGTGGGTGGAGGTGTGGAACCACGTGCAGATGCGCTACCACCGGCACCCGGACGGCCGGCTCACGCCGCTGCCGGTGTCCAGCATCGACACCGGCATGGGCCTGGAACGGCTGGAGATGGTGCTGCGCGGCGACCGGTCCGTGTTCACCGGCGACGGGCTGCGCCGATGGGTGGACGAGGTGGGCACCTGGGACCTGCGTGGCACGGACCTGCGCGTGGTCTCCGACCACCTGCGGTCCGCGGTGGTCGTGCTCGGTGACGGGGTACGCCCCGGCAACACCGGGCGCGGGTACGTGCTGCGGCGGCTGCTGCGCCGCGCGCTCACCCTGCTGTGGCGCGACGACCCGGCGCGCACCCTGGACGACCTGCCGCCGGAGCTGTACGCGGACACGCTGCGCCGGTTCCGCCGGCCGGTCGATCCGGGAACACCGGGCGCGCAGCCGGTCGACGTCGGTTCGCTGCACGCGACGCTCGTGGACGAGGAACGTCGCTTCCGAGGGCTGCTGCGACGCGGACGGCCGCTCGTGGACCGGGTGCGGGCGCGCGGGCCGCTGACCGAGCGCGACTACCACTGGCTGCACGACACCCACGGGTTGCCCCGCGACCTGGTCGACGGCCTGCTCGCCGAGGCGAGCTGAGCGGCGGCCGGGTGAGCAGCGGCCAGGACGGCGGCCGGGTGAGCCGGGGCCAGGTCAGCGGCGGCGGCTGAGCGGTGGCCGCCCGGCCGGGCCGGTGCCAGACTCGGAGGCGGACGCCACGCGAGGGAAGCGGACGCCGCCGCGAGGAGAGGGCTGCCGATGACCGAGGTTCGGCCGGACGAGGAGACGGTGCCGCTGCTCGGCGCCGAGGTGCGCATCGCCGACGCGGCCGGGCTGCTCGCCGCCGCCACCGACGGGCCGGTGGAGTTGCTGGTCGACGGCGACTTCCCGGCCCCGGTGCGGGAAGTGCGCTGCACCGTGCGCACCGACGTCGCGGACGGGCAGCCGGTGCACCGCTTCGAGGCGTACCTGCGGGTGGAGAACTCACCGGCGGGCCTGCTCGCCCTCGGTCTGGCCGGGCCGGTCGGCGTGCTGCTCGCCGAGCGGCTGGCCGCGCGCGGCGGCGACGGCCCGGCCGCCGCGGTGGGCCGGATGGCTGCGGAGGCCGGGCGGCGGATCTGGCCGCGACCGGTCGCCACGCTCGCCGCGCCGCCGGGCGACGAGGCCGGCCGGGAGGTGCTGCGCACGGCCCGGGAAGCCGGGCTGCGGCCCCGCGTCGACCAGGACACCGGCACGGTACGCATCCGCGCCGACGTGCCCAGCGCCGAGGTGGGTCCGGCGCACCTGCGGGCGATGCTGGGCCTGCTGCTCCAGGCCGTGCGCGAGTTGTCCGGCGACAGCGAGGAGCCGGCCGTGCTGCGCGGACGGACGTACCTCGTGGGGCGGCGACCGGTCGCGGCGGCCGGGCCGCGCAGCGCGGCGGTGACCCTCGACCAGGTCGGCGGTCTGTCCGACGTGGTCGCGCGGTTCCGCGAGGTGGCGGTGTCGTTCCGGCACCCGGCGGCGATGGCCCGCTGGGGCGCGCGCCGGCCGCAGGGCATCCTGATGTACGGCCCGCCGGGCACCGGCAAGACCATGCTGGCCCGGGCGCTGGCGAACGAGGTCGGCGCGGACTTCGTGGAGATCCGTACCCCGGAGATCCTGGACAAGTACCTCGGCGGCTCGGAACGCAACATCAAGCGCATCTTCCGGGAGGCACGCCGCTACCGGCGGCCCACGGTGATGCTGTTCGACGAGTTCGACTCGATCATCAGCTACGCCGGGGCGGGCGGCGACGCGGCCAGCCAGGCCGTCAACGCGGTCGCGGGCATCTTCAAGCAGGAGATGAACACGCTGTTCGAGGAGAACCCCGACGTCATCGTGGTCGCCACGACCAACTTCCCGCAGCGCGTGGACGCGTCGCTGATCCGCTCCGGCCGCTTCGACCTGAAGATCGCCATTCCGGCGCCGGACGAGACCGGACGCGCCGAGATCCTCACCAAGATGGTCCGCGAGCTGATCGACCGGCACGAGCGGCCGGGCTTCAAGATGTTCGCCGACGACGTCGACCCGGCCGCCCTGGCTGCCGACACGGCCGGGCTGACCGGCGCGGACCTCCGGGAGGTGCTGCGCCGGGTGCAACTCGCCAAGGCGCTCCGGGAGGCGGCGGAGGGTGCGCCACCGGCTCCGATCGGTCAGGATGACCTGCGGGAGGCCGTCGCCGGGTTGCGCCGCGGCTGACCGGAAGGAGTCCACGTTGTCCTCGTCCGATCTGCTGCTGTCCCGCCGTGACCTCGCGTTCCTGCTGCACGACTGGCTGGACGTGGCGCGGCTGACCGAGCGGCCCCGCTACGCCGAGCACACCCGCGAAACCGTCGACGAGGTGCTGGACCTCGCCGCCCGGGTCGCCGCCGAACGCTTCGCCCCGCACAACCGGGCCGCCGACACCGGCGAACCCACGTTCGACGGGCAGCGCGTGCGGACCATCCCGCAGGTCAAGGCCGCCCTGGAGGCGTTCGCCGAGACCGGGCTGCTCGCCGCCACCATGGACGAGTCGGTGGGCGGCCTGCAACTGCCGCACACCGTGGCCGCCGCCGCGTTCGCCTGGTTCCAGGCCGCGAACGTGGGCACGTCGGCGTACCCGATGCTCACCCTCGGCAACGCCAACCTGCTGCTCGCCCACGGCAGCGCCGAGCAGATCGACACCTGGGTCCGCCCCATGGTCGAGGGCCGGTTCTTCGGCACCATGTGCCTGTCCGAACCGCAGGCCGGCAGCTCACTGACCGACCTCACCACCCGCGCCGAGCCGCAGGACGACGGCACGTACCGGATCGTCGGCACCAAGATGTGGATCTCCGGCGGCGACCACGAGCTGGCCGAGAACATCGTCCACCTGGTGCTGGCCCGCATTCCCGGCGCGCCGGCCGGCGTGAAGGGCCTGTCGCTGTTCATCGTGCCGAAGGTGCTGCTCGACGACGACGGCAACCTCGGGCCGCGCAACGATGTGGTGCTGGTCGGGCTCAACCACAAGCTCGGCTACCGGGGCACCACCAACACGCTGCTGAACTTCGGCGAGGGCGTGCACCGGCCGTACGGGCGGGCCGGGGCGGTCGGCTACCTGGTGGGGCAGGCGCACCAGGGGCTCGCGGTGATGTTCCACATGATGAACGAGGCGCGCATCGGCATCGGCGCCGGCGCCACAGCGCTCGGCTACACCGCGTACCTGAAGTCCGTCGCGTACGCCCGGCAGCGCCCGCAGGGACGGCCGGTCGCCGACAAGGACCCCACCACGCCGCAGGTGCCGATCGTGGCCCACTCCGACGTACGCCGGATGCTGCTGGCCCAGAAGAGCTACGTGGAGGGCGCGCTCGCGCTGGTGCTCTACTGCGGACGGCTGCTCGACGAGCAGAAGACCGCGCCCGCCGAGGCCGACCGCGAGCGGGCGCAGCTGCTGCTTGACCTGCTCACCCCGATCACCAAGAGCTGGCCGGCGCAGTGGTGCCTGGCCGCCAACGACCTGGCCATCCAGGTGCACGGCGGGTACGGCTACACCCGCGACTACGACGTCGAGCAGCACTGGCGCGACAACCGGCTCAACGCCATCCACGAGGGCACCCACGGCATCCAGGCGCTGGACCTGCTCGGCCGCAAGGTCACCATGCGCGACGGCGCCGCGCTGGAACTGCTGCTGGAGACCATCCGCGGCACCGTCAGCCGGGCGTGGAAGGCGGAGGGGTTCGCCTCCGAGCTGGCCGGTCAGCTCGCCGCCGCGGTGGACCGGATCGCCGTGGTGACGCGGCGGTTGTGGGCTCCGGGCGACCCGGAGCTGGCGCTGGCGAACGCCTCGGTGTACCTGGAGGCGGTCGGGCACGTGGTGATCGCGTGGATGTGGCTGGAACAGGTGCTGGTGGTGGAGGCGCTGGGGACGCCGGAGGGGGCCGAGGGGGAGTTCCTGGCGGGGAAGAGGCAGGCGGCGCGGTACTTCTACCGGTGGGAGTTGCCGAAGGTGGGGGCGCAGTTCGACCTGCTGGAAGGGCTGGACCGGACCACGCTGGACATGCGCGAGAGCTGGTTCTGAGCTGCTCGGGTTGCGTGAGTCCGACGGGTGCTGTCACCACCAGAGCCACTGCCACATGCCTCAGCGAGCTGTGGATCTTGTTAACGACCCATCCAATCTGCGTGCCGGGTTACGCGGGGGTGCCGGGTCACGCGATCGTCACCGCGGTCGACGCACAGTTCGCTGGTCTCGTGGTCGATCCAGTAGGTCTGTCCGGTGCCGATGAAGGTGGGCTGTCGCAGGTAGAACCAGTGATGCACCACGTTGACGAGGAGCAGCCGGTCCGCAGTCACACGCTCGGCCATCGCCCGTCTCCTCAAACGCCATCGCGCCGCATTCGTACGCCTGATGTCGTCCCACCGTAGTTGTTCCTGACGATCAGGCGGCGCCACGCTCGCTGACCGGCCGGCGGCGCAGGCTCGGGTTCAGCAGGGCCGGCGGCAGGTAGGCCTGGTCGAGCCGGGTGACATCGGTGCCGGGCGCGACGATCTCGTCGATCCGGTCGAGGATCTCGTCGGTGAGCGTGACGTCGACGCCGGCGAGCAGGTCGTCGAGGTGCTCCATCGTGCGCGGGCCCAGGATCGCGCTGGTCACGCCGGGGTGTGCGATGGCGAATGCCATGGCGAGGTGGGTCAACGGCATGCCTGCCTCGTCGGCGAGCGGGACGAGTTGTTCGACGACGTCGATCCGGCGCTCGTCGGTGAGGTGCTTGGAGAAGCGGGCGCGGCGCAGGTCGTTCTGCTCGCCCTTGCGGACCCGGCCGGTGAGCATTCCCTGCCCGAGCGGGCCCCACACCAGCGTGCCCATCCCGTAGCGCTGCGCGGTCGGCAGCACCTCGCTCTCGATGCTGCGGTTGAGGATCGAGTAGGGCGGCTGCTCGGTGTGGAAGCGTTCCAGCCCGCGTCGTTCGGCGACCCACTGTGCCTCGACGATGTCGGATGCGGGCATCGTGGACGACCCGATCGCCCGGACCTTGCCACTGCGGATCAGGTCGGAGAGAGCGGAGAGCGTCTCCTCGATGTCGGTGTCGGGGTCCGGACGCTGGATCTGGTAGAGGTCGATGTGGTCGGTCTGCAGGCGGCGCAGGGAGCTCTCGACCGCGGTCATGATCCAGCGGCGGGAGGCGCCTCGCTGGTTGGGGTCGGTGGCCGCGGCCGCGCCCGGCGTCCGGGGCAGCGTGTTCAGCCTGGGAAGGCCCACCTTGGTGGCGAGGACGACGTTGTCCCGGCGCCCCTTGAGGGCCCGGCCCACGATCTCCTCCGAGTCGCCGTACGCATCGGCGGTGTCGACGAGGTTGATGCCCGCGTCCAGCGCCTTGTGAATGACCTTGATCGAGTCGTCAGGATCGGGGTTCCCGATCACCGTGGCGAACATCAGCGTGCCGAGCGCGTACGGGCTGACCTTGATGCCCGTCCGCCCCAGGGTGCGGTACTGCATGAGCGTCTCCCTGCGGTAGGGTCGTTATGCGGAACCTCTTTCCGGAACTATACGGAAAGCCTTTCCGGAAAAGCAAGGGAGGCGTAGCTGTGTCCGACGACACACCAGACTTCGTTGTTCGCGCCCCGCGTCGGAAGCGCACTGACGCACGCCGCAACATCGAGTCCCTGCTCGAAGCGGCGAAGACGGTCTTCAGCACCGTCGGCGTCGACGCCCCCGCCAAAGAGATCACCGATCTGGCCGGCGTCGGCGTCGGCACGCTCTACCGGCACTTCCCGCAGCGCTCTGACCTGATCAAGGCCGTCATCGAACGCGAGATCGACGCCTGCGCCGACGCGGCCCCGGCGCTGGCCGCCGCGCACGAGCCGGGGGTCGCCCTCGCGAAGTGGCTCGATCGGTTCACCGCGTTCGTCGCGACCAAACGCGGCTTCGCCGCGGCCCTGCACTCCGGCGATCCGGCGTTCGACGGCCTGCCCGGATATCTCATGCAGAAGCTGGGACCGGCCCTCGAGGCCTTGCTCGAAGCCGCGACAGCCAGCGGCGAGGTCCGAGCCAAGATCAGTGCCCAGGATCTGCTGTACGCGGTGGCGAAACTCTGTGCGCCCATGCCCAACGAGGACCCCGACTACGGCCGGCGCATGGTCGCGCTCCTCGTCGACGGACTACGGTCCGGCGAATCCCCGCACTGACGTATTCACCGTCGGCCGGCCATGCGTGAAGCGCCACGGTGCGCTCCGTCCCGCAGCCGATGCTAGGTTCGCCCGCATGGCGGTGCAGATCACGGCCGGGCAGTTCCACGCGGCCGACGGTGTCGAGGACTGGCGCTGTCTCTACCACGTGGTCTCGGCGTATTTCCGCACCGGCTCACTGGCCAAGGGCATAGCGTTCGTCAACGAGGTCGGCCGGCTCGCCGGTGGCGCGGAGCAGCAGTACGTCAACGTCGACCTGCGTCATGTGGGCGTCACGGTGTCCCTGTTGTCGCGCGACGTTGCGCTGGCCCGGCGGATCTCGGCTGCCGCCAGGGACTTGGACATCCCCGCCGACCCGACCGCCGTGCAGCTCGTCAACGTCACCCTCGACGCCCTGGTCGGCGCGGACGTGCTGCCGTTCTGGCGGGCGCTGCTGGGTTACCGCCAGATCGATGACGACTATCTGGCCGACCCGGCGCGCCGAGGTCCGGGCTTCGGGGTGCAGACAATGGATGCTCGGCGTCCACAACGCAACCGCATGCACCTCGATGTCGCCGTCCCACATGACCAGGCCGAGGCCCGCATCGCCGCCGCATTGGCTGCGGGTGGCCAGCTGGTCTCGGACGCGCACGCACCGAAGTGGTGGATCTTGGCCGACGCCGAGGGCAACGAGGCGTGCGTCGCCACTTGGGTCGGCCGATGACAGCGGCCCAATGGCTCGACCGTCGGCCACACTCACGGCATGACAACGACGATCGTGCCGGTAGCCCCCGCCCATCCGGCGTTCGATCAGGTAGCTGCTCTGTTCGACGACTACCGGGTGCACTACGGCCAACCGTCGACCCCGGAGATCACCCGCTCCTGGCTGCACGACCAGATCGCACAACACCGCATCTCCGTCGTTGCCGCCATCCGAGCTGACCGCGTCCGCGGCTTCATCACGGTCGCGGTCACGCCGGCATCGCTCAGGCTGGGCACCTCATGGTCGATCCGCGACCTCTACGTGGCCCCGCACCATCGCCGTAGCGGTATCGCGAACGCCCTGCTCCAGCACGTCATCCGCAACGCCCGTGCCGCCGGTGCGCATCGCGTCTCACTCCAGACCGAGACCGACAACATCCCCGCCCTGACGCTCTACACCGAGATCGGCTTCCAACCCGTCACCGGCCTGGAACTACTCAACCTCACCTTCGATCCCACCCACCAGGATCCAGGAGACACGGCCTAACTGTTCCACCACCCGGCCTCGATCGAGGACGTACAGGGATGGGGTCGCAGACACCTACCTCGGAGCCCTCCCATCGCGGTCCGCGACGACAGCATGCAACGCACGCTCATCGGCAGGTGTGAAAGCTGGCGAGGGTTGGCGGCATCCGGCGTCTATGCCGGGGCGGGCGGGTTCAGCCACGCCATCGGTGCGCCGGTGAGGGCGGCGTCGGCGAGGCGGTGAGCGGAAGCGGTCTTGAGCGCCGCCCGCGAGCTGTCGATCCAGCGCTGAACGTCGGCAATGCCCTGGTGCCGGTACTCGACCGCTTGGACAAGGCACTCCAACTTGTCCGCGTCGCGGGCCACCACCGCCTCGAGGGTTTCGCGGGCCTCGTACTCGGCGACGGCAGCGGTGATCACGTCTGCGACGGCCGGCGGGCAGTCGGCGACCTGGTCGGCGGTGACGGCGGTGTTGGGCGCGGCGGTGAGGTAGCGCTTGGCGATGTGCGGGATGTCGGTGATCCGGGTTTCCTGCGTGTCGTGCAGGACGCACAACATCGAGACCCTAGCCGGGTCGGCACCCTCCATGGCCGCGAGCATCATGCCGATGAGCGCTGTGCGGAACGAGTGCTCGGCGATCGACTCGGGCTGCTTCACCCCGGCGAACCACCACCCGGTGCGGGCGGCACGCTTGAGTACGCCAGCCTCGAAGATGAAGCTCATGGCTCCTGCGGCGTCCTGGTCCTCGCTCATCTGCCCGTCCCTGTACCGGTGACTCCGTCAGCACGGAGGCTGTAGAGGATAGACGTTAGTTCTTGTCGTGACTGCCTGGATACCTGGTCACTGTCGAGCAGCGTGCCGCACCGGTCAGTCAGTGCTTGCCCGGTCGCGATGTCAGCGCGGGTGAGGCCGCGTCTCGCCATGAGAAGAGCCCAGAGGTTGTGCACGTTGAGGTCGATGAACGGGTGGCCGACGGTGAGGCGCTCAACCAGGTGCCGGAACAGTACGACTCCTCGCCAGTCGCCGAGAGCAGCCGGCATGAACAAGTCGTCGCGATGCCGGTACGGAACTTCGCCGACCCAGTAGGCGGAGTAGTTGAGTGCGGCCCGCTCACAGGCATCGTCCGGGTGAGCGCGGTCGATGAAGTCTCTTAGCGGTTCCGGATCTCCCTGGTTCGCCATGGAGGCCACCATCGACCGGATGTCCGGCCACACCGGTGACCAGGTGTGAAAGCGGGTGATCTGGCGAGCTGTTCGGGCGGTGCCTTCGGCGAGCCATGAGGCGGACGCGCCTGTGGGGTCCATGCCAGCAAGGAAGTAGGCCTGCCGGTGCAGCAGAACATCTGGCTTGCGTTCGGACGCCGAACGTTCGGCGAGCATGCGGAGGCGTGCGAAGAAGGCACGCCGCTCGTCGGCGGACAAGAGTGGGGCAGCAGCCACAGGGCCGCGTCGCCGGTGGGGCGTGGAGATACTCCGGAGGAACGTCGGCGTCTGCCCGAGAACGCTCCAGAGGATCAGATCGGTCAGGCGGTGCGTCAGCACCGACCAGCCGAGGGGTTGTTCAGCGATGGGAGATCGGCCTGCTTCGTCCCGCAGGAGCGTCGCAAGAATGAGGTCTGCCTCGGCGGCATCGTCGAGAGCGGCCAGCAGCATCGTGTTTGCTCCGAGGCGTCCGAGCCGCTGGCGAATCGCAACGGCTTGACCGAATGGCACGGCGGTGAACGGTCTGCGCCCCGACTCCCAGCTCTGAACGGTCACGCGGTCCACGTCCAGATGCGCGGCGAGTTGTTCCTGGGTGAGCGGCACGGATTCCCGAATGAGCTTCAGGAGGTAACCCGTCACCTCGCCGCGTTGCGGCATGGAACTGCGGTGACCTGCCAACTGACATCCCTACGTTGACCCGTGGTCGACGTTTCGCCGGAAGCGGACCGCGAGGTGGCGTTCCTGATCGGCTCACTCGTACCGCTGGTGAGTCCAGTGATCGACGCCGTGATCGTAGCGTCGCAGTTACCGAACGTTCCAGATCCGGTCTGCGACTCGCGGCCGGTCGAATTCCGCTGCCCTACGGAGGAAACGGCGATGCGGGAGAGGACACCACCGTGGAGACGAGTCACCTACGACCAGTACCTGATCGCTGCTGCCTTGACGCTTGCGAGGCGGCACCGCCCGAAGTGGTCGTGGCGGAAGTGGCGGTGGGTGTGCCGGTGTGGTGCGGAGCTGCCGTGCCGCAACCGCCACCGCGTACCGATCAATCGCGGTCACTGGCCGTCGCAGGAGGACCAGTGAGAACTGCGGAACAGGCGATCCTGGCGGTGCACGTACGGGGTCTGGACGGGATGTGCGTGGGTTGCCGGCTGTGGTGGGCGCGGCTGACTCCGTACCCCTGCTGGCAGGTCGCGTGGGCGACCAGCCGGCAGGCGCGCGCGAGCGTCGCCCGCTTCCTGGGGGTGCGCGGGTGAGCACCCACGGGCCGGTGCTGCCGGTCTGGTCGTGCGGTGGGTGCGGTGCGCCCTGGCCGTGCGCGACGCGGCGGCGGGAGCTTCTTGCGGAGTACGAGGGTGCGCCGGTGTCGCTGGCGGTGTACCTGGGGGCGCAGTTGGTGCGGGCCACGGCGGACCTGAGCTGGGCGCCGGCCGGGACGTTGCACCGGCGGTTCCTGGGGTGGGTGCGGTGAGCGTGTTGCGGCCCGGCGACGAGAAGTTCCACTACAGCGACGGGTCGCACCGGTGGACGGCGCCGGATCCGGAGTACGACCAGGAGGTGTGGGAGGAGCAGGTCCGCCAGCACAAGCTGGGCCACCTGCGTAACGAACGCCCAAGGGTACGCATCCGACGGATCGGTTGATTCCAGCCAGGTGCGAGACTGAGCGGGTGACTCACCCGCTCGCGCGCCGCGTCTACGACACCTGCCACCTCACGGGCCGGTTCGCTCTCCGCTCGGGGCAGGTCAGCGACGAGTACTTCGACAAGTACCTGTTCGAGGGCAAGCCGGAGTTGTTGCGCGAGGTCGCCGAGGTGATGGTGGCCCTGCTTCCGGAGTGCGACGTTTTGGCGGGGATGGAGATGGGCGGTATTCCGCTCGCCACGGTGATGTCGCAGCTGACGGGTCTGCCGACGGTCTTCGTGCGCAAGCAGGCCAAGGAGTACGGCACCGCGAAGGTGGCCGAGGGCGGGCCGGTGGACGGTCTGCGGGTCGTGGTGATCGAGGACGTCGTGACCACCGGGGGCGCGCTCCTGGCCTCGTGCGGGCAACTGCGGTCCGTCGGTGCACAGGTGGAGACCGTGGTCTGCGCCATCGACCGCGAGCAGGGCGGCCGGGAGAACCTGGCGGCCGAAGGGCTGCGACTCCGCGCCGCCCTCACCCGCCGGGACCTGGAAGCCGCACTGACGGCGTGAGGCTCGAACCGCAGTCTCTGCTAGGGCTGGGCCGGGCCGCTGCTGCCGTTGTACGAGTTCTTGGCGGCGACCACGGCCGCCTGGATGTGCTCGGGGTCGACGCCGTGGACGTTGAGCGGTGGGTGCAGACGCCGGACGAGTTCGGCCTCGATGTCCGCCGGATCGGGGTCCTCCGCCCAGGTCAGGCGCAGGTGCTCGTGCATCCAGGCGGTCAGCCGTGCCTCGTCCTCGGGGACCAGGACGACCCGGTCGGTCCAGGTCGTCCGGTAGCCCTCGGACACGAGGAGACCGGCCAGCGTGCGGCGCAGGGTCGAACTGCCCGAACGCCTCAGGTGGTTGCGCAGGATCCGGCCGCGCAGGCTCGTCGCTCGCCCGAGGTAGAGCATCCGCCGCGACGGGTCGCTGTCGTTCGGCGGTCCGGGGAGGTCGGGGAGGACCGAGGGAGCAGCCCACCAGGCGTAGACGCCGCTGCCGCGGGCCAGCCGCTTGACGGCGACATCGAGTGCGACCGGTGCACCGGAGAGCAACCGCAGGGCCTCGTCGAGCCGGTCTTCGTCGGTCGGGACGTCGGCGGGTCGCCGTTCGGGGATGGTCACCGGGACCATCCTAGGCGCTTGGGGCACCGCGACCAGATGGCAGGGCGACCGCCCGCTCCCCGCAGGGCCCCGGGCTGCCGACAGCGGATCGCCATGCGACGCGCCGGCGGCACGGGGCGAGCCAGGACGCGCAGCGCCGACGAACCACGGTGTCCATGTCGGTAGTCTGACCGGGTGAACCATGACGCCGCGTCGATCCTGCGTGGCCTCGTGGCGAACCGTCGTCTCACCCCACGAGCGATCAGCCGTGCCTCCGGCCGAGCTGAATCGACGATCCGGCAGCTTCTCAGTGGTGCCGTCCCGCCAGAAGCCGACGTCCTCCACGACATCGCTCCCGCATTGCAGATGCCGGTGGCGGACCTCTTGGTGATCGCTGGGTTGCCAGTCGCTGATGTCCCCGCGAGGGAAGGGGCCTACGCGGCGAGCCAGGAGATCGGCAGCCTGGTGGCTGTCGCCAGCCGGCTCTCACCGCAGCAGGTGCGGCAGCTGATCACGCATGCGGAGGACCAGGTTGAGTGATCTCTCGCGACGTCCTCGACAGGGGGAACCGAGGTGACCGAGGTGCCCGCGCGATCCGCGGCGGATCAGCGCATCTGATCTCGGCCGGCGCGCCTCTCGACTCGTACGCTCCGGATGCACGCCGGTCCCTGACCTGGCGCGACGCTTCGGTGACTCCCGCATGAGCCTGGTGTCGGCGTTCGTACCGATCTGGATCCTCACCGCGGTCGGCTACGCGGCCTGTCGCCGGGGCCTGCTGGGCGAGGCGGCGGCGTCGGTGCTCGGCCGGTTCGTGTTCCACCTCGCGATGCCGGCCGCACTGTTCCTGGCCCTGGCGCGGATGCCGCTGTCCGGGTTCGCCGGCCGCTCGCTGCTCGCCTTCGGAGTGAGCACTCTCGCGGTGGTCGGGCTCGGATGGGCCGGCGCGAGCCGGCTGTTCGGTCGCGAGCCCGGCGAACGGCCGATCTGGGGCATGGCCGCCGGGTACGTGAATTCGGCGAACCTCGGCATCCCGATCGCCACGCAGGTTCTCGGCGACGTGTCGTTCCTGGCGGCGGTGGTGCTGCTCCAGGTCCTGGTGGTGACGCCCGTGATCCTGGTCGCCCTGGACCGGCACAGCGACCCGGCCGGGCGGGTGCGGGTCCGCCGGATCGCCTCCCTACCCGTACGCAATCCGGTGATCCTGGCGTCGCTGCTCGGTGTCGCTTGCTCGGCTGCCGGCCTGCGGCTGCCGTCGGCGGCCGCCGCGCCGCTCACCCTGCTGGCGGGTGCCGCGGTTCCGGCGGCCCTGGTCGCGCTCGGCGCGTCGCTGCACCGCACGGCGCCGTCGCGGCCAGAACCGGCCGAGCTGGCCGGGCCGGCCGAGCTGGCCGCGATCAGCGCGCTGAAGCTCGTCGCGCAGCCGGTCATCGCGTACGCGGCCGGACTGGCCCTGGACCTGTCCGCGCCACAGTTGCTCGCCGTGGTGGTGTGCGCGGGCCTGCCGACGGCCCAGAACACGTTCATCTTCGCCCAGGAGTACGGCGTCGGTGAGGCGGTGGCCAACCGGGCGGTGGTGGTGACCACGACGCTGTCGCTGGCCACCCTGGCCGCGACGGCGACGCTGCTCGGGTAGGTCGGCCGATCACCGCTACGAGGGGAACCGCCTCCAGTGCCCCTTGGAGACGACCTCGACGGTGCCGTCGGTCACCGTGATGGCCGTCTGGTCGTCGATCGCGTACGCCGGACCCGCGATCTCGGCCGCCCATCTCTCGGCAGCGGCCATGGTGTTGTCCGGTTCGAGGCCCAGGTGCGGGAAGATCGAGAAGTCGACGAGCCCCAGCGTGCGGTCGTCGGGTGCGGACTGCCATTCGACGAATTCCGTGCCGATCCGGGGGGTGAGCACCATGCTGCCGGCACTCAGCCCGACCCAGACGGTGTCGGGCAGCGACGGCAGGAGGTCCGCCAGCCCGGACTGCCGCATCCAGTGGCACAGGTACGTCGCGTCGCCGCCGTGCACGAGCAGGACGTCGGCCTCGCGGACCCAGGGGACCCACCGCTCCTCGCCGATGCTCGGTAGCGCTGTCAGTTCGAGGACGCCCAGCGACTTCCAGCCCAGCCCGCTCATGGGTAGCGGCGTCTGGCCGGTGATGAAGCGCCAGGCGGAGGCCGGTCCGCCCATCGGGTAGGCCGCCGTGGGGATGCAGAGGGCGCTGGATTCGGCGATCGGCTTGCCCAGCAGGCCGACCAGCGCATCGTTGATGCTCGGATTCTGGACGCCCGCGGATGTGAGAAGTAGCTTCACGCTTGTCTCCTGTACGTAGCGGTCATGACGCTCTCCCCGGGAGTCGGGAGATCGGGTGCACGGGTATGCAGACCGGGGGCCGCAACGAAACTCATCGCTGTCGCGACCCCTAAGTTCCTCCGAGGACGTGGTGTCACTCGCGGATCTCCATCTCCGTCACCAAGCCGTCGTCGAGGCGGTAGACGTGCGTGACGGTGTGGTCGGCGAGCTTCGCTCCGGCCTTGTCGTGGACGACCTGATGAACGGTGACGGCGACGCGGCCGTCGGCCTCCGTGCTGAACGCGGTCGGCGTGACGACGGGCTCGAGCTGTTCCCACTGCCGGCGCCAGTAGGCACCCACCTGGTCCCGGCCGTGGAGGACGCCTCCCTCCCAGCCGTTGGGCCATGAGACGTCCGGCGTCATGGCGGCCAGCAGCGTGGGGACGTCACGCCTGTTGAAGGCCGCGTAGAGGTTCGTGAGCAGGGCCTGGGAGGTGGGGCGCCTCGGCACATCCATCGAGCCAGCATGGCCGGTGGACGAGAGCGCATGAAGACCTCTTCGCGGTCAGCAGAACGCGATCAGCGCCGGACGGTAGGGGGAGCGGTGTCGTCGACGTGGCCACGTGTGCTCACCGTTTTGTGCGGATGCGTCTTACCTCGACGTAGCGGCGGATCTTCGCTGCGGTTCCGCAGTCCTCCATGCTGCACCAACGACGGCTGCGGTTCTTGCTCTCGTCGATGAACAGGAAGCGGCAGCCTGCGCATCGCTTGATCCGGTCGAGCGCACCCGTGGTGAGAAGCTGGACCGCCGCGTGGACCACCGGCCGTAGGGGCCGGGCAGGCGTGTGGTCGTCCCGCCAGGACCAGGCGAATGTCTTCCCGCGCACGAGCTGTGCGTGGGCTAGCGCGTCGGCTTCGTCGTCGCGCAGCCGGGTCAGCGCCGCCACGCCCGGGTCCTCGCCGGCGGCCAGTGGCCGGAACACCTCGTCCAGGTAGTCACGGGTGCGCAGTGCCTGTGCGAAGGCGGTGCGGGTGCTGTCCGGACTGTCGCGGGACAGCCGGCGCAACGCCGCCGCTTGCGTTTCGGTGAGGGTGCCCGCGTACACGCTCCAGGCGATCAGCTCGGCGTAGCCGGTGAGCACGTCATCGTCCGGAGGCCCGACGGGTGGGCCGGCGCGGGTGTTGAGGAAGTCCAGCGCGAGGTCGCCGCCCACCAGGCGCATCCGTGTCACCCCTGCTGTTTCCATCAAAGCCCACTTTACCAGTTGCCCCGTGACGGGAACATTCCTAGAGTGTTTCCGTCATAGTCGGTTTAGGGGGTAACGATGGGCCAGGCGCATGCACACCGGCGGGCAGTGGGAGCGCTGATCGGCCTCGCCGGCGGAACGTTCCTCTACACCGCAGCCGAGGCGCTGCCGATCGGGCTGCTGTTGCCGATGGGCGTGGACCTGGCCGTGCCACCGTCCCAAGTGGGCATGCTCGTCACCGTGTACGGCGCAGTGGTGATGGTCGCCTCGGTCCCGTTGACGGCGCTGGTGCGCAGAGTCCCCCGCCGACCGTTGCTGTCGGCGCTCCTGGCCGGCTTCGTCCTCAGCAACGCCATCACGGTGTTCACGAGTACGTTCACCATGCTGATGGCAGCCAGGATCGCCACTGCGGCCACTCATGCGCTGTTCTGGGCGGTCGTTGTGCCGACCGCGGCCGAGCTGTTCCGGCCCGGACTGCAGGGACGGGTGGTCGCGGTCGTGTTCGCCGGCGGCAACGTCGCTCTGGTCCTGGGCGTGCCCGCCGGCACCTGGCTGGGTGAACGTGCCGGCTGGCGGGCGTCGTTCCTGGCGGTGGCCGGGCTCGGTGTGCTCGTCTTCGCCGTGGTGGCCTGGTTGCTGCCGTCGACGGGGCCGGCGCAGGGGCACGCCGCCCGGGGCAGAACGCCCGACTCCCGCCGATTCTGGCTCCTGGTCGTCGTGGCCGTCCTGTCGACCGGCGGTGCCATCGCCGCCTACACCTACATCGCCCTGTTCGTCACCGAGGTCAGCGGATTGCCCGCCGCGTCGATCGCGACCATCCTGCTGGCGCGCGGCGTCGCCAGCGTCTTCGGCATCCTCGCTGCCGGACCGATCGTCGACCGCAGCCCGTGGTCCGCCCTGGTCGCGACGGTCGCACTGCAGTGCGTGGCGCTGCTCGGCCTGTACGCGTTCGGCTATCATCCGGCGGTCGCCGTCGTCCTGATCGCAATCGCCGGACTGGGGTTCGCCGCGTTCACCGCGGCGCTCGGCGGACTCGTCCTTCAGGTGGCGCCCGGCCGCTCCGATCTCGCCGCCGCGACGCTGTCCGCCGCCGTCAACGTCGGCATCACCGGCGGTGCCTTCGTCGGCGGCCTCATGCTGGAAAGCCACGGTGCCGCCAGCACGATGATGATCGGCGCCCTGCTCGGCGCTCTCGCCCTCGCGCTCGCCCTCGGCGAACGACTCATCCCGCCGCCGCGCGGCGAGGGCGGCGCGGCGACGCCCGCGCCCGTGGGCCGCCGCGCCTCCCTTCCATAGGTGCGGACGTCCACCGATCGCGGGCGTGAGCGTGTCGGCGGCTTGCCGACCTGGTGATCGGTTCCGCCCGCGGCGCGGGCCGTTCGTGAGTCGATCCCGGCGGGGCGTCGGCGATGACGGCGGGGCGTCCGCGATGCTGTGGGCGTGGAGTACGTGTCCAGATTGCCGCGACCGCCGCTGGACGGGCTGATCGACGACCTCTACCACCTGGCTGGCACGCCCCCGTACGCGCGGCTGACGCTGCCGCCGATGCCGGCGGCGCTGCTCATCGTCAACCTCGGGGCGCCGTTCCGCATCCGCGGCGGCGCCGACATCGAGACCGCGGAGTACGCCGACGGCTGCGTGATCACCACGCCCACCCGCGCGTTCGAGTTCGGCTACCCACGCCCCGACCCGGTCCGTCGGCGTGCACGTCAAGCCGTGGGGCCTGGCGCCGTTCCTGCCGGTGCCTGCGGCCGAGCTGTGCGACCGTCCGGTGACGCTGGAGCAGGTCTGGGGCCGGCCCGCCGTCGCCGAGCTGCGCGACCGGCTGGCCACGGCGGACGGACCGCACGAGACGCTGACGCTGCTCGAAGACGAGCTGATGCGACGGCTGCGCGAGACCGCAGGCCTGAGCCTCGTCCGGCATACGAGCGGCGTCATCGCGGCGACCAGCGGCGCGGTGGCGATCGGCGACCTGAGGACGGCAGCCGGGGTCAGCAGCACCCATCTGGCGCAGCGGTTCAAGCACCTCATCGGCGTCACACCGAAGCGGATGGCCCGCACCTACCGCTTCGCCGCCACCGTGTTCGCCATCGACCCCGCCGGCCCGGTCGACTGGGGCGCGCTCGCCAGTGCGGCGGGCTACTTCGACCAGGCCCACTTCGGTCACGAGTTCCGGGCGTTCACCGGGCTCACACCGACCCGGTACCTCGAGGTCCGGCGGCGGTTCCTGCGTGAACACCCCGGCCACGCGATGGACGGCTGGCCGCTGCCGGCTGATTGATTTCCTACAAGAACGGCGGCTCACGGCACGCTAGCTTGGGGGCACCCGAGGCAGAGGAGAGCCGGTGTGGGCACTGTGGTCCTGTACAGCTCGGTGTCGGTGGACGGCTTCGTCGCGGACGAGAATGACCAGCCCGGACCGCTGTTCGACTGGTTGACGAGCGGTGACGTCCCGTTGGACGACGGCGGCGCGCTGACGGTGTCGCAGACGTCCTACGACTACGTCCGGCCGTACTGGGACCGGATCGCGGTGACGGTCGTCGGCCGGCACGTCTTCGACCTGACCGACGGCTGGGAGGGGACGCCGCCGAGCGGGATCGACCACGTGGTCGTCGTGACGCACCGGCCGGCACCCGAGGGCTGGGACGCCGAGGCGCCGTTCCACTTCGTCGACGGCGTCGAGGCAGCCGTGGCCAAGGCGCAGGAACTGGCGGGGGACCGCGTCGTCGAGGTCGCCGCCGGCGACGTCGGAGGCCAGGCGCTCGCCGCGGGCCTGGTCGACGAGGTACGCATGGACGTCGTACCCGTGGTGTTCGGGTCCGGGAAGCGCTTCTTCGGGTCGGTCGACGCGCAGCACCTGCTGGAGGATCCGGACGTGGTGCTCCAAGGCGATCGGGTGCTGCACCTGCGCTATCGGGTGCGCCGTTGACCGACCCGTGGGGTGCGCATCCGGTCCACCGCGACCGGTGATCCAGGATCGGATCGCGGTCAGAGCAGTGCGAGTTGGCCCGGCATCGGCTCGTCGTCGAGGCGAGCACCGAGCTGCCACAGCCGGAGCCGATCCTCCTCGTGATGGCGGGTGAGCCAACGGCCTGGCTGGTACGAGGGGTGGACGGCACCGGATCCGTGATGGTGCGGGTAGCGCACCTGGGACCGGCACCGGAGGCTGAGCGCCGACAGCAGCAGATGGCCCTCGGCATCGTTCGGCGGGCCTTCGGTGCTCGGAGCGGCGAGGATCAGCTCCTCGCTCAGGAACACCGCGCGGTCCACGTGCCGGCAGCCCGCGAGGCCCGGTGGCGCGCCCGGCAGATCTTCGAGGTGCCGTGCTGTGATCACGGCGTCGGAGGCGACGTCGCGGACGGACAGGAAGCCGTCGAGCGTCTGGGTCAGGTAGCGGCCGCCGGCCGGGCTGAATCCGGCGAGATCGCCACCGGCCAGCGGCCGTGACACGATGCGCTCGGCGTCCAGCCTGATCAGCACGGCGCGTGACCGGTCGGGATCGAGCAACGTCAAGCCGGTCCAGACGCCCCCGGGTGCGTGCAGGAACCACGCGGTCCCGGGACCGGGCAGCGGCGTGCGATGGATCTCCGCGCCGCTCACGCCGTTGACGGCGACAAGTTCCTCGGTGTCGCCGAGACGGATCCAGAGGACGTGGTCGCCGTCGAGGTGGAAGTCGGCGCCGGCGCTGCCACCGAGCCGATCCCAGCTGCTGCGCCACCGCACCACGCCGTCGTGGCCGAGCACGACGATCTGGTGCGCGTCGCCCGCCGCGACGAGTCGACGGGTGGCGCTGACCTTCATCCGCGGGTCGTCGAGAGGCGCCGCGAGTCGCGCCACGCGACCCAGTTCGTGGTCGAACAGGTGCACAGTGAAACGGTCCTGTTCGGTGACCACCCAGCCGAGGCCGGTTGCCTGCGTGACGTGTCGAATGCCGGGAAGCCGCACCTGGTTGATCAAGCGGGGTTGCATCGCGGCAGCATAGAGCCACTTCGGCGAACCCGTCGGGCCGTCTGCGCTGCATACCGCACCCGTCGGGCTCGGTTCAGCGTGGTCCGAGCCCGGTGCGCCCGTCGATCAGCTCGCGCACGGCGTCCAGGTGACCGGCGTGCCGAGCGGTCTCCTCGATGACGTGCAGAATGATCCGTCGCAGGTCGGTGGTCTGCGACGCCAGCGTCTCGTCGGGATGCCGGCCCGCGGGTGTCGCCGACAACGGGGCCGCGGCGATGATCGCGTCGGAGATGTCGCACTGGTCGCGGTAGAAGCCGAAGACCTGCCACGGCGATCGAGTCGTGCGCAGTGGTGTGTTCTCGTCCGGCCAGGGCAACGGCTCCACCGAACCGCGGAAGACCTCCTGGAACCAGTGGCGTTCGGCATGACCGAGGTGCTCCACCAGCCCGAGCGGCGACCATCCGGAGGGCAGGACCGGCGTGCGCAGCGAGGGCTCGTCCAGATCCGCCAGGATGGCCCGGATGCTGACACGCTGATATTCGAGGAACTCACACAGCGCGGCCTTCTCCATCTCGACCTTCATCACGCCGGCAGGCTAGCGGCCGGCACCGACAGTTCCGCCGCGGTCGTTCAGTCGATCGACGAGCCGGCAAGCACCCGCTCAGTCCGGTCGCGAAGGGCGTCGAGCTCGGCGGAACGGCCCCGCACCTCGATGAGGAGGTCGACGGCCGCCCGCAGATACTCGACGGCGATGACGTCCTCTCGACGGGAACGTCGACCTCGAATCGATCGAGGAGAACCGCGAAGTCGGCCACGCGATTGACACGTCCGGGTCGGGAGGGGCAAGGTTGCGGTCGGCCACGCGCACCGCGTGGGCACTCTGCATGAGGGAATGACGCCTGTGATCCGGGTAGGCCGAGCGGCCGCCTGAGTGTCGACCACGCGACGGATGGCCGTCGCGTGCCTGCGACACGGTGGGGCGGCCCGATGTTTCCTCCGCCCGTCGCAGCTTCTCTCATGCATCGAGGTCTCCCGTTGAGCATGGATGCCCGCATCCAACAGTCAGTCGTCGTCAACCTGTCGCGCCGGCCCGCGCCCGTCGAGGTGGGGCCGTTCGTGATCGGGCTGGACCCGACGACGACCAGTCCGTACGTCAACTACGCGACGCCGCGTCCCGGCGCCGCCGTCACCGCGGCCGACGTCGCCGCCCTGGTCGCGGCGTTTCACGCCGCCGACCGCAGACCCCGCCTGGAGTACGTCACCAGTTGCGTCCCCGATCTGGAGGCGCTGCTGACCGCCGCCGGCTTCACCGTGGAGGCCCGGCACACCTACCTGGTCTGCGTGCCGGACACGCTGGCGTCCCCACCCGTGCCGGACCACCTGAGCCTGCGTGAACCGGCTACCGACTCCCAGCGCGCGGCGCTGATCAGCGTGCAGAACGAGGCGTTCGGCGGCGATCCGGCCGTCTCCGGGGCCGACGTGGCTCGCCTGCGCCGCCAGCAGGACGCCGGCGGCGTGGTCGTCACGGCCGTCACCGAGGACGGTGGCTGTGCGGGCGGCGGCGGTGCGGCGGCGCCCGTCGGCGCGGTCAGCGAGGTGGCCGGCATCGCCGTTCGCGCGCCCTACCGCCGCCGGGGACTGGCGTCCGCGATCACCGCCGACGTCACCCGGCGGCTGTTCGACGCCGGTGCGGAGGTCGCCTGGCTGGAGGCCGGCGGCGAGGATTCGTGGCGGGTCTACGAGCGCGTCGGCTACCGGACCGGCGGTCGACGGCTCTACACAGCGATGGACTGAGCCCCGCCGAGGCGCCCGGGCTGAGGTTCGACGACCGAGGCCCGGGCCACCGCGGCAGGCCGGCCTTGCTGCGCCGTCCACCGCCGGCACGGGGCGGCGGTCGGTGCCCCGTGCCGCAGAAAGGTCCAGGCCGGGGCGATCAGGATGGGGAGGGCAGGCGATGCGGCGTCTCGGCCCACGGGTACGACCCCGGGCTGTCGAGCAGGTGGTCCCAGATCACGCCGAGAGCGAAGGCGTGCCGGCCCAGCACTCCCTCGTGGCGCAGCGTGAAGCCGTCCGGGCCGGAGGTCAGCCGGACCGTACTCGGCTCGCCGTCCGGCAGTGTGACTACCGGTTCAGGGGAGACGGGCCCGTCGGCGGTCGTCCACGTCCACCGCAGGGTCTCGTCGTCGACGTGCTCCAGCCGGATCGCCAGGTCGCCGGCCGGCAGCACCACCGCGGGCACCTCGACGGGCGCGGGCCGGTGACGGACCACAGTCACCCGGTCCAGGTCCTCGCCGTCCTCGTCGTCCGCGACCAGGGACAGCAGGGCCCACTCGGCGGCCTTCGCCGGTTTCTGCTCCCAATCGCGGTCATCCGGACCGGCCAGTACGGTGCGCCGTCGCGTCTCCTCGGTCATCGCCCAGATGTGCAGCTCGTGCTGCTCGGGTGGGTCCTGGTCGGTGCGTACCGTCTCGTGCAGCCGGTTGCGGGCGTGTACCCGCACCCGGATCAGCCCGCGGGGGACGGTGAGGTCGGTGAGCGCGTCCGGGGGACCGCCCATGAGCCCGACGACCGACAACTCGCCGAAGGGACTCCACAGGGTCGCCTCACTGATCGCGTCCCACCCGTCCTCGACCTCGGTCGGCGGGCCGGGCAGGACACGCGCACGCACCTCGATCCCACCGGTGTGGACGCCGCAGAAGCCGGTGAACTGGTACGGCCCACCGACGTGCAGGAGCCCGTCACCGAGGGTGTAGACGGGCATGCCCGTCTCTCCCGGCACTGCGGACACGTCGTACTGGCAGTAACTGACGGACACCCGAGTCCAGCCGGACACCGGTTGCTCCCGTCGCTGCTCCGCGCGGTCCGCGTCGGTCATCGCCGAATCGTAGCGGCGCCCGGAGCGGACGGTGCCCCGCTCGCGCGGCCAGCTCGGGAGCCTTATCGGCTGGCCGCCGCCGCGCGCTCCGGGTACACCTGAGCGGTGATCCTCATTCAGCGGGTCCGCGTCCGGTGGACCGCCGCCGCCCGCGGCGCGCCCGCGGCGAACGCCCGCCGCGGCCTCGTCCGGGCGATGCCGCCGCCCCGGCCGCTTCCGGACGCCGAGGTGGTCGTCCACGACGTGCTCGCCGACCAGGAGGCCGGCTACGAACACCGGGAAGGGGTACGCGCCGGAGGCGTCGCGCTGGCCTGCGAGGTCGGACTGTGGCTCGGGCACGATCGGGCGTCGGTCGTCGTGGACCGGCTGCCCGGATCGGCGGCGTATCCGCGGGCGCCGGGGTCGGCGCGGCTGTTCACGCTCGCACCGGGGGAGGTCGGCCGCTACCGGGCCAACTTCCGGTTCACCGGATGCGCGTGCAGCCCGA
Organism: Micromonospora sp. CPM1; assembly: GCF_023896895.1. Taxonomy (NCBI): domain Bacteria; kingdom Bacillati; phylum Actinomycetota; class Actinomycetes; order Micromonosporales; family Micromonosporaceae; genus Micromonospora; species Micromonospora sp. CPM1. The sequence continues at coordinate 214,419 of NZ_JAMHIU010000004.1, forward strand.
GCTGGTACTACGAGGAATGGCTCGTGCACGTGGGTCACGGCACGGAGGCGCCTTTCGGGTACGGCGAGCCGGACCGCGACGTCGACCACCGTGTCCGGCTGTACGGGGGCGCGCCCGCGCGGCCGGCCAGGTGACTCAGCCCTTCGCGTGCCGGCGTGAGGGGGTGATCAAGCGGTCAGCTGGTTCGCGTCGAGCCAACGTCGCCAGCTCACCCGGGTGACATTCCGCTCCGGGTGCTCGGCCACGTGGAGCACGAACTGCGCCCGGAGTCGGACGTGGGGATCGTCGGCGTACGTCAGTGTCTCCACCTCGTGGAAGAACAGCGGGTCGTGGAAATGACGGACCAGGCTCACGTACCTCCAGTCCTTGCACCGGTACGGGCGCCTCAGCGCCGCGAGGGTCAGTTCGGCGAGCTGCGGCTCGACGCCCTTCGGGACGCCGGCCCGGCGGAATCGGTGCAGGAGCATCTCCTTCGTCCCCCAGCGAGACCACATCGACGACTCCCGCGCTCCCCACTCGTCGGGATGGTCCGTCTCCCACTGCAGGTACAGGGCGGCGTACGGTGCCCACCGGGCTCGTCTGTCGACGTCGTCGTCAGGGGAGTCCCGGAAGGCGTCGAGAGGACCATAGATCGTCTGCCCCCGACGCTGGTAGAGGCGGGCGTGCGCCTGGTCCATCGCCGCTTGGAGCCGAGCCTGACTGGACCTCGACCGGTAGTGCGCCGACCACAGGCCGTTCCACTCGTCCAGCGCGTCGCTCGCCGCGGCGAGGGTTGCCTGATGGCGGGCAAGCGCCTGGTGGCGCGTGCCCGGGTCGGTCGCTACCAGGTCGAAAAGCCAGGAATGGTCACCGCTCGGCTCTGCAGGCACCATGGCAGCTTGCCATCCCTGCCCTGTCGCGAAGCAGCCGGTTACGCGGGGCTCCGAGCGAGGTCGAATCGGCGTCCCTGCGGCGCCGCGAACGCGGCGTCCGATCCCCGCCGGACAGCCGGCCCGTTGTCGACCAGGCTTTCCACCATGAACAACGCACTTGACGGCAAGGTAGCTCTGGTCACCGGTGGTGGCCGTGGCATCGGCGCGGCGGTGGCCCTGCGCCTGGCCGAGGACGGCGCCGATGTGGCGCTGACGTTCCAGCAGAACCAGCGTCGCGCCGACGACGTGGTGGAACAGATCAAGGCTGTGGGACGGCGGGCGATCGCCGTGCGGGCCGACAGCGCCGATCCGGCAGCGGTGATCGCGGCGGTGGACCGGACCGCCGGTGAGCTGGGCCGGTTGGACATCCTGGTCAACAACGCGGGCGCGTTCCTGCTCGGGCCGCTGGAGCAGTTGAGTCTCGACGAGTTCGAGCAGACAGTCGCGGTGAACGTCCGGGCGCCGTTCGTCGCCTCGCAGGCCGCGGTGCGCCACATGCCGGCGGGCGGACGGATCGTCAACATCGGCAGCAACACGGCCGAGCGGACGGTCTTTCCGGGCTTCTCGCTCTACGCGATGAGCAAGACCGCCCTGATCGGTCTGACCAAGGCGCTCGGGCGCGAACTCGGCGGTCGAGCGATCACGGTGAACCTGGTGAACCCCGGTGCCACGGACACCGAGCTGAACCCGGCCGACGGCCCGAACGCGGACACGATCAACGGGTTCACCGCGCTCGGCCACTACGCGCAGCCGGCCGACGTGGCCGCCGCCGTGGCGTTCCTGGCCGGCCCGGACGGGCGTTACGTCACGGGCGCGACGGTGAACGTCGACGGCGGATTCACCATCTGACCGGCTCCCTTCCTGGCGTACTGGCCGCGGCCCGTCCCCACTCGCCTCACCGGGGACGGGCCGCACCTGTCGGAGGCGGCAGCTAGGCTGTTCCGGTGCGGAGGGCGGTGTACCGGGGTGGCCGTCGTGGCTGACGCGGACGACGTCCGCCGGGTGGCGCTGTCGCTGCCGCACGTGGTCGAGATCGACAGTGACGGCTTCGACTTCCGGGTCGCCGGCAAGGGGTTCGTCTGGTCGTATCCCGAGCGCACGCCCGGTCGGCCGCGACGTATCCGCACCGACATCGCCGTGCTGTACGTGGGCGACGAGGCGGAGAAGCAGGCGTTGCTCCTCGGCGAGCCCGACCTGTTCTTCACCACGCCCGCGTACGACGGGTCACCCCTGGTCATGCTGCGGCTGGCGCACGTCGGCATCGAGCGCCTGACGGAACTGGTCACCGACGCGTGGCGGATGCGTGCCCCCGACTCGTCGACCGGTGACCCCGACGCGGGCGCCGGCGCGTGACGCCGGCCGTTTCGACGACGGGCCACCGCCGGCCGCCCGCTATCCGTCGAGGATCTGCTCCCGCAGGATGTCCGCGTGCCCGCAGTGCTGGGCGAGTTCGCGCAGGACGTGGAGGTACACCCAGCGCAGCGGAAGCGGGCCCCGCCGGTGCCCGGTGAGGAGTTCGTCCAGACCCCGCGTGGAGGTCGCCCGGCGTGACGCGTCGCGGGCGTCGCGGTATGCCCGCCGGACGCCGGCGATCGTGTCGCCGTCGTCGAGGAGGAACGAGTCCTCGGACCGCTCGGGGATGCCGATCTCGGCACGCGACCGGCCCGTGACGGCCTCGTCGAACCAGACCTTCTCGACGAAGGTCGCGTGCTTCACCAGACCCAGCAGCGTGGTCCGGGAGGCCACCAGCGATCGGCGTGCCTGCTCCTCGGTCAGCCCGTCCAGGCAGCGGTCGAGCGCGTCGCGGTGCTCGTCGAGGAACGCCTCGAACTGGGCCTGGATCGGCTGCGCGACGATCTCGGCGGAGAACGTGGGCGGAAAGGACGGCATGTACGGAGCATTCCAGATCGACGCCCGCCGCCCGGCCGACGAACGCCGGACCGGTGTCGCGGGTGTCCTCGTGCGGCCGGATGAGCGCAGGGTTTCTCAGGCGGACCGCTGACGTGCCGCGACGATCTCGGCATGGTGGGCGACCGCCCAGTCGGCCAGCGCGGAGAGCGGCTCCAGAAGGCTGACACCGAGCGGCGTCAGCCGGTACTCGACGCTCGGCGGCACCGTCGGGAAAACCTCACGTTCGACCAGGCCGTCGCTCTCCAGCGCGCGCAGTGTCCGGGTGAGCATGCGCGGGCTGATGCCCTCGACGGCCCGGTGCAACTCGTTGAACCGGTGCGGATGCCGGCCGAGCAGGGTGAGCAGCAACAGCGTCCACTTGTCGCTCGTCCGCCGCAGCAGGTCGGTGACCGGACAGCGATCGTACTCGCCGGCCGGAACCGGCATCGGCAGCCGGTGATCGTGCAGCGAGGCGCTCACATCGGTGTCACCTGTGGACATGAAAGTGCCTTCTTCCGCCTCCGCCGACCTGCTGCCCAGGATGAGGCAGGCAGATGAGCAAGACGATAAGGGGGCGACGTGGGCGTCGTGGTGGTCAGTGGCGGCACGAACGGCATGGGACGTGCGTTCGCCCTGGGGCGGGCCGAACGTGGCGACCGCGTCCTGGTGCTCGGCCGCAACCGTGAACGTGGCGAGACGATGGCCGGCGGCCTGATCGCCTTCCTTCCCGTCGATCTGTCCAGCATGGCCGAGACGCGGCAGGCTGTCGAGCACATCCTCGGCGAGCACCGGGTCGTGGACGCGTTGGCGCTGTTCGCCAATGCGGTGGCGCCGCGTCGCGTCGTGACGGTGGAGGGACTGGAGCGCACGTTCGCGCTCTACTACGTCAGTCGCTACCTGCTCAGTTTCGGTCTGCGTCCGGCCCTGGACCGGGCGACCGCACCGGTGATCGTGAACGTCGCCGGTGTCGGGGTCACGAAAGGCGGGGTGAGATGGGCCGATCCGCAGATGACGGCGGGCTACTCGGCCGTCGCCGCGCAGTTGCAGGCCGGCCGGGCAAACGACCTGCTCGGCGTGGGCTTCGCCCAGCGGTCCGGTAGCCGCGCCCGATACGTGCTCTACCATCCCGGGTTCACCAGGAGCGGTGACCGTAGCGCGCTCCCGTTCGTGGTACGAGGGCTGCTCGCGGTGGCGGCGGCGGTCGCCGCCCGGCCCGTCGCGGACGCGGTGGCGCCGATTCACCGGTTCCTGGACGCGCCGCCGACCGCGCCGGTGACCGCCGTCGACCGGGGGAAGCGGCTTCCGCCCGATTTCCCGACCCTCGACCCCCACGACGCCGAGCGGTTGATGGATCTCACCGAGAGGCTCCTGCGGTGAGCGCCTGTACGCGCGCCGCGCCGACGCTACGGCTGGAAGTACTCGGACATCATGTCGTCGACCCATTCCGGCTGGCGGACGTCGGCGGGGACGAACTCCTTCAGCACCGGCTTCAGGTCGACGACGGGCGTGCCCGACACCGCGTCGAGGCCCACCACCGTCAGCTCGCGGCCGTTTACGGACTCGATCCGGCAGCAGGTCACGCCGATGCGGTTCGGCCGGCGAGGGCCGCGACCGGCGAACACGCCCATCGGCGGCAGGTCGGGCCGGCCGCGGTAGGGGCGGGGTTCCCGGAAGTCGCCGCCGTCCGGGAACCGGTCGAAGACGAAGAAGACCTCCACGTGGGAGAACTCCTCCAGGCCCTGGAGGCACGCCTCGCCGAAGCGCTCGTCGACGACGATCGTGCTGCGGACGGCGCCCCAGTTGTCGCTGTGCTGGATGTCCGTCCGGTCGTTGCGGACCGTACCGATGGAAGTGATCTCGAAGTTGCGCATGATCGGATTCTCCGTTCCGTGTGGCCGGTCAGGCGGCGAGCAGCAGGGCGCTGATCACCAGCATCACCAGGGCGGTGGCGCCGTGAACGCCGTAGACGGCGGTCGCGGGGCCGTTGCTGCGGCGCACGATCAGCGCGTCTCCGACGGGTATGCCGGTGGCGGCGAGCATGAACCAGCCCAGCAGATGGGGTGTCGCGCCGACTAACAGGATGAGGATGAAGACGCCCGAGGCGATGTCGCGTACGGCCTTGACGGTCAGCCAGGCCCGGAAGGTCGGGTCCTCGGTCGGCGTGTCGGGGATGCCGAAGCCGGCGGCGCCCTGCGGCGCCCGGAAGGCGAGCACTCCCATGAGGACGCAGCCCGCGCCGATCAGCCCGGCGAGCACTGTGGCGACTGTGGTGAGCATGGGTGGTGTCCCCTCGGTGACGGCGGCGGGCGGCTAGCGGCGCTAGCGGTGAGAGCGACGATAGGTTGCCGCCGACAGGATGTCTAGCGCTGCTAGGATCGGGTCATGTCCGCAATCAGCGAGCGCCGCGAACGTGAACGGGCGCAGCGTCATCGATTGATCGTCGCCACCGCGCGGGAGCTGGCCGAGACCGAGGGCTGGGAGGCGGTCACCACCAGGCGGCTGGCGGACCGGGTCGAGTACAGCCAGCCCGTGCTCTACAGCCACTTCGACGGCAAGGACGCCATCGTCGCCGCCGTCGCCCTGGACGGGTTCACCGAACTCGCCACCCACCTGAGCCGCGCACGACAGGCCGCGCCCGATCCCGGGCGGTCCCTGCGCGCCGTCTGCCACGCCTACCTGGACTTCGCAACCGAGCGGCCGGCCCTGTACGACGCCATGTTCGTCCTGCCCACCGAACTGCGGTTCGCCAGCGCCGAGACCCCGCCGCCGCTGCGAGCCTGCTTCGACGAGTTCGTCAGATGCTTCGACCCCGCAGACGAGCGGCGGGAGCTGTCCGCGGAGGTCCTCTGGAGCGCGCTGCACGGCATCACGGTGCTGTCCCGCAGCGGCCGTGTCCCGGCGGGCGGGCAGGAGGAGCGACTCGACTTCCTCGTCGCCCGGTTCGGGACAGCCGAGGACGGGGCCGCTGGCCTAGGATCGTGATCATGGACGTTCTCCGATACGCGGCGTTCACCGCCGACCCCGCCGGTGGCAACCCGGCCGGTGTCGTCCTGGACGCGACCGGGGCGGGCGACGCGGAGATGCAGCAGGTGGCGGCCGAGGTCGGCTACTCCGAGACGGCGTACCTCGTGCCCGCGGGCGGGGACGGGCGGTTCACGGTGCGCTACTTCAGCCCGAAGTCGGAGGTGCCGTTCTGCGGCCACGCGACGATCGCCTCGGCGGTCGCCTACGCGCAGCGGCACGGCCCCGGCGTGCTGCACCTGAACACCCGCGCCGGCCTGGTCGAGGTCGCCACGAGCGTGCAGGCCGACGGCACCACGACCGCCACGCTGACCAGCGTCGCGCCGCGCACCGTACCCCTGAGCGCCGGCGACCTGGCGGCGCTGCTCGCCGCGTTGCGCTGGTCACCGGACGATCTCGACGCGACGCTGCCGCCGCGCGTCGCGTACGCCGGGGCCTGGCATCCGATCGTGGCCGCCGCGACCCGCAAGCGCCTGGCGGACCTGGACTACGACATGGCCGCGCTGGGCGCGCTGATGGCCGAGCGGGACTGGACGACGATCGACCTGGTGCACCGGGAGTCTCCGCTGGTGTTCCACGCGCGCAACCCGTTCCCGCCCGGCGGCGTGGTCGAGGACGCCGCGACCGGGGCGGCGGCGGCCGCGTTCGGCGGTTACCTGCGCGAGCTGGGCCTGGTGCAGCCGCCCGCGACGGTCACCGTGCGGCAGGGCGAGGACATGGGCCGACCGAGCCTGCTCACCGTCGGCATCCCCGCCGGACCGGGCGCCGGGATCGCGGTGACAGGCACCGCCGTGCCCATCCCGGAGGAGGACGTGCGGTGACGGGCAGCGGGCCACGCTCACCTGCCGGCGCCGGCCGTCGCACGTCATGACGAAGGCGTGCACCGACGCGGGCTGCCGCCTGTCGGATCCGGGGTGACTCGTTCGTAGTACGGGTGAGAGGCGGCCGCACCGGGCCGCCCGGACAAGGGAGTCATGGCATGCCGCGGTACCTGATCTCGTTCAACGACGGCGCGATGGACCACATCCCCGCCGAGGAGATCCCCCAGGTGGGCAAGGACGCGCACGCGGTCATCCAGGAGGCCGTGAACGCGGGTGTGTTCGTGTACGGCACCGGGCTCGAACGCCAGCAGGCGAGCATCGTGGGTACGGACGGGGTGGTCACCGACGGGCCGTTCCCGGAGACCAAGGAGGTCATCGGCGGGTTCGTGGTCCTCGACGTGTCCTCACGCGACGAGGCGCTGAAGTGGGCCGCCAAGATCGCCGTCTCGTGCCGCTGCGCCCAGGAGGTCCGGGAGATCATGCCCGACCCCGAGACGGAGGCGATGCTCCGCGCGGCGGGCCGGTGACGGGTCCGACGTCGACGCGATGACGGGGTGGGCGTGGCACCCGGACGGCAGCCGCGCCCACCATGATCGCTAGCCTCGTGCGGTGAAACGTGAACTCGCCGCACTGTCCCTGCTGTTCGTCTCCGCGTGCGCACCAGCGGAGCCCGCTCCGTCGTCGTCCTCCGCCGCTCCGTCGTCGTTGCCCTCCTCCGCCGCGGCGGCGTCGGCCGCTCCGCAGGCCGGCTCGACCGCGCCCGCGGACAAGGTCGCGACCGGGGCGTGCAACATGGTGGCCCGGGTGATCGAGCAGCAGGACGTCCGCTTCACCTCGAACTCGCCGATCGCCCTGCGCGCCCGTAGGGCGACCGACCCGGGCGTCCGGGAGGCCGGCGAGCGACTGGCGGTGGTGACGAAGGAATCCGGAGACATGTTCATCCGGAACGACCCGAACGAGGACACCGGTCCGGTCGACGCGCGCATGGCCGAGGCGCAGCGCGGGCTCCTCGCCGCGTGTGCGGCCCTGTTCGGTCCGCAGCCGTGGCCGTTCGCCCCGTCGCCGACAGCGAGCAGCTGAGCCGGGTGGTGCGCGGCGGCCGGTCGATCAGGTCGCGGACGGACTGGGGTGACGGGCCGGGGCCGGCCGCGAAAACCGGTTGGCGGCCCCGGCGAGCGCTGTTAGCTTTCCGGTGGCCGTGCCGGAGGACGAGGGAGGTGGTACCCGTGACCGCAGTAACGACATGGGTGCTCCCCTCGGGGGTCACGGCCGGGCGATAGGTCGTCCGGGAGCGCCGTCGCACTCCCGAAAGGCACGACCATGCGATTCACCTCCGAACAGCGCCTCGCCGACGGCGTCCGCGAGCGCACGTTCATCCTCGGCGAGATCCCCGGCCTCCTGTGGACCCCCGCATCCGCGTCCGAGCCGGCCCCGCTGATCCTGCTCGGTCACCCCGGCGGACTGCGCCGGATGTATCCCCGCCTGGTGGCCCGTGCGGAGGGCTGCGTCGCGCAGGGCTTCGCCGCGGCCACCATCGAGCTTCCCGGAAGCGGCGACCGCCCCGCGTCCGCCGCCGCCGAGCAGGCCCGCGCCGACCTGCGCCGAGCCCTGGCGGCCGGTGAGCCGGTCGCCGACGAGATCGTCGACCGGCTCGTCCTGCCGCTGGTCGAGAAGGCGGTCCCGGAGTGCCGGGCCGCGCTGGACGCCCTCCTCGCGCTGCCCGAGGTCGGAGGCCCGGTCGGGTACGCCGGCGGGGTGATCTCGATCGGCGTACGGCTGGCGCTGGTCGAACCGCGCATCGTGGCCGCGCTCCTGTTCGCCGGGAGCTTCGTGCCGCGCACCATCATCGAGGAAGCACGGCGGGTCACCATTCCGCTGCACGTCCTGCTGCAGTGGGACGACGAGGGCAACGACCGGCAGATGGCACTGGACCTGTTCGACGCATTCGGCTCCACCGAGAAGACGTTGCACGCCAACATGGGTGGGCACACGGGCGTACCGCAGTTCGAGGGGGAGCCCGCGAACCGGTTCTTCGCCCGGCACCTGCGGTAGCGGCGCGCAAGCGCCGGACCCCGGCAGGACCCGCCGTTAGGGTGGGACACATGGCGCCCGTGACCGGACTGGACCACGTCGTCATCGCCGTGTCCGACTGGCGGGCCGCCACCGACTTCTATCGCGACGTCGTCGGCGCCGAGGTGATCGGCGTCGGCGGCGACCGCGTCGCCTTCCGGGTCGGCACCCAGCAGTTGAGCGTGCACGGGCCGGGGCTCGACCTCGGCGGCAACGTCGCCCGCGTCCCGGTCCGCCCGGGCAACAGCGACATCTGCTTCGTCTGGGCGGGGCGGATCGAGGAGGCGGTGGCGCACCTGCGACGGCACGGCGTCGAGGTGGAGACGGGACCGGTCCGGCGGGTGGGTGCCGGTGGCGCCGGGACCAGCGTCTACTTCCGCGACCCGGACGGAAGCCTGCTGGAGTTCATCTCCTACCGGGAGACGCCGTAACGGTGGCCGGTCAGAGCGGGATTCACCTGGGCCCGCCGACCGGCGACGCCCAGGTGGGGCGCCGGATCAGGCAGAACGGGTGGCCCGCGGGGTCGGCGTACACGTGGTCGCCCGGCAACCGCCGCGCGCCCAGCGCGAGCACCGCCGCACCCGCCGCGTCCTGGTCGTCGACCATCACGTCCAGGTGCATCTGCTGCGGCACCGCCGGATCCGGCCACGTCGGCGGCGTCAGCCCGGAGGCGCGCTGGAACGCCAGCCCGGACGCCGCCGTACTGGTCGACACGACGGCGAAGTCGTCGTCCGCGTACGTGATCGGGTCGCCGAGGACCGCGCTCCAGAACCGGGCCTCGGTCATCGGATCCGGGCAGTCGACGATCAGGTGGTGGAGCCTGCCGAGCGGCATCGCGATCACCTCGTCAGCTCAGCCGCAGGTCGTGCTCGTCGAGGGCGGCCTCGATGACGTCCAGCGCCTTCGGCCCCATGCCGTGCAGGCGGGCCAGCTCCGCGCGTGGCACCCCGGCGAGCCGGCGCAGCGTGGTGTAGCCGGCGGCGGTCAGCGCTCTCGTGGCCGGTGCGCTGATCTTCGGCAGGCGGTCCAGGGACGACGTCATCGCCCGATGCTAGACCGCTAGGACCAGGCCCGAAGCCCCTCCGAGCGCCCGACTGCCCCGGACGCGAACTCGTCCCCTTCGTGTGGCCCTCAGGGCGGACTCGGGGAGAAGGCCCGAGGGGCATATCGGGGCGTTTCCGTATGGGACTCGGGTGGGACGCCGTTGAAGAATCGACGAGCATCCACACACCGGGAGGTGCCGTGTTCCGACGTACCGTGGCCGTCGCTCTGGCCGCGCTCACCGTCCTGGCGGGACTGCCCGGCGCGGCGCGCGCCGACGGTCCGCCGCAGCGGCTCGTCTGGGGCGAGTGCGCCGACGACCTGCCGAACGTCCCGCCGGACGAGCGCGTGCGATGCGCCCGGCTCCGCGTGCCGGTGGACTGGGCCCGGCCGAACGGCCCGACGTTCGAACTCGCCGTGGCACGCCGGCTCGCGCGAGCGCCGGAGCGGCGGGTGGGCACGCTGGTCTTCGGGCCGGGCGGCCCCGGCGACTCGGGGGTGGAGCGCATCCGCAAGGGCGACCGGTTCAGCGGCGAGTTGCTGGACCGGTTCGACCTGGTCAGCTTCGACCCGCGCGCCGTGGCCCGCACCGCCGCGCCCGTCTGCACGCCGGATCCGGCGCTGCGCAAGCCGCCCGTCCCGTTGACCGGTCAGGCCGACTTCGACGCCGCGGTGGCCTACAACAGGGCCCTGTGGAGCAGGTGCCGCCCGACCAGCCCGGTGTTCGACCACGCCGACACGCTCAGCACCGTCCGTGACCTCGACGCGTTGCGGCGGGCGCTGGGGGAGCGGCGGCTGTCCTTCCACGGCAGCTCGTACGGCACACTGCTGGGCCAGCAGTACGCCGAGCGTTACCCCGGCCACGTGCGGGCCGTCGTGCTGGAAGGCGTGTTCGACCACAGTCTCGACGTGCGGTCCTTCGTGCGGACACAGGCCGCCGCGTTGCAGGACTCGTTCGACGAGTTCGTGTCCTGGTGCGACAGGTCGGCGGACTGTGCGCTCCACGAACGGGACGTGCGGTCGGTGTGGGCGCGGGTGCTGGCCCGCGCGGACCGTGGCGGGTACGCGCCCCGTAGCGCCTTCGACGTCACCGCCGTGGCACTCGGCCTGCTCGCCGGCCCGCGCTGGCCGCAACTGGCCGCGACCGTGCGGGACATGGACGCCGGCACGCCGCCACCGGAGGTGAACCTCCCGCTCTCGGTCGCGGCGTTCTGCGCGGACTGGCCGGCGCGGGTGCGCGACTACACCGACTACGCCGGCCTGGCCCGGGACGCCGTGGCCGTCGCCCCCGACGTCCGGTACGGCGCCGGTCTGCTGGCCGTGCAGACCTGCCTGGGCTGGCCGTCCCCGGTCCGCAACCCGCCGCGCGCGCTGAACGTGCACACCCGCACGCCGCTGCTGCTGCTCAACGCGCGGCACGATCCGCGCACCGGCTACGCCTGGGCGGAGAACGTCGCCCGGCAGTTGGGCCGGCACGGGCGCCTGGTCACCTACGAGGGCTGGGGCCACGGCACCTACCAGCGCACCGCCTGCACGGAGGCGGTGGTGGACAGGTACCTCGTCGACCTGACGGTGCCCGCCCCCGGCACGCGATGCCCGGCGAGCTGACCCGGCGCGCCGCTAGAGCGCCGGTCCCGGGTCCGACGCCCCGGCGAGCGTACGGCCCGCCGGGCGCCGGTGCGGCAGCGCCGCCAGGCCCAGCACGAGCAGCAGCAGGACCGTGCCGACCAGGAACGGCAGCGACAGGGCGGGCTGGCCGAGCCACTCCCACGGCACGTGCCAGCGCGGATGCGGCTCGTCCAGGTGGTGCGTCAGCATCAGCGGCGCGCCCAGCAGGATCGGCGCGGCCCAGAACACCATCGCGACGCCGTACAGGACCTTCGCGGGCCCCTGCACCAGCGGGCGCCGTCCCTCGGTGCGCCGGCTGGCCCAGCCGAACAGCACCCAGCCGCCGGCCAGGCCCAGCACGAAGCCGAGCAGCCCGGCGGGGTAGGCGGTGCCGGGGGTGGCGCGACTGAGGGTGACGTTCGTCGAGCCGTCGGCGGTGAGTTCCACGGCGAGGATGTGGTCGCCGCGTTCGGCGTACACGGTGATGTCCGAGGGGATGGACGCCGGGTCGCATCGCGGAGTGTCGGGGACGCAGTCGTAGGCGTTGGCGTAGAAGGGCTCGTGGCGCTTCCACCCGGCGGCGTCCAGGCGTTTCCGCAGGTCGGTGAGGCCGCCGGCCGGCGTCTGGTCGAACGACGCGGTCAGCTCCGCCAGCGCGTACTCGCCGCCGTCGCCGAGCAGCAGCTCGGACAGGAGATCCTCGCCGAGCGGGTGCCCGTAGATGAGGAACACGGCGGGCGGGTCGTCCTGGTCGAGGTGGCCGGCCTGCCGGTCCGGGTAGAGCTGTCCCACCACGGCGGCCAGATCCCGGTGGTCGAGCGGACGGGAGCCGAGCCAGGCGAGCCAGGTGCCGAACGCCGCGGCGAACAACCCGCAGACCATCGCGAAGACCGACGCCCAGGCCACGACGGTACGGCTCGCCGGCCGTCCCAGCCGGGCGCGCAGACCGTGACGTACGAGATTCGCCGCCACCCGGGTACGCCGGTGGGCCGCGCCGACGTCTCGTACCGTCTCCAGGATCTCGGCCCCGCGCGCGCGGCGGTAGTCACGGGGGTAGGCCAGCAGCAGCCAGCGGTGCATGGGCGTCTCCCTACGGGGCCGCGACGGTGGGGGTCAGGCGGTGCGGGGCCGCAGGGCGCGCAGCCGGGTCTCGGCGGCGGACGCGAGCTGCCGCAGCCGCTCGGTCTGGCGTGCCAGTTCGGCCTGCCCGTCGGCGCGCAGCCGGTAGTACCGGCGCAGCCTGCCGTCGACCACCTCTTCGTGGCTGAGTTCGACGAGGCCCTGCGCGACCAGCCGGTCCAAGGCGGCGTAGAGCGTGCCCGGCAGCAGGTTGACGCGACCGCCGGACAGGCCGGCGACCTCCTGGATGATCCCGTAGCCGTGGCGCGGCTCGTCGGCCAGCGCGGTCAGGATCAGGAACGTCGCCTCGCGCATCTCACTCACCGAGGCAACATATACAGTCAATCAATGCATCGTCAACGGTCGTCGAGCAGATGCCGTCCGGCCATGAAGGCGCGCAGCGTCCCGGCGTCCTCGGCGGACATCAGCCACCGGGGGATCACGGTGGCCGGCATCCGTCCCACGTACACGATCCAGAAGTCCGGGGTCTCGGTGACCCGCGTGACGCCGTCCCAGGCGATGCCGCCGGACTCCGAGCCGCTGCGCATCATGATGTTGCGGTCGTCGATGTCGTAGCCGCCCTCGACGGCGTAGCCGCCGGAGCGGCGCCGGGCGCGCCACCGCACCCACGGCGCGTACAGCATCGACAGCACGCCGGCCACGATGAACGCGGTCCACAGCGACGCGAAGCGGTCACCCCGCTCCGACGCCTGCGAAGCGACCCAACCGATCACCCCGATCGCGGCGAGGGCCGCGCCGATGTAGCCGAACCGGCGCAGCCGCGCGGCGGCGAGCGCGGCGGCCACACGGGCCGGATAGGCGGGGTCGGCCGGTACGGCGAAACGGATCTGCACGCCCGAACGATAGTGCCCCGCCCGCCTGTCCCGCCCCGGCCCGTGAAGGGACGGCCGATCAGATCCGGCGCAGCACCAGCGTCACGAAGCCCAGCACGCCGCGGTATCCGCGCAGCCACTGGTCGCGGTGCTCCCGGGCGGCGGCCAGCGCGCCGGCGGCATCCGGGTGACCCGGGTTGTCCAGCGCCCACTCGGTCAGCGAACCGGTCCACGACCACTCGTAGTCGTCCCACTCGGCGGCGTCGCTGACGTGCGCGTACACCGGGGTCCAGCCGGCCTGCTCCGCGGACGCGACCAGACCGGCGAGGTCGGTGTGGTCCTCCGGCTTCGCGTCCAGCGCCGCCAGTGCCTCCGGCGTCGGCGGCACCTGCCAGAATCCCTCGCCCACCATCAGGATGCCGTCGGCGTTCACGTGCCGGCCGGCCAGTTCCAGCGTCCCGCCGAACCCGTCGAACGCGTGCGTCGACCCGACGCAGAGCACCAGGTCGTAGTCGCCGTCCGGCACGTACGACCGGGCGTCGCGCTCGTGCAGCGTGAGCCGGTCGGCGAGGCCGCGCACGGCGGCGGCCTCAGTGGCGCGTTCGAGCGCGTGCGGGTTGAGGTCGACGCCGTCGGCGTGCCCGTCCGGGTGGTGCGGGAGTGCCTGCAACGCCCAGGCGGCCTCGCCGCAGCCCAGGTCGAGGATCCGGGCCGCCGGCCGGCGACCGGCCCGGCGCAGCAGCCGGTTGACGTTGACGCCGGAGAGCGGGGCCGCGATCGGGTGGTGCGAGTGCGCGATGCTGCTCAGCCGTTGACGGTCCATCGTCGCAGTCAACACGAGCACAACCGGATTGTCGTGCCGGTCAGGTGCGGCAGATGACCGTCGCGTCATCGGTGGCCACGCCCTCGCGTGCCTCCGCCTCGCGCACCCGGCGGACCACCTCGGCGGGGCCGTCGGTCTCCAACAGGCGCAGCAGCCCCGGCCAGTCGGTCAGGCCGAACGTGTCGACGAGACGGCTCGCGCCGTTGCTGAGCAGCGCCGCCGTGCGTACGTCGTCGGCCGGGCATTCGCCGGTGACGGCCTCGTCCACCACCCGGGGGTCGTCCTTGGCGACCCAGAACCCGCCGGGGCTGTTCCGCCGGGCCCGCAACTCCATGAACAGCCGCCGGTACTCGTCGCCGCCCTCGGGCACGTCCCTCAGCCGCTCCTCGAAGGACCGGGCGATCACCACCTCCCGCGGATCGTGGGCGACGACGGGCTCGCCCACCGCCCGGCCGACCAGCGCGACCGCGTCGCCGAGGACCAGGTGCTCGACGGTCCCGCCGGAGAACCGGAGCATCGCCACTGCGGCGAACGGGCTGATCGGGTGGGTGACGTCGCAGGTGTCGCGGTGCTGGTCGGTGACCCGCTCGATGCCCTCGGCCAGCACGTCGCGCAGGCTCCGATCCTCGGACAGCGCGCCGAGCAGCGCACCGCCGAGCCGGGTCGCGTACCAGGCGATGCCGTGGTGGCAGACCTCGTCCGCGCCGGAGATGCCACCGGCGCCGTCGACCAGGACCATGCCGCAGGGGACGGCGCCGGCGAAATCCTCATTGGTACGGCCGGGATGCCCCGCGTCGGTCGCCATCGCTACCCGCATGCGCCCCATCATGCCTGCGTCGGCGGCCACGCGGTGCCCCGCGAGGCTTGATCTCAAGCGCGGTTGAGGTCGTAGCGTCGTGCTCACCCGACCACTGCCGGAGGTAGACCACCATGACGACGCCGCACCTGTCCGACGCCGAACTCGCGGGCCAGCCGGCCGCCTACTGGACGGGCGTCGCGTACGAGTCGCTGATCGCCTTCACCCGCGCCCGGCAGGCCGAGCACGGTTTCACCCAGCCCCAGTTCTGGCTCCTGCGCAACCTGTCCCCGAACGACCTGCTGCCCGGCGGCCGCGGGCTGACCGTCCCCGAACTGCGGCAGGCGATGGCCTCGTATCTGCGGGCCGAGGACGACCTGGACGCCGAGGCGGAGGTGCTGCGGGAACGCGGCTGGCTCAGCCGCGACGCGGACGGCCGGCTGCGGATCACCGAGGCGGGGGAGGCCGCCCGGGTCCGCCTCAAGCAGCACGCGCCGGCGATCCGCGCCCGGATCCACGAGGGCGTCGACGACGCGGACTACGTCACCACGCTCAAGGTGCTCCGGCAGATGATCCGCAACACCGGCGGCACCGGGTAGCGAACCGGCCCGACTCAGGACGCCCGTAGCCGCCGGACGGCCAGGCGCACTCCCTGATGGAGCAGCACGCCGGCGCCGGTGTTGACGACGGCGAGCACTGCCGCGCCGAGCGGTCCGGCGCCGACGTCCATCACGTCGGTCGCGACCAGCAGGGCCGGCCAGCCCAGCGCCGCGACGGCGAGCGACGACCGCCACCAGCGCCCGAGGAGAACCCCGAACAGGATCAGCACCGGGATCATCGCGGACGACCTCCCACCGTCGGCTCGTTCGAGCGTACGCCCAGGCCATCCCCCGTCGGTCGTCGCGACTGCCGGAATCGGCCGTACGGGCACGCCCGGGCCGCCAGGATGAGGTGATGCGCGCCAGTCAGAAGATCCGCCACCGGCACGCCGACGTCGACGGCCTGGAGGTGTTCCTCCGCGAGGCCGGACGCCCCGGCGACCCGGCGGTGCTGCTGCTGCACGGATTTCCCAGCTCGTCGCACACGTTCCGCGAGGTCATGCCCGCCCTCGCCGAGGTCGCGTACGTGCTCGCGCCCGACCTGCCCGGCTTCGGGATGTCCTCGTCGCCCACTGTCGCCGAGTACGACTACACGTTCGAGAACCTGTCGTGGACGGTCGAGCGGCTCCTCGGCCGGCTCGACGTGGACCGCTTCTTCGTCTACCTGCACGACTTCGGCGCGCCGGTCGGATACCACCTGGCCACCCGCGCCCCGGAACGGATCCGCGGCCTCGTCGTGCAGAGCGGCAACGCGCACGCCGACGGGCTCGGCGCGCAGTGGGACACCGCGCGGGCGTACTGGGCCGACCCGGGCGAGGCCACCCGAGCCGCGCTGCCGGACTGGCTGACCTTCGCCGGCACCCGGGACCAGTACCTCGCCGGGCTGCCCGGCCACGTACGCCGGTTGCAGGCGCCCGAGGCGTGGCACCTGGACTGGGCGCGGCTGACCCGGCCCGGCAACGTCGAGGCGCAGTTCGCGCTGTTCACCGACTACGCGAACCACGTCGCCCGGTTCGGCGAGATCGCCGCGTACCACAGCGCCCACCAGCCGCCGGCGCTCGTGCTGTGGGGCCGGCACGACGCGTACTTCGACGTGGACGAGGTGCTCGCGTACCACCGCGCGCTGGACCGGATGGACGCGCACATCTACGACGGCGGCCACCTGCTGCTGGAGACCCACGCGGCCGAGTGCGCCGCGCTCATGCGCGCGTTCGTGCGGGACAACTCGTGAGCCGGGAAGCCGCCGACCTGGACCTGCCGTACGACCTGACGTCACGGAGCGGTCGGCGGCTTCGCCTTCTGCGGGTGGATCGTCTCGTGCCGGGCCAGCATGGCGACGAACTCCCCGATCTTGCGCTGCCGGGTCTCGGCGCGCTTGACCGCGTTGAGCCGGTGGATGAGCGAGAACCTGTTGGCGCTGGTCAGGACGTCGAACATGGCCTGGGCGGCGGGCTCGGCAGCGATGGCGGCGAGCAGGTCGGCGGGCACCTCGGCCTCCGACGGCGGCGCGTAGGCCGCCGCCCACCGGCCGTCCGCCTTCGCCGCCTCCACCGCGGCCCGGCCCGCGGGCGTCATCCGCCCCTCCGACTCCAGCCGGGCCACGTGCGCGACGTTGCGCTGCGACCAGGAGCTGCGCGCCCGGCGCGGGGTGTACCGGATCCAGGAGCTCTCGTGGTCGCGCTTGCGGCCCTGCCCGTCGATCCAGCCGAAGCACAGTGCCTCGTCGACCGCCTGCTGCCAGGTCAGCGTGGTGATCGTGCCGCCCTTGCGGCCCAGCGCCAGCCAGACACCCGGCGAGGTGTCGTGGTTGGCGGACAGCCACTCGCGCAGCGCGTCCGCGTCGGGCACGATCAGCTCGTCCAACTCCTCGCTCGCCATGGCGGGAAGGCTATGCCAGGGGTACGACGCTACGGCCGGGCCCGCGGCTCAGCCGCCCGCTGGTCGCCGTCGGGCGACGAATCGCCCGCCCGCTGGTCGCGGTCGGGCGACGGGTCGGCCGCCCGTCGCAGCCGCCGTCCGGCCACCAGCATCGCCACGCCTGCGCCGGCGAGCCCCGCGCCGATCAGCCCGCCCACGATCCCCGCCGCCGGATCGCGTTCCCGGAACGCGTACACCACGGTCGAGGTGAGGATCGGCGTACCGAGGGCGATCGCCATCCCCCCGCCGAGGATGTCCTCCTTGCCGGCGAAGGCGTTCGTGGTGATGAGGAGGAGCAGCACCATGGCAGCGGCGAGGCTGATGAGGATCAGCGCCGAGAGGATCAGCGCGGGATCGCGGGGGAGCAGCCCGGCGGCCGCGGCGAGCACGTAGATGATCGCCGCCGCGATGAGGTTCGCGAGGACGTTCGTCATCACGTTCGCCACGAACCTTCGCAGGCCGCCGCGCCCGGTGTCGTCGCCGCTGATGGCGTCCCCCGATCGCCGTCGATGCCGTCAACAGGAGGCTAGGGGGACCGGGCGGCCGGCACAACGCCCGGCGCCGGTCGGTGTCGTCACGACGTCCGCGAATCGTGCGACCGGCGGGCGGCCAGCAACTCGTCCAGGTGCCGCTCGCTCCACGACCGGGCCGCCGCGACGAGCGTCAGCAGGCTGCGGCCCAGCGGCGTCAGCGCGTACTCCACGCGCGGCGGGTTCTCGTCGTAGGCCGTGCGTGTGACCAGCCCGTCGCGTTCCATCGCCCGCAACGTCTCGGCCAGCACCTTCGGCGTGATCGTGCGCAGCGGCACCCGCAGCTCGGTGAACCGGCGCGGCCCGTGCTCCAGGCACAGCACCACCATCGCGGTCCACTTGTCGCCGATCTGCAACGGCATCATCCGCGACGGACAGGCGGGATCGAACATGTCCGGATCGAGCGGCGTCACCGCCCGAGCGTAACGCCGGTACCGTTGCGGTAACCGGCACCCGGCGCTCTAGCGTCGCGCCATGACCAGCATCGCCGTCTTCGGCGCGGGCGGCCGGGCCGGCCGCGCCGTCACCGCCGAGGCCCACCGCCGCGGCCACCGCGTCACAGCCGTCGTCCGCGACCCCGCCCGCCATCCCGACCTCACCGCGGCGGTACGCGGCGACATCACCGACCCGGAGGCGGTCGCCTCGATCGGGTACGGGCACGACGCCGTCGTCCACGCGGTCAGCCCGGCCTCCGGGCCGGAGGCGCTCGCCGCGGCCGGCCCCGATCCGGAGTTCTTTGTCCGGGCGGCCGACGCGCTCCTGCACGGCCTGGCCCGCTCAGGTGTGCCGCGGCTCGTGGCGATCGGCCTGTTCGCCACGCTCACCGACGCGCACGGCCGGCCCCTCTACGACGACCCGGCCGTTCTGCCCGCCGCGCTGCGGCCGTTCGCGCTCAGCCACGCCGCCGGCCTGGACCGGCTCCACGCGGCGGAGACCACAGTCGACTGGCTCGTGCTCACCCCGCCCGCCGCGCTGGACGTGGACGGCGCTCGCACCGGCCGGTACCGGCTCGGCGGCGAGCAGGCCCCGGAGTCGGCGCACCTGTCGTACGCCGATCTGGCGGTCGCGGTGGTCGACGAGATCGAGGCGCCGCGCCACCACCGCACCCGGGTCTCCGTGTTCGGCTAGCTAGCCGCCCGCGCCGTTGTGCCGCGCGACCAGGTCCGGCAGCTCGTCCAGCGAGTCGATGCGGAACAGGCACCGGCCGGCCACGTCCGGCATGTCGAGGATGTGGCCCCACGGGCCACGCCGGATCAGGCACGCCGCCATGCCGGCGGCCATCGCCGGGGCGGCGTCGTTGTCCGGCCGGTCACCGACGTACAGGATCGCCGACGCGTCGCCGCCGCCCTCGCGGACGACCCGGGCGAAGAACTCCGGCGCCGGTTTCGCCACGCCCCAGGCCGCCGACGTGCCGATCACGTCCACCGGCAGGTCCAGCGCCCGCAGCGTCGCCTCGGCGTGCTCCGGCTGGTTGCCGGCCAGGCCGACGCGCAGTCCCTGCTCCCGCAGGGCGGCCAGGCACGCCCGCGCGTCCGGGTAGAGATCGTCGGCGCCGAACGACTCCGGGTCGCCGGCCGCGACCCGGCGCGCGAGTTCGGCGGTGAGATCGAAGCCGGGCCGGAAGGCCCGGAACACCTCCTGGTAGTCCAGGCCACGGGCGATCACCGCGCCGAAGACGGCGGAGAACGTGTGCCGTGGAACGCCCAGCCAGTCCGCCCAGGTCGCGAACTCGCGGGTCTCGTCGAGGATCGTCCCGCCCACGTCGAAGAAGACCGCCCGGATCATCAGCGGATCGTACTGTCGTTGATCAGCCAGTGGGGGGCGCCCGGGTGGCGCAGACTGCCCGCATGAATCCCGCCTTCCTCCCCGAACCGCCGCAGAGCCCGGCGGCGAAAGCCGCGTACGAGGACGACCTCGCCGCCGACGGCTACGTCAACAACCTCACCCGCGTCTGGTGCTGGCGCCCGGACGTGTTGATGTCGTTCCAGAACACGCGCACCGAGTTGCTGTCCGAGTCCACGCTGTCCTCGCGGGAGGTCGCGGTGCTGGTCGCCGCCACGGCCGCCGCCCGGGGCGACTCGTACTGCGCGCTGGCCTGGGGCGCGCGGCTGGCCGGGATGAGCGACGAGACGACCGCCGCGGCGGTGCTGCGCGGCAACGAGGCGGACCTGTCCGAGCGGGAGACGGCGCTCGCCGACTGGTCCCGCCGGGTCGTGACGGACCCGAACGCCACCATCGAGGCCGACACGCAGCGCCTGCGCGACGCCGGCCTGAGCGACCGGGAGATCTTCGAGGCGACCACGCTCATCGCGTTCCGGCTGGCCTTCTCCACAGTGAACGACGCGCTCGGCGCGCGACCGGACGCGCAACTGGCGGAGAAGGCGCCACGGCTCGTCCGGGAGGCGGTCACCTTCGGCCGCCCGGTCTGAACGAGCGGGTCCCGGCCCCGGGCCGCGCCTCGACCGGGCGGCCGCGGGGCAGCGGTCCGCCATGCGACCGGAGATCATCATCTGGTGACCGACGCCGCCGCGTACACGTTGGCCGTTCCGCCGTTGTTCGCCGCCCTGGCCCCGGCACGCGACGTCCTGATCGCCGGCGCCGGTGGCGGCTTCGACGTGTACGCCGGCCTGCCGCTGGCGCTGGCACTGTGGCAGGCCGGCAAGCGGGTGCACCTGGCCAGCTTCTCCTTCTCGGAGCTGGAACTGCTCGGCCGGCAGGTGTGGGTGGACGAGCACGTCGCGGCGATCCGGCCGGACACCCTCAGCCCCGACTGGTACTTCCCGGAGGCGCACCTGGCCCGCTGGCTGGCGGGCCGGGACCTGCCGCCGACCGTGTACGCCTTCCCGCCGCTGGGCGTGCAGCCGCTGCGCGAGGCGTACCGGCACCTGGTCGACCGGCTCGACCTCGACGCGATCGTGCTCGTCGACGGCGGCACCGACATCCTGCTGCGCGGCGACGAGAGCGGCCTGGGCACCCCGGTGGAGGACATCACCAGCCTGGCCGCCGTGGCCGGGCTGGACGTGCCGATCCGGTTGGTGAGCAGCCTCGGGTTCGGCATCGATGCGCACGACGGCGTCAACCACGTCGAGGTGCTGGAGAACCTGGCCGCGCTCGACCGGGAGGGCGGCTACCTCGGTGCGCTGTCCATTCCGGGCTCCAGCCGGGAGGCGGTGCTCTACCGGGAGGCGGTCGCGCAGGCCCAGGCCGCCACCCCGCACCGGCCCAGCATCGTCCAGGGGCAGATCGCCGCCGCCACCGGCGCGTGCGGAGACGTACGGTTCAGCCGGCGCACCGGCCACGGCGACCTGTTCGTGAACCCCCTCATGGCGATCTACTTCTCCGTCGACCTGCCCCGGCTCGCCGCCCGCTGCCTCTACCTCGACCGGATCGAGAACACGATCGGGCGGCGTCAGGTCGTCACCCGCATCGAGGCGTTCCGCGACGAGCTGCGGGCCACCCGGGTCCCGCGGGCGTATCCGCACTGACGGCCACGACATGTCGTACCGGTGTGGGAGGGTCCGGGGATGACGACGTTCGTGCTCATCCACGGTGGCGGGGGCAGCGCGTGGGACTGGCATCTGCTGGTCCCCGAGCTGGCCGCCCGGGGTCACGACACGGTGGTGCCGGAGCTGCCGATCGGGGACCGTTCGGCGGGATTCGCCGAGTTCCGCCGGACGGTGGTCGACGCCGCCGGCGACCGCGACGACCTCGTGGTGGTCGGGCACTCGTACGGCGCGTTCACCGCACCGCTGATCGCCGACCGGCTGCCGGTGCGGCTGCTGGTCCTGCTCACCCCGATGATCCCGCGGCCCGGTGAGAAGCCGGGGGAGTGGTGGGGCAACACCGGCTACCGCGAGCCGGAAGGAGTCAGCGAGGAGCAGCAGTTCTACAACGGCGTGCCGGCCGGGATCGTCGCCGAGGCGCCGTCGCACGGCCGGGAGCAGGTCAGCGCGGAGTGGGACGAGCCGTGGCCGCTGGCCACCTGGCCGGCCGTGCCGACGAGGGTGCTCATCGGCCGCGACGACCAGTTCTTCCCCGCCGACTTCCAACGCCGGGTGGCCGCCGACCGGCTCGGCGTGGTTCCGGACGAGATCGACGGCGGCCATTCGGTGGCGCTCAGTCGTCCCGGCCCGCTCGCCGACCGGCTGACCGCCTACCTGTCGGCCTGACCGTCCGGCCGCCGGGTTCAGGAGACCGCAGCGGCCGGGCGTGCGGGCTCCGGGTCGCGTGTGTGCCGGCGCGTCGGCAGCAGCAGCGGCGTGGCGAGCAGCAGCACCCCGGACACGGTGATCGCGGCGAGCGGGCCGACGACGGTGGCGAGGACGCCCCACACGGTCATCAACGCGGCCTGGGTGAGCCGGCCGGTGACGCTCCACGCGGTCAGGACCTGCGCGGTGTGCCCCTGCGGGGTCCGGCGCAGGCGCTCGGTCGCGTAGATCGGGTTGAACACGCCCATGCACGTGATGAGCACCGACTCGACGGCGATCACGGTCAGCAGGCCGGTGGTCCCCGGGTGGGTGAACGCGAGACCGAGCGGAACGATCGACCGCAGCCAGCCGGACACCGTCATCACCCGCTGCCGCCCGTACCGCCGCACGAGGCGCGGGCTCAGGCGTGCGCCGAGCACGCCGCCGAGCGCGGAGACGCCGAAGACCAGCCCGTACTGCCAGGCCGCCACGCGGTACTCACCCAGCAGGAGCACCGCCAGCAACGGCGCGGTCGCCATGATCAGGCCGCCGACCAGCACCGAGTTGAGGAACAGCCGCCACAGCACCGGGTCGCGGCGCACGAACCGCCAGCCCGCGCCCAGGCCGGCGGCCCGCGAGCCGCCCGCCGGGACGCGGGGCGCCGCCGTGTCGCCGGCCCGGATCCGCCGTACCGCGAGCGCCGACAGCAGGTGGCTCACGGCGTCGCCGGTGATGGTGACGACCGGGCCGAGCAACCCGACGAGCGCGCCCCCGAGCGGCGGCCCGGCCGCCGTCGCGGCCCAGCTCGTCGCCTCGAACCGCCCGTTCGCCGCCAGCAGCCCGTCACCGCGGACCAGGCTCTTCAGGTACGCCCCGGACGCGGCGGTGAACGTGATGCCGGCCGTCCCGCAGACCACCGCGACGACGAGCAACTGGCCGTAGGACAACACCCCGAGCGCGTACGCGGCCGGCACGCTCGCCAGCGCCGCGAACCGGACCAGATCCGTCGCGACCATCACCGGCAGCTTGGGCCGGTGGGCCACCCACGGGCCCAGCGGGACCGCCAGCACCGCCGCCACGGCGAGCCCGGCCGCCTCCAGGAGCGACACCGCGAACGCCGACGAATCCAGCACCCGCACCGCGATCAGCGGAAACGCGCCGAACGCCAGCCAGGTGCCGTACGTGCTCACCGCGTAGGCCGACCACAGCCACCCGAAATCCGATCCCCGTCTCCGCACGCCCGCCCCCGTCACCGATGCCCCGCGCATCAGACCGGCCACGCGGGTGCCGCAGCAAACAACCGCCGCCCGGCGCGCCACAACCATCGGCTGGACCCGCCTACTGTGGGCCGGTGGACAGCGAGGCGGTGCGGTCGTTCGTGCGGGCGGCCGAACTCGGGCAGTTCCGGCACGCCGCCGACGAACTGGGCGTCACCCAGCAGGCCGTGTCGAAGCGGATCGCCGCGCTGGAGCGGGAGCTGGGAGTGCGCCTGTTCACCCGTACACCCCGGGGGGTCGAGCTGACAGGCGACGGCCGGGCGTTCCTCCCGCACGCCCGGGGCGTCGTCGTGGGCGCGGACCGCGCGGTCGCCGCGGTCCGGCCCGGCGCGCGGGCGCCGCGCATCGACGTGCTCGGCCTGCGCAGCGCGCAGGCCGTCCTGCTGCACGACTACTGGCGCTCGCACCCGGGCGTCGACCTGGACGTGGTGACGCTGCGGGTCGACGACCCCCGGCAGGTCGCCGCCGCGGTCCGGGCCGGCGACGTGGACGCCGCGTTCCGCACCGTCACCGACGCGGGCGCGCTGCCGCCCGAGGTACGGATGGTCCGCGCCTTCGACTCGCCGCTGCAACTGCTCGCCGGGCCCCGGCATCCGCTCGCGTCCGCGCGCACGCTCACGCCCTCCCAGCTGCGCGGACACCGGCTCCGCGTGCCGGGCATCGTGCCGGGCAGCGAGTGGGGCGAGTTCTACGAGCAGCTCGCCGACGCCTTCGACCTGTGGGTGGACGCGACCGGGCCGAACTTCGGCACCGAGGTGCTCCTCGACACGCTCGCGGACTCGGCGGACGTGGCGACGCTCGTCGGCACCCGGGACCGCTACCTCTGGCCCGCCGGCCACGACCTGCGCCGCATCCCGATCGCGGGTCCGGTGCTCGCGTACCCGATCAACCTCATGCTGCCCCGGACCAGCCCGCACCCGGGGCTGCGGCCGGTGATCCGCCACTTCGCGGGCCTGCCGGCGCTGCCCGGGCCGGTCTGGCGGCCCGCCTGGCCCGGGTGATCAGGGCTGCGACGTCCGCCGCGCCAGGTGGACCGTGACGTCGGCGGTTACCTCGACCATGCGGGGCAGGACGTCCCGGACGCGGCGGAACACCTGCTCACGTACGTGCGGCGGCAGTTCGAGATAGGCCGAGACGGTCGACAGGAGACCGACGTAGTCGTCGGCGCTGATCGTGACCCGCCGCTCGATCTCCGACTGGCGCACGTCGGCGAACCACTCGGACGCGCGCAGCTCGGTGCCGGGCCACTGCATGCCGGCCGACGGCGGCGTCCCGTCCGGCGACGGGATCTCGTCGTCGGCGACGAACTCGGACCGGGCCGCGGCCACCGCGTCGCGCACGGCCGGGTCGGCCGGCCGCAGCGGGCCGCCGAACGAGGCGAACACGCCACCGGGCGCGAGCAGCCCGGCGATCCGCTCCCACCGCCGGTCCGGGTCCGTCCAGTGCAGCGCCGCCGCCGCGTACACCAGGTCGTGCCGCTCGCCGGCGCGCAACTGCTCGAGCGCGGCCTGCCGGACCCGGACGTCCGCAGGCACGTGCCGGCGCAGCTCGGCGAGCATCGCGGCGTCCGGGTCGGTGGCGGTGACCGCGATGCCGCGCCGGGCGAACAGCCGGGTGGCCTTGCCGGTCCCGGCGCCGATCTCCAGGGCGGTCCGGACGGGGCGGCCCGCGTACGCCAGCACCAGGTCGGCCAGTTCCTCGGGATAGCCGGGCCGGAACCGCTCGTACGCCTGCGCGGCCGCTCCGAAGCTCAACGCACGACCCGGCATGCCGGCCATCCTCCCACGATCAGGCCGTCGTCCCTACGCGTCCGGGTCCCACGCCGCGATCCGGTCGAGTACCCGCCGGTCGCCCTCGATGCTGAGCGCGTCCAGCGGTATCCGGCCGTAGAAGGCTAGGACCAGATCACCGGCGCTGGAACTGGCGGCGGTGTCGGCCGGGCCCGCATCGGCTCCGGCGGGCAGGCGGGTGACCCGTACGCCGTCGGGGGAGAGCCGCACGCGCCACCATCCGCCCTCGGTGACGTGGTAGTCGAGGACGGCAGGCTCGTACGGCCACGGCACCGTGGTCGCGCAGCAGGTGGACAGGAAGTCCTCCACGCCGTCGAGGGCCACCTCGACCGGCACCGGCTGCGGCGCGCCCACGGTGAGCTGCGCGTCGTAGGTGTGCACCGCGATCTCCTGGAGCTGGTGCCGGGCGACGGCGCCGCAGTTCTGCGGCGACTGCGACGTGTCCCACCACGTCCAGCAACCCCGATCGGGTCCGGCGTCGCGCAGCGCGACCAGCAACCGCTCGGTGGACTCGGCCAGCCAGTCCCGCAGCGCCGTGCGCTCCCGGGGCGCGCCCGGCCCGTCCGGCGCGGCCCGTCCGGACGCCTCCGGTCCGGCCGCGACGGTGGCCGCCCACGAGCGGCGTCCCTCGCCGATGTGCCGGGCCAGGTCGAACAGCGTCCATTCGGGGCAGGTCGGCACCGGCGCGTCGAGGTCCGGCGCGGCGGCGACCGCGTCCCGGAACGCGGCCGCCCGGTCGTCGATCAGCCGCAGCCGATCGGTAAACGTCAGGGGTTCGGTCACCCCGGCTGTCTACCACCGTGCCCGGAAGCCTGACAGCGAGTTTCGGCGCGCACGTGCGCGGCGACGGCGTCGGCCACCTGCTCGGGCGGGGCGGAGGCGTCGATCCGACGGGCGTCGGTCACCGACGCGAACGTGGCGAGCGCCCGGACGACGTGGTCGTGCCGCCAGGCGCGCGCGCCGACCTCGACCTGGTCGGCGTCGATGCGGGCCCGCAACCGGTCCTCGGGGAGCGTGAGCACGACCTCCCGGACGTCGACGCCTGCGGCGCGGATGCCGCCGAGGATCTCCGCGCGGTGCGCCGGGTCGAGCAGGCTCATCGGCACGATCCAGACGCCCGCGTGGTGCCGGTCCAGCCCGGTGACCGTCTGCACGACGAGGTGACGCCACAGCGGCAGGTCCTGGAAGTCGCCGGTGGGGGAGGTGACGAACGCGGTGAGCATCGAGCCGAGGAACTCCGGGTCGAACAGCCGCGCGTCCGGCAGCGCGCTCGTGAGCAGCCGCGCGGTGGTCGTCTTGCCGACACCGAACGCACCGTTGATCCAGACAATCATGACGGTGATCGTGCCAGTGGGCGGCTAGCCTGGCGCGGTGGGATTCGATGTCGGCGCGGACGCGTACGGCCGCTTCATGGGCCGCTTCGCCGAGCCGCTGGCGGTGCGCTTCGCCGACGTGGCGGGCGTCGTGCCGGGGCTGCGGGCGCTCGATGTCGGCTGCGGCACCGGAGCACTGACGGCGGAGCTGGCCGCCCGGCTGGGGCCCGCCGCGGTGTCGGCTGTGGACCCGTCGGCGCCGTTCGTCGCGGCGGCCCGGGAACGGCTGCCCCAGGTCGACATCCGGCGGGCGTCGGCGGAGCTGCTGCCGTTCCCCGACGGCGGCTTCGACGTCACCCTCGCCCAGCTCGTCGTGCACTTCATGACGGACCCGGTCGCCGGCCTGCGGGAGATGGCCCGCGTGACCCGTCCCGGCGGCGTGGTGGCGGCCTGTGTGTGGGACCACGCCGGTGGGCGTGGGCCGCTGACCGTGTTCTGGCAGGCGGTCCGGTCGCTCGACCCGGACGCGCACGACGAGTCGGGGCTCGCCGGGGCGCGGGAGGGCGACCTCGCCGACCTGTTCGCCGCCGCCGGCCTGCGGGACGTGCGGTCGTCCATGCTCACCGTCGAGGTGAGCTTCGCGAGCTTCGACCAGTGGTGGGAGCCGTACACGCTCGGGGTGGGCCCGGCCGGGGACCACGTCCAGCGGCTCGACGCGGCGGGGCGTGCCGCGTTGCGCGACCGGTGCGCGTCGCTGCTCGGCGAGCGGTGGCCGGTGGAGGTCAGCGCCTCGGCCTGGACGGCGATCGGCCGGACACCGTAGACGGTCAGCCGGCGAAGTCGACGCCGGCCAGCGGCACGCCCCGGTACGCGGCGAGGCGCTCGGCCTCCGCCACCACCGCGTCGCGTGCGCTGCCGGTGAGCTTGCGCCACTGCTGAACGGCGACGGTGAAGGTCCGGCCGGACTTGCGGGGCCGCCACGTGCCGGCCAGCTCCCCGTCGGCCAGCACCGCGCCGGGGCGGCCCAGTACCGGCCACAGCTCCTTGACGCGGGTCGCGTCCGGCACCAGCGTCGCCCGGTCCTTCGCCTGGAGGAACAGGTCGAACGGGCCGAGCAGGCGCGTCGTCGTGGTCTCGGCCGACGCCAGCGCGGCCTCGTCGGCGGCGAGCAGCCAGCGCGTCTCGCCGTCGACGCTCACCTCGACCGTGTCGCGCGGCCAGCGGGCCTTGACCTCCTGGACCGGGGCGTCGAGGTAGTCGGCCACGTGCTTCGGGGTGGCCGGGCCGAGCAGCCGCAGGTAGGCGCGGACGAGGTCGAACCGGTCGCCGGGAGCGTCGGCCGGACGGAATCGGGGGATGCGTTCCAGGATCGGCGGCGACGTGTCGAGCCGCAGCTCCAAGCCGGCGCGCACGGCGGCCAGCCGGAACGGCATCTCGTAGAGGTGGGTCGCGTCGCACGGCCGGCAGAACCGCAGGTAGGGCTCCGGCATCACCTCGGCGAGCCGCCCGGAGACCTCACCCTTGACCGTCGGCGTGCGGACGATCTCCCGCATCCGCGCGGCCACCTCGTCGAGCGCGGCGACGATGCCGATGCGGGCCGCCTTCAACGGCTTCGCCGCGTCGTAGATGCGCTTGCCCGCGTCGGCGTCGGAGAACGGCTCGACCGCGGCGGCCACCGCGCCCACGTCGGCACGGCGGTAGAGGTGCGGGGCGCCGCGTACGGTCCAGAGCAGGACCAGGTCGTCGCCGGTCAGCGGAGCCACGTCGACACCGCGCGCGGCGAGCGCCCACCGGCCGCCGTCGGGGCCGGTGTCCTGCACGCCGATGTCGAGCACGGCGGTGTCGGCCAGCGAGCCCTCGGCCCGGTCGAGCTGCTGGGCGCGCACGCGGAAGGCCATGACCTGACGTCTGTCGACCATCGCCACAGCGTAGGCGCCGGCACCGACACGTCCGGCGCACCGACACGTCCGGCGCAGCGCGTGGGCCGGCGTGGCGCCGGGTGCCGTCAGCGGGCGGCGAGCAGCCGTTCGCGGACCTCGCGGCGCAGGATCTTGCCGATCTGGGAGTACGGCAGCTCGTCGACGATCACGACCCGGCGCGGCACCTTGTATCCGGCCAGGTGCGTGCGGCACGAGGTCCGGATCGCCTCCGGCGTGCCGGCCACCGCCGGGTCGACCACCACCGCGGCGACGACCTCCTCACCGTCGTCGGTGGGCATCCCCACGGCGGCGGCCTCGCGTACGCCGGGGACGCGGCGCAGCGCCTCCTCCACCTCGGACGGGTAGACGTTGAAGCCGCCGGTGATGATCAGCTCCTTGATCCGGTCGACCACTGTCACGAAGCCGTCGGCGTCCATGGTGACGATGTCGCCGGTACGCATCCAGCCGCCCGGCAGCAGCACCTTGGCGGTCTCCTCGGGCCGGTGCCAGTAGCCGGAGAACACCTGCGGGCCGCGGACCAGCAGCTCGCCGGCCTCGCCGGGCGCGCGGTCGCGGCTCGGGTCCTCCGGGTCGACGATGCGCACGTCGGTGGAGGGGAACGGCACGCCCACGGTGCCGGGGCGGCGGGTCGGCGCGACCGGGTTGCCCACTGTGATCGGGGACGTCTCGGTCATCCCGTACCCCTCGACCAGCAGGCCGCCGGTCACCTGCTCCCACAGCTCCACAGTGGCCGGTGGCAGCGACATCGCGCCGGACAGCGCGTACCGGATGGAGGTGAGGTCGACGCCGCGTTCGCGGGCGACGGTGGCCAGCTTCGCGTAGACCGGCGGCACCGCCGGCAGGAACGTCGGCGGGCGGCGGCGGACCGCGTCGAGCACCTGGTCGGCGTCGAAGCGGGGGAACAGCACCAGCGTGGCCCCGATGCTCACGGCGAAGGTGAGGCAGAGCGTCAGCCCGTAGGCGTGGAACAGCGGCAGCACCGCGTACACCGTCTCCGCGCCGTCGCGCAGGCCCGGCACCCAGGCCCGGCCCTGCGCGGCGTTGGCGCGCAGGTTGCGGTGGGTCAGCACCGCGCCCTTGGGCTCGCCGGTGGTGCCACCGGTGTACTGGAGCAGCGCCACGTCCCCGGCCTCCGGCGCGGGATGGCCGGCGGGTAGCGGCCCGGCGGCGGCGACCAGGTCCGACCAGGCCAGCGCGCCGGGCGCGGGGGCGGTCATCGCGGCGCGGGCGGCGCGGACCTTCGGCAGCGGCACCCGCAGCGCCCACCGCTTGAGCCGCGGCAGCGCCGCGGTCAGGTCGACCGCCACCACGGTACGCACGGCGCCGCGTCCCGCCACCAGCGGCGCGACCTTGTCCCACGCGATCGCGACCGTCGCACCGTGGTCGGTGAGCTGCCGGTCCAGCTCGTCGGCGGTGTAGAGCGGGTTGTGCTCGACGACCACCGCGCCGAGGCGCAGCACGGCGTAGAACGCGACCACGTGCTGCGGGCAGTTCGGCAGCACCAGAGCCACCCGGTCACCCGGGCCGACGCCGAGCCGGCGCAGCGCCTCGGCGGCGCGGGCCACCTGGTCGGCCAGCTCGGTGAACGTGGTGGTGGCGCCGTAGAAGTCGAGCGCGACCCGGGGACCGAACCGCCCGGCCGCCTCGGTGAGCAGGTCGACGAGTGAGCCGTCCGGCTCGGCGATCTCGGCCGGCACGCCGGGTGCGTAGCTACGGGTCCAGGGTCGCTGGGCGGTCGCGTCCATCGCCGTTACTCCTCGTCGCGCGGTTGACGCCCCCAGCCTAACTTGACCGCCCGGTAACCTACGCTTACGTAGGTTGCCGGGTGGGTCACACTCTCCGCAGGTCAGCGTCGACGGGTCGAATGCTGTTGCACCACCCGCCGGCCCTTCACGATCGCGAAGATGATCACCGCGGCGAGCGCGATCACGCCGATGATGACGAGCCAGCGGACCGCCTCCAGCAGCAGCCCGAGCAGGATGAGCACACCGGCGACCACGCCGACCACCCAGAGCAACGCGCGCATGTCCCAGCCTCCCGTCGTACGGTGGGCCGTGCGCTTTCCCGCTGCTCGTGCGGCCATGCGCCGCCGGGTGGGTCAGTGCCGGGCCACGTACACGGTGTTCGCCGCCTCCCGGCCCTGCAACGGGTTCGGGAACCGGACGACGTGCGCCACCGAGGTCGGGAACACCTCGGTCAGCGTGCGCTGGAACGCCGTGTCGGGCGGGTCGTTCGACCACAGCGCGAAGACGCCCTCCGGGTGCAGCAGCGCGGCCAGCCGGCGCAGCCCGTCGACCGTGTAGAACGGGGCGTGGCTGGGGTGCAGCACCTGGCGGGGGGAGTGGTCCACGTCCAGCAGCACCGCGTGGAAGCGGCGCCCGGGCTCGTCGGGGTCGAGGCCGCCGCCGGCGACCGCGGCGAAGAAGTCCGCCCGGACGAACCGGGTACGCGGATCGGTGGCCAGGCCGGCGGCGAACGGCAGCAGATCCCGCCGGTGCCAGTCGATCACGTCCTCGATCGCCTCGACCACCACCAGCGACCGCACCCGCGGATCCTCCAGCGCGGTACGCGCGGTGTAGCCGAGGCCGAGCCCGCCGACCACCACGTCCAGCGCGTCCCCGGTCAGCGGGGCCAGCCCGAGCCGCGCCAGTTCGATCTCCGCGACCGGGAAGGCGCTGGACATGAGGTACTCGTCGTCGAGCTTCACCTCGTACACCTCGGCGTCCAGCGCCGGGTCACGGCGCCGCCGCAGGCTGATCTCACCGATCGGCGTCTCACGCCAGGCCAGTTCCTCGAAACGCGCGCCCACCCGGTGTCCTCTCCGCCGATCCGTCCCCGGATGCTACCGGCCGGTCCCGGACCGGCCCGGCGGAACGGCGGCGGACGGCGGTCAGTCGGCGGGGCGGGTGGCCACCACGACGGTGTCCAGCGCGTCGACGGTGCCGCCGTCGGTGGCCGGCACCGGCCGGCGGGCCGTCTCGGCCCGCTGCACCCGCAGCCCGGCCAGCCCGTCGACCACCGACTCCGGCGTGAGCAGCACGTCCGGGTCCTGCGGGCCGCCGATGCCGCCGGAGAGGTTGGCCAGATCGTGGCCCACCACCACGAGCGTGCCGCCGGGGCGCAACGCGGACTTCGCCGCGGCGAGCACCCCGGCGAACTCCGGCGCGGTCAGGTGCAGGTAGCTGATCAGCACCAGGTCGTAGCTGTTCGGTACCGGCCGGTACGCGGTCACGTCCGCCACCCGCCAGTCGACCGTCACGCCCCGCGCGGCCGCCATCTCCCGCCCTCGGTCCACGGCCACCGCGGAGAAGTCCACCGCGTTCACCCGCCAGCCCTGACCGGCCAGCCAGACCGCGTTGCGGCCCTCGCCGGCGGCGATGTCCAACGCTGACCCGGGAGTCAGCCCCGCGACCGACTCGACCACGAAACGGTTGGGCTCAGCGCTCCACACCAGTCCGGGCGTGTCGGCGTACCGGCTGTCCCAGGCGCTGCTGTCCACTGTGTTCCCTCCTTCGGCGGCCCCACACCGCCAAGGTGACCGTACCGGCCACGGCAAGCGCTCCCACGGCGAGTCCCCAGACCGGCGGCAACTGCTGCGCGAGCACGAACACGCCCATCACCACGACGAACCAGCCGAACCCCCGGCGCAGCAGGTCGGCCGGGATCCGCCCGGCGAGCCGGCCACCGAGCAGGCTGCCGACGACGGCGGCGGCGGTGACCCCGGCGGCCAGACCCCAGTGGATCTGCACGCTGGACAGGTAGCCGGCCAGACCGGCGAACGACTTCATCGCGATGACGACCAGCGAGGTGCCGACCGCGACCGGCATCGGCAGCCCGCCCAGCAGGGCCAGAGCGGGTACGACCAGGAAGCCGCCGCCCGCGCCGACCAGACCGGTGACCAGGCCGACCACCACACCGTCGACGATCACCCGCAGCACCGGCAGCTCGCACGGCGCCGGCCGGCCCTCGGCGGACCGGCGGCCCCGGAGCATCGCGACCGCGGTGGCGAGCATCATCAGGGCGAACCCGGTGAGCAGGACGCCCGCCGGGACGAACTCGGCCAGCCGGCCGCCCGCGTACGCGCCGGTCATGCCGGCCACGCCGAAGACGAGCCCGGTACGCCAGCGGACCCGGTTCGCCCGGGCGTGCGGCAGCACGGCGACGGCGCTGGTCACGCCGACGACGAGCAGCGAGGTGGCGATCGCCTCCTTGGCGGGCAGATCGGCCACGTAGACCAGCAGCGGCACGGCGAGGATCGACCCGCCGCCGCCGAGCAGGCCCAGCGTCACACCGATCAGCACCGCGCCGGCCAGCGTCAGCGCCAGCGTCGTCACCTGCGGCTCCCGTCGCGCAACTGCCCCACGATCGTGTCCAGGTCGCAGCTCGCGCCGCGGTTGTACGGCAGCTTGCTCAGCAGCATGCCCATGGCGCAGGTGTTGGTGAGCGCGGCGAACGTGAGGCCCGCGCCGATGAACGCGGCGACCCACTTCAGGCCGGGGACGAACACCGACGCGACAATCGCGGCGAGCACGATCGAGCCGGCGACGAGGCGTACCTGGCGCTCCAGGTCCCAGCGCGGCCGGCCCTGGTTGACCGGGGCGTTCGTGGCCTGCCAGGCCAGCATGCCGCCGTCGAGCACCTTCACGTTGGGCAGCCCGACGGTGCCGAGCGCCTGACCGGCCTGGCTCGCCCGGACGCCGGAGCGGCAGATCAGCACCACGTCCTCGTCCAGGTGGCCGCGCAGCTCCGCGCGGTGCTCCCGGAGCAGGTCCAGCGGCACGTTGTACGCGCCGGGGATGTGCGCCGCCTCGAACTCACCGGGCGTGCGCACGTCGAGCATCCGGGGCGTACGGCCGGCGGCGATCAGCTCGCGCAGGGTCGCCGCGTCGATGGTGGTGGGGGTGGTCGTGGTCATGCTTCGGTCTCCTTCAGCGGGTGTTTTCGGGCAGGTTCCAGCGCCGGCCGGCGTGGGGACACGCCGGCCGGGCGCTGGGGGAGAGGTCAGGCGGTGGGCGCCATGCGTACGCCGGCCGTCTCGGCCCGGCCGTACGAGTCGTCGATCAGCACCACGTCACGGCCGGCGTTGGCGAGCAGGGACGCGGCGGCGGTGGCCCGGTAGCCGGAGCCGCAGTGCACCCAGATCGTCCCGGAGGGGATGTCGGCGAGCCGCTTCGGCACGTCCGGCAGCGGCACGTGCACCGCGCCGTCGATGTGCCCGGCCTTCCACTCGTTCGTCATCCGCACGTCGAGGACGACCTGGGGCTCGGGCAGCCCGGCCGGGGTGTTCCCGGCCTGCGCGGCGGCGAGCGCGTCGAAGTCGGCCACGGGCAGCTCACGCAGCTGCGACGGGTCGGCGGTCCACTGCTCGGGCTCGCCGGTGGCCTGGGCGGCCGGGCGGTCGATGCCGATGCGGACCAGTTCCCGCTGGGCGTCGGCGACCTGCTCCGGGGTCTGCGCCAGGAACGTGATCGGCACGCCCCAGTCGATCAGCCAGCCGAGCCACGTCGACATCGGCCCGTCCAGGCCGAGGCTGACGGTGCCGGCCAGGTGCGAGGCCGCGTACGCCTTGCGGTGGCGCAGGTCGACCACCCACTCGCCGGCGGCGATACGACGGCGCAGCTCGTCGGCGTCGGCGCGGGCCACCGGCGTGAGGTCGACCGGGGCGGGACCGGCGGCGTTGGCGACGCCCATGTGGGCGTAGTACGCCGGGTAGGCGTCCAGCCCGGCCAGCGTCTCGGTGACGAACCGGTCGGCGGCCAGCCGCAGCACCGGGTTGGCCTCCTTCTCCCGGCCGATGGTCGACTCGGGCGCGTCGGCCTGGCTGGCCGAGCAGAAGCTGCCGAAGCCGTGCGTGGGCCACACCTGCGCGCCGTCGGGCAGCAGGTCGGCCAGCTTGCGCGCCGAGGCGTGCTGGTGGTGCGCCAGCTCGTGCGCGTACTGCTGGCCGAGCAGGTCGGTGCGGCCGGTGGTGCCGAACAGCAGCGAGCCGCCGGTGAACACACCGGCCGGCGTCCAGCCGCCGTCGGTGGCCTCGTCGATCGCGTACGACAGGTGGTGGAAGGTGTGGCCCGGGGTGCCGATCACCCGCAGCCGCATCGTGTCCGACACCGGCACGGTGTCGCCGTCGGACACCGGGGTCCGGTCGAACTCGACCGTGTCGGCGGCGGCCACCAGGTACTGCGCGCCGGTGATCCGGGCAAGTTCCAGGCCGCCGGAGACGTAGTCGTTGTGGATGTGCGTCTCGACCACGTGGGTGATGCGCACGCCCTCGGCGCCGGCCAGGTACAGGATGCGGTCGATGTCGCGCTGCGGGTCGACCACGATCGCCACCCGGCCGTCGGAGGCGAGGTAGCTGCGGTCGCCGAGCGAGGAGGTCGCGATGACGGACACGTCGAGGGTCATGCCGGTTCCTCTCATTGCCTATATACCCCCGGGGGTATGTGCGGGACAGTCTGCGGCCTGGGATCTCCAGGCAGGTGTTTACCCACCCGAGTCGCGATCACGCGACCCGGGCGGGATTCAGCCGGTCAGGCGGGCGCCGTCAGGCCAGTGACAGGAAGAGCTTCTCCAGCTCCTCCTCGGTCATCTCCGGCTCCTCGCCGGCCTGCCGGGCGGCGTCGCAGTAGCGCATGCCGGAGGCGATGATCTTGAACCCGGCCCGGTCGATGGCCTTGGAGACCGCGGCGAGCTGGGTCAACGCGGCGCGGCAGTCCTCGCCGTTCTCCATCATCTCGATGACGGCGTTGAGCTGCCCCCGGGCCCGCTTGAGCCGGGTCAGCGCGTCGCCGGTCATCTCAGGTCGAAGCTTCACGTCCCACCTCCTGCTCTCGAAGATACCCCAGGGGGTACCCGTGTCGCCACCCGTCAGGCGGTCTTGGCCCGGACGTCGTCCATGTCGAGGTCACGCACGGCCCGGATCAGCTCCTCCAGCCCGGCCGTCGGCAGGGCGCCCGGCTGGGCGAACACCAGCACGCCGTCCCGGAACGCCATCAGTGTCGGGATCGACCGGATCTGCGCCGCGGCCGCCAGGGCCGGCTCGGCCTCGGTGTCGACCTTGCCGAAGACGATGTCCGGGTGCTGCTCGCTGGACTTCTCGTAGACCGGCGCGAACGCCCGGCAGGGGCCGCACCAGCCGGCCCAGAAGTCGACC
Source organism: Micromonospora sp. CPM1 (assembly GCF_023896895.1). Taxonomy (NCBI): domain Bacteria; kingdom Bacillati; phylum Actinomycetota; class Actinomycetes; order Micromonosporales; family Micromonosporaceae; genus Micromonospora; species Micromonospora sp. CPM1. The sequence goes on from NZ_JAMHIU010000004.1 coordinate 250,055, forward strand.
AGGACGATGCCGTCCCGGTTGACGGTCTCTGCGAAGTCGGTGGTGCTCAACGCCACGCTGGCCATCAGTACCTCCGTCGGTTTCAGGTTCCGGCATGTGTAACACACCCCCGGGGGTATCCATTCCGCGTGGGGTGCTGGTCGGCGCGCCTCGATGCAACTCCACCCTTGATGGGTCCGGCTGCCTTGATCGACTCCAGTTCGGGGAGGTGGCCGGGTCCGGGCCGGTGTGATGCAGCCACTTCGGCGTACTCGCGCTGGGGCCCGCCGAGGGAGCTCACCCCGTGGCTTGATCGACTCCACCTCGGGGAGGTGGTGGGGTCCGGGGCGGTGGGATGCAGCCACCTCGGCGTACTGGCGGAGCGGGGCGGCGACGAAGGGTCGGCCAGGGACACGCAGGGTCGCCGGGGCATCGACGGAGCGCTTATCCTGTGCGCCGACCATCCCGGCGGGAAGGGATCAGATGGCGTCGCGGCAGGACCAGCTGCACTCGTACCAGTTCACCGTCCAGCGGGCGGTCGCCGCGCTCGTCATGCGGGAGACGGACCCGCCGCAGTCGCCGTTCCGCCGGCTGGCCGGAGCGGGTCTGGCGAGCGTCCTGGTCGCGGCGATCGCGCTCGGCGGCGTCGCGCTCTACGGTCTGTTCACCGGCGGCGGTGACTCGTGGCGCGAGACCGGCGCGGTGATCGTGGAGAAGGAGTCGGGTGCGCGGTTCGTCTACCGCGACGACAGGCTGCACCCGGTGCTCAACTACGCCTCCGCCCTGCTGATCATCGGAGCGGAACGGCCGAAGACGGTGCTGGTCGGCCGCCGCGCCATCGACGGGGTGCCGCGCGGCCTGCCGCTCGGCATCGCCGACGCGCCGGACTCGCTGCCCGCGTCGAACCGGCTCGTCCGCGACGCCTGGACGCTCTGTTCCGTGGAGGGCGACGAGGCCGGGCGCGCGGAGACCGGTCGGCCGGCGGCGGGGCGCGGCGAGGCCCGCTCGGTGCTGCTGATCGGGCGGGAGGCCACCGGCGGGCGGGCGCTCGGCGATCAGGGCCTGCTCGCCCGGCATCCGGACGGCGGCCTGCACCTGCTCTGGCACGACCGGCGCTACCTGCTGCGCGACACCGACCGGGTGCTCGCCGCGCTCGCCGCCACCCGGGAACGGGCGGTGCCGGTGGCGGCTGCGCTGCTGAACACGCTCCCGGCCGGCGCCGACCTGGCCCCGCCGCCGGTGGCCGACCTCGGCGAGCCGTCCGAGCGGGTCACCGGCGCGAGCGTGGGCGACGTCTACCTGGTGCGCAACTCCGGTGGCGGACGGCAGTACGCGGTGGCCCAGCGCGGCGGGCTGGCAGCGATCACCGAGTTGCAGGCCGCGTTGCTGCTGGCCCGCACCGGCCAGCGGGATCCGGAACCGATCACGCTCGGCCGGTTCGCCGCGCTGCCGAAGCTGCCCGGTCTGGTGCCCGGCGGGCCGGCCGCTCCGCCCGCCGTACCGCCCCGGCTGGCCGCCGCGGAGGGAGCACTCTGCGCGCGGGCCGGCGACGACACCGGCGTCCGCGAGCTCCGCCTCGGCGTCACCGCGCCGGACCAGTCCGCCGCCGCACCCACACCGGGCGGCCGGGCCGGGCTCGCCGACGAGGTGGTGGTCGAGCCGGGACGCGGCGCGCTGGTGGAGGCGGTGCCCGCGCCGGGCGCGACCGGCGGCGCGATCTGCGTGATCACCGACCTGGGCCGGCGGTACGCGCTGACCGGCGCCGACGTGCCGGGCATGCTCGGGTACGCGGGCGTGCGCCCGGCGCGGTTGCCGGCGGGCCTGGTGGACCTGCTGCCGGCCGGCAGCCCGCTCGACCCGGAGGCCGCACGCACTGTCGCCGCGCCCGCGTGAGCCCTGGTCGGCAGGAGAAGGGTCAGCCGGCGGGGCGGCGCAGCACCGTCACCGCGAAGTCGGCGTCGTCCCGCCAGGGCCGCAGGTCCCAGGTGGCGAAGCGGTGCTCGGGGCGTAGCCCGGCGGCGACCGCGTCGGCGTCCAGGTCGGCCACCGGGTAGCCGCGGTCGGTGCCGAAGCCGACCACCACCATCCCGTCCGGGCGTACGTGCGCGGCGACGCGGCCCAGCACGTCGCGTTCGGTGCCGGGGGCGACGAAGACCATCACGTTGCCGGCCAGCACCGCGGCGTCGAACGGCTCGGCCTCGCCCTGGGCGGCCAGGTCCAGCTCGGCCAGGTCGGCGACCAGGAAGCGGGGGCCGGGATGGTCGGCGCGGGCCGCCTCGACCAGCGTCGGGTCGGCGTCCACGCCCACGACGTCGTGCCCGCGTGCGGCGAGCGCGGCGGCGACCCGGCCGGTGCCGCAGCCGGCGTCCAGGACGCGCGCGCCCGGCGGTACGAGCGCGTCGAGCAGCCGCGCCTCACCGGCCAGGTCGGCGCCCTCGGCGGCGAGCTGACGGAAGCGGTCCACGTACCACTGCGAGTGGCCGGGCTTCGTGTCGGTCACCCAGCGGGTCGGCTTGCCCATGAGGCCACCGTAGCTGATCTTGCGTCAGCGGGTCAGGCGAGCGCCAGGAACGTGCCGGCGGCGAGCGGCCCGCCCAGCGCGACACCGGCCAGCACCTGCGGCCAGGTGTGGTCGCCCAGGCGTACCCGGGACCAGCCGACCGCCGCGACGAGCGCCCAGCCGACGTTCGCGGCCGGGCCGGCCAGCGGGACCAGCACGGCGACGGTGGCGGCGGCAACCGCGGCGTGGATGCTCAGCTTCCACCAGTGGTTCACCAGCGCGCAGGCCGCGCCGACCACGAAGACCACCACGATCACGGCGAACAGTTCGGCGGGTGCGCGTACCGCAGCCAGCAGCAGCAACCCGGCCGCCACCGAGGCCAGCCCGATCGACAGCGGCCGGGCCCGCTGGGTGCGGTCGCCGACGTGCCGGTCGGTGAGCCGTCCCCGGCGGACGCCGTGCACGAGCACGCCGATCGGGATGACGGCGCAGAACGTCAGCGCGATGCCGCCCCAGAGCAGGAACTGGCCGGGCGAGCGGCTGACCCGGGCGGCGGCGATCAGCGGCAGCGCCGTGACCAGGACGGTCGGGGCGAGCGCCTCGGTGAGCAGCCGGGCCGCCCGCGCACCGGTCCGGTCCTCCCGTGATGCTCGCACCCGATCATCCTGGCACGGACCCTCACCCCTTCTCGGCTCCGCTGGTGAGTCCCTCGGTGAGCAGGCGTTCCCCGGCGAAGAACAGCACCACGATCGGCAGCGTGAGGATGACCGAGCCGGCCATCAGCACGGTCTTGGGCACCTCCACGCCGTCGGCGAGCAGGGACAGCCCCAGCGACACCGTCCACCGGTCCGGCCGGTCGACCAGGAACAGCAGCGCGAACAGGTACTCGTTCCAGGCGATCATGAAGTCGTACAGCGCGACAGCCATCACCGACGGCGCGGCCAGTGGCAGGCTGACCCGGCGGATGATGCCGAGGCGGCCGGCGCCGTCGATCGCCGCGGACTCCTCCAGGCTGACCGGGATGGTCTCGAAGTAGTTCTTCAGCATGTAGACCGACACCGGCAGCGTCTGCGAGATGTAGACCAGCACCAGCCCGGTCAGCGACCCGCGCAGCCCGGCCCGGGTGAAGACCACGAACAGCGGGATCGCGATGACGATCGACGGGAACAGGTAGACCGCCAGGAACAGCGCGCTGACCTGCCGGCGGCCGAAGAACCGCAGGCGGGACACCGCGTACGCGCCGGGAATGGCGATCACCAGGGTGAGCGCGGTGGCGGCCAGCGCCACCAGGCCGCTGTTGCGGATGAACGTGAGGAAGCCCTGGCCGCCGTCGGAGACGGACTTCAGCACCTCGGCGTACGTGGCGACGGTCAGCTCGCCGAACGGCACCCAGAGCGAGCCGGGTTCCAGCAGCAGGCGTTCGATCGGGCGTACCGACAGCACCAGCATGTACCAGAACGGCAGCAGCGTGACCACCAGGAACCCGGCGATCACCAGCCGGCGCAGCCAGCGCAGGCTGACCGTCTCGATCCGGTCCCGGTCCATCACGCCTCCCGTCGCGCGCCGAAGAAGCGCAGGTAGATCGCCACGAACACGAGCAGCACGACGGCCAGGACGACCGCCTGGGCGGCGGCCGCGCCGATGTCGGTACGGGCGGTGAGGAACTGGTAGACCCGCACGCTCACCACCTCGGTGCCGGCCGCGCCGCCGGTGAGCAGGTAGACGTCGTCGAACTTGTTGAACGTCATGATGAACCGCAGCACGCCGATCAGCGCGATCACCGGCATGAGCTGCGGCAGCAGGATGTGCCGGAACCGCTGCGTGGGTGTCGCCCCGTCGACCCGGGCGGCCTCCTCCAGCTCACCGGGCACCGCCTGGAGCCGGGCCAGCAGGAACAGGAACGCGAACGGGAAGTAGCGCCACGCCTCGAACGCGATCACCGTCCACAGCGCGGTGGACTCCTGGGACAGGAACGGCACCGGCTGATCCCAGCCGAGGAAGCGCCGCCCCCAGTCGTTGACGATGCCGAGCTGCGGATCGAGCATCACCTGCCAGACGAACGTCATGGCGACCACCGGCGCCACGTACGGCAGCAGCATCGACGCGCGGACCAGCGTGCGGCCCCGGAACGGCCCGCGTACGGCCAGCGCCGCCGCGAGGCCCACCACGATCGAGCCGGCGGTGCCGCCGACGCTGTAGAGGACAGTGGTCCAGAGCGTGTCGGCGAACCCGGGCGTGTGCAGCACCCGGTCGATGTTGTCCAGGGTCAGCTCGCCGAACAGGCCGGTCTTGCGCAGTGTCGCCAGGCGTACCCGCTGGAAGGCCAGCACCACCGTCCAGACGATGGGTATGCCGATCACCGCGACTACGACGAGCAGGGTCGGGGTGACCAGCGCGAGCCCGGCGCGGGACTCGCGGCGGCGCAGGGTCAGCGGGCGTCGGCCGGGTCGGCGGGGTCGCTCCGGTGCGGGGGAGCGGCCGGCCTCCGGCGCGGTGGTGGTCAATTGACGCCCTTGGCTATCGCCTCGACGTCCTTGCGGGCGCGTTCGGCGGCGGCGCGGGCGTCGGACTTGCCGCCGACGACGTCGGCGAGCGCCTTGGGTACGGGCAGCTCGCCGAGGATCGCGCCGACCAGCTTGCCCTGGTTCTCGGTCAGGCCCCAGCGCTGGAACGTGTCCGGACTCTTCCGGAGCGTGGCAAGTACGTCCTCGCCGTAGACCTCCGACAGCGGCTTCTTGGTGTCCACCCCGGCCGGGCTGGTGTTCCAGGCGGTCCGGAACTTCTGCTTGTCCTCCGGAGTGCCGGTGCGCACCGGGAAACGCCCCTCGGGGGACATGCCGAACCAGCGCGGGTAGCCGTCGGAGAGCATGTACTCCACGAACGACTTCGCCGGGTCGGCCGCGCCGTCGAGCACGGCCCAGGAGCTGACCTCGCCGTACTGGGCCGGTTCGGTGCCGTTCGGACCCTTGATCGCGGTGACGAAGCCGCTGTTCCTGGCGAGCCAGGCCGGGTCGGACTGGCACTGCGGGCAGGTCGGCCGGGCGTCGGCGCGCAGCCCGGCCAGCTCGTCCAGGATGAACGGTGACCAGATCAGCATGGCCGCCTTGCCGGCGAAGTAGGTGGCCCGGGTGGTGTCGACGTCCTGGGCGCCCTTGACCGAGTTGTTGCGCATCAGGTCGCCGTAGAAGCGGAACGCCTCGACGCACTCGGGGGAGTCGAGCGTGACCTTGCCGGAGCCGTCGGTGAGCCGGCAGTTGTTCGCCAGCGCCAGGTGCTCGAACGTCTGCTGGGTGAACACGTCGCCGGGGGAGGTGGCCGCGGTGATGCCGGCGACGCCGCCGGTGTTCAGCTTGGCCGCCGCGGCGGCGATCTTCTCGTACGTGTCGGGCGCCGGCAGGCCGGCGGCGGCGAACAGGTCCTTGCGGTAGACGAGCAGCTGGCCCCACCCGTCGCTCGGTACGGCGAGCTGCTTGCCGCCGTCGCCGGTGAGTTCCAGCGCGCGGGGCGTGAACGTGTCCCGGCCGAGCCGGTCGACGACGGCGGCGTTCGCGTCGGCGTCGACCAGTTCGTTGCTGGACAGCGTGCGCACCCCGGCCAGGGAGACCGAGCCGACCACGTCGGGCAGGTCGCCGGCGGCGGCGCTGGAGGCGATCAGGGACGGGAACTGGTCCTCGTTGACGGTGACCAGGTTGACCTTGACGCCGGTCTTGGCGGTGTAGTCGGCGATGATCGCCTTGGTGGCGGCGACGCGGTCCGCCACGTCTTCCAGGCTCCAGACGGTGATCTGGGAACTGTCGGATTTCTGCCCGTCGTCGCTGCATGCGGCCATGCCGGTCCCGGCCAGTGCCAGGATCAGGCTGATTGCGAGCCGCCGCGTGGAGGGTGATGACATCGGTGGCACTCCTCTCGAAAGAGCACGGCCTGTCGCTAATACCCATCGATTCATCAATCTAATCAGATATGCCCATTTTTTGGGTTAGAATCGGGGTCGGCACTTCCCTCGGAGCGACGCCATGAGCAACTGGGTTGTCTCTCTGGCCGGGCCCCGGCACGTACGCCTGGAGCCCTGCCCCACGGACCGGCTCGGTCCGGGCCAGGTCCGCGTCCGCACCCGCTACTCGGGCATCTCCGCCGGCACCGAACTGACGCTCTTCCGGGGCAGCAACCCGCGCCTGCGCAAGGACTGGGACGCCGGTGCCCGCATGTTCGTGCCCCGCCAGGCCACGCCCGCGTACCCGGTGGTGGGTTTCGGATACGAGGAGGTCGGCGAGATCGTCGAGGTCGCCCCAGACGTGGCCGGGCGGCGGCCCGGCCAGCTCGTCTGGGGTATCTGGGGGCACCGCGCCGAAGCGGTGCTCCCCGCGACCGCGGCGCATCCGCTGCCACCGGGCCTCGACCCGCTCGCCGCCGTGTTCGCCCGGCCCGGCGCCATCGCGCTGACCGCCGTGCTCGCCGGTGACCTGCACCTGGGCGACTGGGTGGGCGTCTTCGGGCAGGGCGTGATCGGGCTGCTCGGCACGCGCCTGGCCGCGCTCTCCGGCGCCCGCGTGGTCGCCGTCGACCGGATGCCGGGCCGGCTCGCGCACGCCACCCGGCTCGGCGCCCGCCGGGTGGTCGACGTCGCCGCCGAGTCGCCCGCCGCCGCGCTGCGGGCCGCCACCGACGGCCGGGGCGCCGACGTCTGCCTGGAGCTGTCCGGGTCGTACCCGGCGCTGCACGAGGCGATCCGCGCCACCGCGCACGCCGGCCGCGTCGTCGCGGCCGGCTTCTACCAGGGGTACGCCCACGGGCTGGAACTCGGCGAGGAGTTCCACCACAACCGGATCCAGCTCGTGGCCGCCCAGGTCTCCGGGCCGGATCCGGCACCCGGCACGGCCGGCCGGTGGTCCGGGACGCGGATCGCACACACCTTCATGGACCTGGTGGCCGAGGGCAGCGTCGACCCGCTGCCGCTGGTGAGCCACGTCGTCGACGCGGGCGCGGTGGCCGACGCCCTGGCGTTGCTCGACCGCGGTGACGGTGACGTCCTCCAAGTGGTGCTGAGGTTCTGATGGACATTCCGCTTGCCTGCCAGGAGCAACTGCTTCCCGGCACCGACCTGACCCGGAAGTACGCCCTCGCCGTCGCCCTCGGCTACCAGGGCATCGAGCTGCGCGGACGCGGTGATCTCGCGCTGGCCCGGCGGCTGCCGGAGCTGCGCCGCGCCCGCGCCGCCGGCGTGGTCATGCCGACCGTCTGCGTCGAGATGGACCACTTCGTCGGCGACTTCGACCCGGACCGCTCCCGCGACGCGGTGGACAACCTGCGCTCCCAGCTCTCGGTGATCGCCGAGCTGGGCGGCGCCGGCGCGATGACGCCGGCCGCGTGGGGCATGTTCTCCCGCCGGCTGCCCCCGTTCGAACCACCACGCTCGGCCGACGGCGACCGGCGGGTGCTCGTCGACGCCCTGGGCGAGCTGGCCGGGCACGCCCGCGCCGAGGGGGTCACCGTGTTCCTGGAGCCGCTCAACCGGTACGAGGACCACATGGTCAACCGGCTCGACCAGGCGGTCGAGCTGTGCCGCGCGGTCGGGTCACCGGCGCTGCGGGTGGCCGCCGACACGTACCACATGAACATCGAGGAGGACGACCCGCACGCCGCGCTGCGCGCCGCCGCGCCGTACCTCGGGCACGTGCAGGTCAGCGACTCCAACCGGCACCAGCCCGGCGCCGGGCACCTGGACTGGGGTGCGCTGCTGGCCACGCTCGACGCGATCGGCTACACCGGCTGGCTGGCGCTGGAGTGCCGGCTGCGCGGCGAGCCGGTCGCCGCGCTGCGCCAGGCCGCCACCGCGCTGGCCCAGGCCCGTCCCCGGCGGGCCGCCGCATGACGCTGACCACCGGGCTACGCGCCGACGCCGACCGGCACGCCCGGCTGCGCCGCCTCGCGCTGGCCACCCTGGACACCAACTGGGAACACGACCACACCGTGCCGTCGCGCACGCTCTACCCGCACCAGTGGAGCTGGGACTCGGCGTTCATCGCGATCGGCCTGGCCCACGTCCGTCCCGACCGGGCCTGGCGGGAGCTGCGCACGCTGTTCGCCGCGCAGTGGGTCGACGGGCGGGTGCCGCACATCGTGTTCAACCCGGCCTCGCGCGTCGGGCCGTACTTCCCCGGCCCGCAGTTCTGGGACTCGGCGCGCGCCGACGGGGCGCCGGCCCGGGCCACGTCCGGGATCGTCCAGCCGCCGGTGCACGCCCCGGCCGCCTGGCTGGTGCACCGCCGCGCGCCCGGTGAGGCGTCGGTGGCCGCGCTGCGGCGGCTCTACCCGAGGCTGGTCGCGCAGCAGCGCTACCTGACCGGGCGGCGCGACGCCGGCGGGGGCGGGCTGGCGTCGATCGTGCACCCGTGGGAGTCCGGGCTGGACAACAGCCCCGCCTGGGACGCGCCACTGGCCGGGGTGCCCGCCGACGAGGCGGTGATGCGCGCGTACCGCCGGCACGACACCGCGCACGCCGACGCCTCGCAGCGCCCCACCGACCTGGACTACGCGCGCTACGTCGCGCTGGTGGAGAGCTACCGGGCCGGCCGCTACCGGGACGAGGGACTGCTCGGGCGGCACCCGTTCCTGGTGGAGTGCCCGCTGGTGAACGCCGCACTCGGCGTCTCCGAGTACGCGCTCGCGCGCATCGCCACAGTCATCGGCGCCGACCCGGGACCGCACCGCGACCGGGGCGCCCGCATCACCGAGGCGCTCGTCACCCGGCTCTGGGATCCGGTCACCGGCACGTTCCGCCCCCGCGACGTCCGCGCCGACCGGCTCGTGCCGGCCCGGACCGTGCTCGGGTTGATGCCGCTCGCGCTGCCCGAACTGCCCGCCGCGCAGGTGGCCGCGCTGCTGGCCGAGGCGTGCTCGCCGCGCTTCGGGCTGGCCGCCCGGATGGACCGGCCACTGCCCACGTACGACCGCACCGCGCCGGACTTCGAACCGCTGCGCTACTGGCGCGGCCCGAGCTGGATCAACACGGGCTGGCTGCTCTGGCAGGGCCTGCGGACGCACCGCCGCGCCGACCTGGCCGCCGGGCTGCGCGAGTCGCTGCTCGACCTGGTCGACCGGGCCGGCTGCCACGAGTACTTCCACCCGGACACCGGCGCCGGTCTCGGCTCACCGGCGTTCAGCTGGACCGCCGCGCTGGTGCTGGACGCGCTCGCCCAGGAGTGACACCGGTGGACGCCGGGTACCCCGGCGCCCACCGCCGCCCGGGTCTCAGGCGATGCCGGCCGGGGTTCCGCCGCCGATGCGCAACGCCGCCATCGGCGCGTCGTCGATCGCGTAGCCGAGCGCGTCGACCACCTCGACCACGCCGCTGACCTGCCGGGTCAGCCGTACCGCGAGCTGCGCGGTGGACCGGCGTTCCACCTGGCCGGTGAGCGTCACCACGCCCCGGTCCACAGTCACGTCCACCACGTCGCCGGGGACGCCGAGGCTGCGCCACAGCACCTCCTCGACCACGTCGCGCCGGATGCCGGCGTCCGGGCGCAGGTGAACCTTGAGCAGGTCACCCCGGGTGACGATGCCGACCAGCCGGCCGAGGTCGTCGACCACCGGCAGCCGCTTCACGCCGCGCGCGTCCATCAGCCGGGCCGCCTCGACGATCGTCGCATCCGGCGCGACGGTGACCGGGGGAGCGGTCATCAGGTCGGCGGCGAGCGTCGCGCCGGCCTTCGCCCGCGCCTCGCGGCGGTGCCGGTCGGGCAGGATCCGCCGCTCCCGGGGCCGGCCCAGGAACTCCACCTTGTACATCAGGTCCGCCTCGGAGACCACGCCGAGCACCCGGCGGGTCTCGTCCACCACCGGCGCCGCCGTGACGTGCCGGCCGGTCAGCACGTCGACGATCTCCCGGTACGCCGTGCCCTCCCGTACCGACGCCACGTCCCTGGTCATCACGTCCTGCACCTGCCACGTACGCATGGCGAACCTCCCTGTTGTCCGCCTCCGACGCTAGGCGGCGGAGCAGGGCCGGAGCAGGGGCGCAAAGACCAGGTGAGGGGGCCGGAGGTCCCGAATCACCCGGCCGCGACGGGCTCGGCGACCTCGTCGGCGGGCGGCTCGGCGGTCAGCAGCGCGGCCGGCACCGGCTCGACCTCCACCCGGCAGTCGTGGAACGTCGGCGCCTCGCCCAGGTCGGTGTCGCGGACGCCGGTGACCGCGTTGACGGTGGACCCGCCGGGGCTGCGCCGCGCCCAGTACGCCTTGTACGTGAACGCCAGGCCCGGGCGGGCCGCCTCGTCGACGGCCACCGCGGCGAGGAACGCGCCCCGGTCGTTGTGCACGCGGACCGCGTCGCCGTCGGCGAGCCCGCGTGCCGCCGCGTCGGCCGGGTGCAGGTGCACCCGGGGCGGGCCGGCGCGGCGGGTGTGCCACGGCAGCGAGGCGAACGTAGAGTTCATCAGGTAGCGGTTGGCCGGGGTGAGCAGCGTCAGCGGGAACCGGCGGGCCAGCTCCGGATCGGCCGCCTCGGCCGGTGGCGTGTACCCGGGCAGCGGGTCCACCCCGAGCGCGGCCAGCGCCGGGTCGTGCAGCCGGGCCCGCCCGTCCGCCGTGGGGAAGCCGCCCTCGGCGTACGGCGCTGAACCCACCGGCACGCCGGTGAGCCGGGCGTACGTGCGCTCGCGCAGCTCCTCGTACGTGATCGGGGCGCCGGCCAGCAACTGCCGGGCCAGGTCCTCGTCGCTGTCCCGGAACGCCGGGTGGTCGATCCCGAGCGCGGCGGCGATCCGCCGGAAGATCTCGGTGTTCGGCAGCGCCTCGCCGGGCGCGCGGGTCACCGGCAGGTTCAGCGTCGTGTAGTGGTGCCCGTAGGACGTCTGGAGGTCCAGGTGCTCGGGCTGCATGGTCGCCGGGAGCACCACGTCGGCGTAGTCGCAGGTGTCGGTCCAGCGCTGCTCCAGCACCACGGTGAACAGGTCGGCGCGGCGCAGCCCGGCCAGCAGCCGGGCCTGGTCCGGTGCGGTCGCCACCGGGTTGGCGTCGAACACCACGAGCGAGGTGACCGGCGGGTCCGCCTCCCCGGTGAGCACGGCGGCCAGCCGGCTCATGTTCAGCGACCGGGCCGCCGGGGCGGGCATGCCGGCCGGCCGGATCACCGGGCCGTTGTCGACCGGGTGGTGGCCGCTGGTGGTCACCAGCGCCCCGCCGCCGGGGTACCGGAAGTCGCCGGTCACCAGCGGCAGCGCGCAGATGGCCCGGATCGCCTGCCCGGCGCCGTGGTGCCGTTGCAGGCCCAGGCCGACGCGTACCGCCGTCGGGCGGGTGGTGGCGATCCGGTCGCCGAGTCGGCGTACCGTCCCGGCCGGCAGGCCGCACTCGGCGGCGGCCCGCTCCACCGGCCAGTCATCGAGCCGGGCGGCCAGCTCCGGCCAGCCGGTGGTGTGCGCGGCCAGCCACGCCTCGTCGGCCGCCCCGGCGTCGCGGACGTGCCGCATCAGCCCGAGCGCGAGCGCCGCGTCGGTGCCCGGCAGCGGCGCGACGTGCTCGTCGCTGCGGGCCGCCGTGTCGGTACGCAGCGGGTCGATCGTCACCACGTACGCGCCGCGCTCGCGGGCCTGCTGCACGAACGGCCACAGGTGCAGGTTGGTGACGAGCGGGTTGGCGCCCCAGAGCACGATCAGTCCCGCCTCGACGATCGACTCCGGCTCGAAGCCGACCGAGGCGCCGTAGAGCGAGCGCAGCGCGGCCCGCGCCGCCGCCGTGCAGATGGTGGTGTCCAGCCGGGACGCGCCCAGGTGGGCGAAGAGCCGGGGGCCCATGGTCCAGCCCTGGACCAGTCCCATGGTGCCGGCGAAGTAGTAGGGCAGCACCGACTCCGGGCCGTCCCGTTCGATGCTCGCGCGCAGCCCGGTGGCCACCCGGTCGACGGCCTCGTCCCAGCTCGCCGGCCGGTACGCGACCCGGCCCGCGCCCTTCGGGCCGGTACGGACCCAGGGCGTGGTGAGCCGGTCCGGGCCGTTCACCGCGTCCAGGTAGCGGTTCACCTTGCCGCAGAGCGCGCCCCGGGTGAACGGGTGGTCGCGGTCGCCGCGCAACGCGACCGCCCGGCCGTCGTCGACGGTGAGCTGCCAGACGCAGGTGTCCGGGCAGTCCAGCGGGCAGGCGCCGGGGTGGGTGGTGACGGGTCCCATGCGCGGATGCTACCGACGCGACCGGCCGGCTGCCCTCCGGCTTTTCCGCCTCCCGGTGGGTGGGGCGTTTGGCCGGAGCGGGGGCGGGTACCCGCCGGGGCCGACCGCGTGGCGTGGTGCCCACCGGCGGCGAGGGGAGGGGTGGGATGCGGTTCCCCCTGTTCGTCGAGGCGGTGGCGCGGCGGGCCGAGTTGCCCACCGACGAGGCCGCGACCGTCTCGCGTGCGGTGTTGCAGACCCTCGCCGACCGGATCACCGCGGACGAGGCGACGGACCTGGCCGCGCAGTTGCCGGACGACGTGGGCGGCTATCTGGAGCCCGGCGGCACGGCCACCACCGGCGGCGCGGTGGACTTCCTGTACCGCGTGGCCGAACGCGCGGCGGTGGACCCGGCGGTCGCCGAGGTGGGCGCGGTCGCGGTGCTCGCCACGTTGCGCGACACGGTGACGGTGGGGGAGTTCCACGACCTCGTCGCGCAGCTCCCGAAGGGCTTCGACGCCATGGTGGACCCCATCCCACGGCCGCCGTACGATGTCTGAGCAGGCTCCCCGAGAGCGGGTTGAGCTGCGGCACCGAGGCCGTCTGCGGCGAAGATTCGACGGCCTGGAAGTATTTTCACCGTAAAATAACTTGTCGCCCGTCACGTACGCTGTAAATCGTCTACGCGCTAGAGGGATGATCGGACGAATTCCTCCGTCCGAGGTTCCAAGGTGCCGTCCCCTCTTCGGCTCAAGCCTCATCGCCGCTCTTCCGGCGCAGGAATCGAGCCATATTCTGCTTCCAATGTGAAGTCCTGGGGGGGATCAATGATCACATTCGTCGATTGCTGCCTGCCTGCCCTCTGTGGAGCGCAACCCGCATCCTGACATGGCAGAGACGATGATCATCAATCGTTTCGGCGCGATCTCGGCGGTACACGGCGGACGTCCGGCACTTCTCGGTGAGACCCACGAGGTCACCTACACCGAGCTGGCCGGGGCGGCCGGCGGGCACGCTGCCGTGTTCGCCGCCGCGGGCCTGCGCGCCGGAGACCGGATCGCGCTGCTCACCGCACACGGTGCACCGACCGTGGCGGCGCTTCTCGGCGCCCTCGCGACCGGATGCGCGTACGTGCCGCTGGACCCGGGCTTCCCGGTCGCCCGGCTGCGCCACATGGTCGACGCCGCCGGCGTCACCGCCGTGGCCTGCGCCGCCGAGCACCGCGACCTGGCGTCCACACTGGCCGGCGAGCGCCCGGTCGTCGCGCTGGACGAGGTGCCGCCGGCCCCGCTGCACCCGGTCGCGGCCGACCCGGACGCGCTCGCGTACGTGCTGTTCACCTCCGGCTCCACCGGCGTGCCCAAGGCGGTCGGGCAGACCCACCGCAACCTCGCCCACGTCGTCGACAACCAGATCGCCGCGCTCGGCGTCGGCCCGGACGACCGGCTCAGCCTGCTCGCGTCGTTCAGCTTCGACGCCGCCATCCCCGACCTCTACCCGGCGCTGCTCACCGGCGCCGCCGTCGTCCCGGTCGACCTGCGCCGCCACGGGCTGGCGCACGCCGTCGACCAGCTCGACCGGCACCGCGCCACGGTGCTGCACTGCACGCCCACCGTCTACCGCTTCCTGTTCGACACGCTCGGCTCGCGCCGCCTGCCCACCGTGCGGGCGGTGCTGCTCGGCGGCGAGCAGGCCACCTGGACCGACGCGGCCCGCGGCCGGGACCGGTTCGCCCCCGACTGCGTGCTCGTCAACGGCTATGGCGCCACCGAGATGACGTTCGCCGCCCGGCACGTCCAGCCGCTGTCCGAGGTGGACCCGGACGCCCGCGGGCCGCTGCCGGTGGGCGTCGCGTTCCCCGGCTACCGGCTGGACCTCGCCCCGGACACCGGCGAGATCGTGGTCCGCAGCCGCCACCTCGCCCCCGGCTACCTCAACCAGGACAGCGACCGGTTCGGCGTCGACGCCGACGGGGTGCGGTCGTACCGCACCGGTGACCTGGGCCGGCTGCTGCCCGGCGGGGAACTGGTCTGCCTCGGCCGGCTCGACCGGCAGGTCAAGGTGCGCGGGCACCGGGTCGAGCTGACCGAGATCGAGGCGGTGCTGTCCGCCCAGCCCGGCGTCGCGGGCGTCCGCGCCGTCGTCCGCGACGGCGAACTGCTCGCGTACGCCCGGCCGGCCGGAACCCGCCCGGACCCGGCGGTGCTGCGCGCCGCGCTGACCGCCGCGCTGCCCGGCTACGCGGTGCCCCGCGCGGTGGTGGTGGTCGACGAGTTCCCGCTCACCGTCACCGGCAAGATCGACGAGCGGGCGCTGCCCGACCCGGTCACCGAGGTGCCCGCCGGCGAGGCCCCGGCCACCGACACCGAACGCGCCGTGCACGACATCTGGTGCGCGGTGCTGGGCCGCGACGCGGTCGCCCGCACCGCCAGCTTCTTCGACGTGGGCGGGCAGTCGCTGCTGCTGGGTCAGGTGCAGCAGCGCCTCGCCGAGCGGTTCGGCGTACGCCTGCCGATGCTTCGCCTGTTCGACCACCCGAGCGTCGCCGCCCAGGCGGCGCTGCTGGACGCCCCGCCCGAGGCGGTCCGCGCCCCGGTGCTGCCCGCGCCCGCCGCGCCGGTGCGCGCCGCCCGCGAGTACACCGGCGACGAGATCGCCGTGGTCGGCGTCGCCGGGCGGTTCCCCGGCGCGCCCGACGTGGCCACGTTCTGGTGGAACCTGTGCACCGGCGTCGACTCGGTGCACGACCACACCGACGAGGAACTGGCCGCGCTCGGTGTCGGCCCCGCCCTGCGCGCCGACCCCCGGCACGTCCGCGCCACCGGCCGCCTGGACGGGGTGGCCGACTTCGACGCCGAGTTCTTCGGCTTCGGCGCCGACGAGGCGGCCCGTACCGACCCGCAGCACCGGCTGTTCCTGGAGACCGCCTGGGAGGCGCTGGAGGACGCCGGTCACGACCCGGCGCGCTTCCCCGGACTCGTCGGCGTCTACGCCGCCACCTCGGCCAACCGCTACTTCCTGTTCCACCTCATGGACAACCCGGCGGTGGTCGGCGACGTCGACCCGGACGACTGGGAGGCCCGGCTCGTCGGCCGCCAGTTCACCGACCACCTGCCCGGGCAGGTGGCCTACCGGCTCGGCCTGACCGGCCCGGCGATGGCCGTGCAGAGCGCCTGCTCCAGCTCGCTCGTCGCGGTGTGCGTGGCCGCGCAGAGCCTCGCCGACTACCAGTGCGACCTGGCGCTGGCCGGCGGGTCCACGGTGATGTGGCCCCGGCACCGGTCGGGCGGCCTCGCCTCGCCCGACGGCCGGTGCCGCGCCTTCGACGAGGCCGCCGCCGGCTCCGGCTTCGGCTCCGGCGCGGGCGTGGTGGCGTTGCGCCGGCTCGCCGACGCGCAGGCCGACGGCGACCGCATCTACGCGATCCTGCCCGGCTGGGCGGTCACCAACGACGGCCCGGACCGGGCCGGCTTCGCCGTGCCCGGCCCGGCCGGGCAGGCCGCCGCCGTCGCGAACGCGCTCGCCACCGCCGAGGTCGCGCCCGGCGAGGTCCGCTTCGTCGAGGGCCACGGCAGCGGCACGCCACTTGGCGACGCCATCGAGGTGGCCGCGCTGCACGAGGTGTACGCGGGCGCCGCGCCCGCCGAGTCCACGGCGCTCGGCTCGGTGAAGACCAACATCGGCCACCTCGACGCCGCCGCCGGCATCGCCGGGCTGATCAAGACGGTGCTGGCCGTCCGGCACGGGGTGATCCCGCCGAACCTGCACTTCACCCGCCCGCACCCGGAGATCGACCTGACCGCCGGACCGTTCTACGTGCCCACCAAGGCGCGGGACTGGCCGGACGACGCGCGCCGGGTCGCCGGGGTGAGCGCGTTCGGCCTGGGCGGCACCAACGCGCACGTCGTGGTGGAACAGCCGCCGCCCGCCGAGCCGGCCGATCCGCCCGGCGAGGGACCGTGGCTGCTGCCCGTCTCCGCGCGTACCCCGGCGGCGCTGCGGGCCGCGCTGGCCCGCCTGCGCGGCCACCTCGCCGGGGCCGCCCCGGCACTGTCCGACGTGGCCGCCACGCTGGCGCTGGGCCGGCGGACGTTCGCCCACCGGGCGGCGGTGGTCGCCGCCGACCTGCCGGCCGCGCTGTCCGCGCTGGACGTGCTGCTGGACTCCGGCGCCCGCATCGCCGGTGACGGTGGCCCGCTGCGCGAGACGGCCGCCGAGTGGGTCGCCGGGCGCGACGTCGACTGGCACGCGCTGCACCCCGAGGGCACGGTCCGGCGCACCGGACTGCCCACCTACCCGTTCCAGCGCCGCCGGCACTGGATCGACCCCGTGCAGAGAGGTCCGCGGTGAACTGGTTCGTCTCCGCCGGAAGCCGACCCGAGGCGCCGGTGCGGTTGTTCTGCCTGCCCTACGCCGGAGCGGGCGCCAGCGCGTTCCGGCGCTGGGCGGCCGAGTTCGGTGCGGACGTCGACGTGGTGCCGGTGCAACTGCCCGGCCGGGAGAACCGGATCACCGAGGACCCCCGCTTCAGCGTCGCCGAGGTGGCCGACGCCATCGCCTCCCGCGCCGACCGCCCGTACGCGATCTACGGCCACTCGATGGGCGGACGGCTCGGCTTCGACGTGGTCCGCGAGCTGCGCCGCACCGGCCGCCCGCTGCCGCTGCGGCTCTACGTCGGCGGCGCCCGTGCCCCGCACGTCGCCACGCCCGGCCCGTTCGACGGCCTGTCCCGGGCCGGCGACGACGAGCTGCTGCGCCGCCTCGGCGAGGGCGGCGGCCTCCCCGCCGAACTGCTCGACCACCCCGAGCTGGTGGAACTGCTGCTGCCGCTGCTGCGCGCCGACTTCGGCCGGGTCGACGACTACCGCCACGTGCCGGGCGAGCCGCTGCCGGTGCCGATCGTCGTGTTCGCCGGCCGCACCGACCGGGCGGTCAGCCGCGAGCAGAGCGCCGCCTGGGCCGAGCACACCGCGGCCGGGTTCACCCTGCACGAGCTGGACGGCGGGCACTTCTTCCTGCACGACCGGCTGACCGAGCTGGCCGCGCTGATCCGGGCCGACCTGACCGCCGCGCCCATCGACACCCGCCCCGGCACGCCGGACGCGGGTCCGGACCCGGTGCGCGCCGCCGGTCGCGGGACCGCCGGCGCCGCGCACCGGGTTCCGCTCGGCGACACCGGCTGGTCGGTGTGGCGCGACGCGATGCTGCGGACCACCGGGTTCCCGGCCGACGGGCTGGACCTGTTCACCGCGCCCCGGGCCGCCGCGGCGGCCGACGAGCTGCTGGCCACCGGCGCCGGCGAGGACCGGTTCACCAAGGAGTTCGAGGAGGCGCTGCGCGCCGGCGCGCAGCGGTTCAGCGAGCTGGCCGCCGACCCGCTGCTGCGCGAGGCGGTCACCTGGCAGAACCGGGGCGCGCTGGTCGCGTTCGACGGGCTGGTCCGCGGCGGCGCCGACGCGGCCCGCAACGTGCGCCGCCGGGACCGGGAACGGGCCCTGCTCAAATACTGGCAGCGCTACTGCGGCAAGAACGAGACGGTCGGCTTCTTCGGCCCCAGCTGCTGGGTCACAGTCGATCCCGCGCAGCCGGAGGTTGCCCGAGTCAACCCCGGCGACAGCCTGACCCGGCGGCGCTGGGTGTGGTTCGAGTCGTGGGCGCTGTCCGCGTACGCCGAACGGATCGGCGCGGACCTGGCGGTGCGCCGGTGGTGGCCGCCCATGCTGCGGGCCCACCTGGCGGTCCGGGACCGGGACGTGCTGCGGCCCGGCCGCCCACCGCTGACGCTGACCCCGGTGGAGGCCGCGCTGCTGCGCGCGGCCGACGGCCGGCGCGCCGCCGCCGACCTGGTCGCCGACCCGGCGATCGGGCTGCGCCGCCTGGAGGACGGCTACGCGCTGCTCGACCGGCTCGTCGAGCGGGAACTGATCACCTGGGACGCGGCCCTGCCGGTGAGCCCGGACGCCGAGCGGGTGCTGGCCGACCGGATCGACGCGATCGGCGACGAGCCGGCCCGCGCGGCCGCCCGCGCCGGGTTCGACCGGCTGCGCGCCGCCCGCGACGACGTCGCCGCCGCGGCCGGCGACGCGGACCGGCTGCGGACCGCCCTGGACGCCCTCGACGCCACGTTCACCGAGCTGACCGGCGTGCCCGCGGTGCGCCGGGCCGGACAGATGTACGCCGGCCGCACGGTCTGCTACGAGGACAGCGCCCGGGACCTGGACGTGGTGTTCGGCGCGCCGCTGCTGGCCGAGCTGGCCGCCCCGCTGGACGTGCTGCTGCGCGCCGCCCGCTGGCTGGCCAACGCGCTCGCCCGCGCCTACCTGGACGTGCTGCGCGGCCTGTACGAGGAACTGCGCGCCGAGTCCGGCGCCCCGGTTCCCCTGGCCGACCTGTGGTTCCTCGCCCAGGGGATGTTCTGGGGCGACGGGGACCGGCCGGTCGACGCGGTCGCGGCGGACTTCGCCGCCCGCTGGGCCGGACTGTTCGGCCTGGACACGCTGCCCGCCGGCACCACCGACGTGCGGCTGCGCGCGGCCGACCTCGCCGGCCGGATCGACGCGGTGTTCCCCGGCGACGGGCCCGAGTGGTCCAACGCCGCCATGCACAGCCCCGACCTGCAGATCTGCGCCACCGACGCGGACGCGCTGCGGCGCGGCGAGTACACGGTGGTGCTCGGCGAACTGCACGCCGCCTGGTCGTCGTTCGACTGCGCGGTGTTCACCCCGTCGCACCCGGACGTGGAGCGGCTGCGCGACGCGCTCGCGGTGGACATGGGGCAGCGGCGGGTCCGGCTGCTGTTCCCGGCGGACTGGCCGCGGCGGACCAGCCGTACCGCCGAGTCGCTGACCGGCCCGGCCGACCGGCACCTGGCGTTCCTCGACGCGCCGGGCGCCGACCCGGCCCGCGTGCTGCCCACAGTCGACCTGGTCGTCGACGAGGTCGACGGCGAACTGGTCGCCACCGCCTCGGACGGGCAGCGCTGGCCGCTCGTCGAGATCTTCGCCGAGCCGCTCAGCGCGCACGCCGTGGACGGGTTCAAGCTGGTCGCCGCCGCGCCGTACACGCCCCGGATCACCGTGGACCGGCTGGTGCTGGCCCGGCAGACGTGGCGGACCACAGTGGGCGAGAGCGGCCTCGCCGTGCCCAACGGCGAGCGGGACCGGTTCCTCGCCGTCCGGGACTGGCGCCGCCGCCTCGGCCTGCCCGAGCAGGTGTACGTCAAGCTCGGCACCGAGACCAAGCCCTGCTTCGTGGACCTGTCCGCGCCGGCGTTCGCCACCACGCTCTGCGCGATGGTGCGCGCCGCCCGGGTCGACGGCGGTGACGACGTCTCGTTCACGGTGAGCGAGATGCTGCCCGCACCGGATCAGGCGTGGGTGCCCGACGGGCAGGGCCGCCGCTACTTCAGCGAGCTGCGCCTGCACATCGCCGACGCCCGGCGGGAGGACCACCGGTGAGCCACCTGCTGCCCCTGGGCGAGACCGGCTGGTCGGTGTGGCGGGACGTGGTCCTGCGTACCGCCGGTTTCCCGGCCGCCGGGCTGGACCGGTTCGCCGCGCCGGACTGCGCCGCCGCCGCGGACGCGCTGCTCGCCGGCGACACCGGCCCCGAGGTGTTCGGCAAGGCGCTGGCCGAGGCGTTCGCCGATTCGTCGGCGGTGGCCGGCGAGCTGGCCGCCGACCCGCTGCTGCGCGAGGCGGTGACCTGGCAGAACCCGGACATGCTCATCGCGCTGGACGGGCTGCTGCGCACCGACCCGCAGGTCCGCAACGTCCGCCGCCGCAAGCGCGAGCTGAGCCTGCTGCGCTACTGGCAGCGCTACTGCGGCAAGGCCGAGACCATCGGCTTCTTCGGCCCGGTCTGCTGGGGCACGTTCGACACCTCCCAGCGCGGCGTGCACACCGTGCCCGGTGAGGCGCTCGTGCACCGGCGCCGGGTGTACTTCGAGGCCTGGGCGCTCATCGCGTACGCCGACCGGCTCGCCGACGACCTCGCGGTGCGCCGCTGGTGGGCGCCCGCCCTGCAACCGCACCTGACCGTCGCCGGGCGGGAACTGCGCTGGCCGCTGCACCCGCCGATCGCGCTCACCCCGGTCGAGGCGCTGGTGCTCGGCGCCTGTGACGGACGCACGCCCGCGGTGGAGCTGGCGCAGCGGCTGTGCGACGCCGGCGAGGTGCACGGCGCCGACGACGTCTACCTGCTGCTGGACCGCTGGGTCGAGCGCGGCCAGCTCAACTGGGGCGCCAACCTGCCGATCGCGCCGGACGCCGAGCACGTGCTCACCGCGCGGATCGCCGCGATCGGCGACGAGCCGGTGCGCGCCGCGACGGCGGCCGAGTTCGGCCGGCTGTGCGCCGCCCGCGACGAGGTGGCCGCCGCGGCCGGCGACCCGGACCGGCTCGGCGCCGCGCTCGCCGCGCTCAACGCACAGTTCACCGCCGTCACCGGCCGCCCGGCCACCCGGCACAGCGGGCAGATGTACGCCGCCCGCACCGTCTGCTACGAGGAGACCGCCCGCGACCTGGAGTTCCGGATCGGGTCGGCGGTGCTCGACGCGCTCGCCGAGCCGATGGCGGTGGTGCTGCGTACCGCCCGCTGGTTCACCACCGAGGTGGCCGCCCGCTGCGGCGACCTCTTCACCGAGCTGCACGAGGAACTCGCCGCCGACGGCGGGCCGGTGCGGCTGGCCGACCTGTGGCTGCTGGCCCAGGGCACGCTCGTCGCCCCGGACGGCCCGATCGGCCGGGCCGGCGCCACGCTCACCGCACGCTGGGCCGAGCTGTTCGGCCTGGCCGACCTGCCCGAGGGGCAGGCGGAACTGCGGCTGCGCGCCGTGGACCTGACCGAGCGGGCCCGGGAGCTGTTCCCGGCGACGCGGCCCGGCTGGCCGTCGGCCCGCCTGCACAACCCGGACGTGCAGCTCAGCGCCGTCTCCCCGGAGGCCGTCGAGCGCGGCGACTTCCTGCTGGTGCTCGGCGAGCTGCACCCGGCCTCGGTCGCCTTCGACAGCGCGGTGCTCAGCCCGTTCCACCCGGACCCGGCCGCGCTGCGCGCCGACCTCGACGCCGACCTGGGCCCGGCCCGGCTGCGGGTGCTCTGGCCGGACAGCTTCCCCCGCCGCACCACCCGCACCACGTACGCGCTGACCGGCCCCGAGGACCGCCAGCTCGGCATCGACACCGCGCACGGCGCCGACGTGGACCGCCTGGTCCCGGCCACCGCCGTGGTGGTCGAGCGCACCGGCGACCAGCTCACCGCCGTCTTCCCCGACGGCGCCCGCTGGCCGCTGATGGAGGTGTTCGCCACGCTGCTCGGCTCGCTGCTGCTTGATGCGTTCAAGCTGCTCGGCGCCGCCGCGTACACGCCCCGCATCACCATCGACCGGCTGGTCGTGGCCCGGCGCACCTGGCGCACCACGGCCGGGGCGTGCGGGCTGGGCGGCCACCCCGACGAGACCGCCCGCTACCTGGCGGTACGCCGCTGGCGGGCCGAGACGGGCCTGCCCGAACGGGTCTTCGTCAAGGTCGGCACCGAGGTCAAACCGTGCTACGTGGACCTGACCGGTCCGCTGTACGCGCAGTCGCTGTGCGCGATGGTCGACGCCGCGCTGCGGACCGGGCCGGACGTGCCGGTGGTGGTCTCCGAACTGCTGCCCGCACCCACCGAGGCCTGGGTGCCCGACGCCCGGGGCCGCGGTTACGTCAGCGAACTGCGCCTCCAGATCACCGACCCGGCCGAGCACCTTGGAGCACTCCGGTGACCGACACCCTGACCGTCAGCGCCGTCCACGGCCCGGACCTGCCCTGGCCGGACGCCACCCTCGCCGGCCTGATCACCGCGCAGGCGGCCCGCACCCCCGACGCGGTGGCGGTGCGCCAGTGGGACACCCGGCTCACCTACCGGCAGCTCGTCGACCGGGCCGCCGGGGTGGCCGCCGCGCTGCGCGGGCACGGCGTCGGCCGGGGCGACCGGGTCGGCGTGTGCGGCTCGCGTACCCCCGACCTGGTGGTCACGGTGGTCGGCGTGCTGCTCGCCGGCGCCGCGTACGTGCCGCTGGAGCCGGGCGGCCCCCGGGCCCGGCTGCGCGGGATCGCCCGCGACGCCGGCGTCCGGGTGGTGGTCGGTGACGCGGCGGTCGCCGAGTTCGGCGACGAGCCCGGCGTGACGGCGCTCGGCCTGCCCGGCCCGGCCCCGCTCGCGCCCTGCCCGGCCCGCCCCGGCGACCCGGCGTACGTGCTGTTCACCTCCGGCTCCACCGGCCGCCCGAAGGGCGTGCTGACCACCCACCGCAACGCGGTCGAGTTCGTCACCGGCGTGAGCGCGCTGACCGGCGCCGACGCCTCGGTCCGCAGCCTCGGCATCGCCTCGCTCGGCTTCGACGCGGCCACCATGGACCTGTTCGTGCCGCTCACGCTCGGCGGCGCGGTGCAGCTGCTGGGCGCCGACGACCGGGCCGACCCGGTACGGCTGGCCCGGTTCGTCGCCGAGCACGAGGTGACCTGGGGCTTCATCACCCCGACCGTGCTGTCGCTGCTGGACCCGGCCGGGTTCCCGTCGTGGCGGGTGCTGCTCTGCGGCGGCGAGGCGGTCCCGGCCGAGCTGGTCGCCCGCTGGGCGCCGGGACGGCGGTTCCTCAACGGCTACGGCCCGACCGAGACCACGGTGCTGGCGGTCACCTGCGACCTCACCCCGGCCGACACCGACCCGATGCCGATCGGCCGGCCGCTGCCCAACCACCGGGCGTACGTGGTCGACGCCGACCTGCGCCCGGTGCCGGCGGGGGAGACCGGCGAGCTGCTGATCGGCGGCCCCGGCCTGGCCGACGGCTACCTGAACCGGCCCGGCCTGACCGCCGAGCGGTTCGTGCCCGACCCGTTCGGCGACGTGGCCGGCGAGCGGCTCTACCGCACCGGTGACTTGGTCCGGCAGGGCCCGGACGGCCGGATCGTCTACCTCGGCCGCGCCGACCGGCAGGTGAAGGTGCGCGGCCAGCGCATCGAACTGGGCGAGATCGAGGCCGTGCTGGCCGCCTGCCCCGGCGTCGAGCGGGTCGCGGTGGAGGCGGTGCCCGGCCCGGCCGGCGCCGAGCTGGTCGCGTTCCTCACCCCGGCCGGCGCGCCGGACGACGACGAGCTGCGGGCGTACGCGGCGACGCGGCTGACCACCGCGATGCTGCCGGCCCGGACGGTGCGGCTGGACGCGCTGCCGGTCAGCGCCACCACCGGCAAGCTGGATCGGCCGGCGCTGCGCGAGCTGGCCGCGACCGCCCCGGCCGGCGTGGCCGACGCCCCCGCCGACGACGACCCGGTGACGGCCGCGGTCCGGCGCGTCTGGACCCGGCTGCTCGGCGCGGCACCCGCCCCGGACAGCGACTTCCTCGCCGCCGGCGGCAACTCCGTCGCCGCGATGCGGCTGGTCGCCGCGCTGCGCGCCGAGCTGGGCCGGCAGGTCGACACGCGGGTGCTGTTCGCCGACCGCACGTTCGCCGCGCTCGTGGACCGGGTCCGCGCCGCCGATCCCGCCGACGCCGACGGGCTCACCACCGGCAACCCGCCGACGCTGTCCCCGCCGCAGCGGCGGCTGTGGTTCATGGACCAGCTCGCCCCGTCCAGCGCGCCGTACAACATCGCCGTCGCGCACCGGCTGCGCGGGCCGCTGGACGTCACCGCGCTCGGCGCCGCGCTGCGGGCCGTCGCCGAACGGCACGACGTGCTGCGCTGGCGCATCCCGCAGAGCGGCGGCGTGCCGTACGCGGTCCGCGAGGAACCCACCGACGTGGCGGTGCCGGTGGTCGACCTGTCCGGCGCCGCCGACCCGGACGGCGAGCTGGCCGGCATGCTCGCGGCCGGCGCCGGGCACGCGTTCGACCTGGCCACCGGCCCGCCCTGGCAGGTGACCGTGTACCGGCTCGCCGCGCAGGAGCACGTGTTCGCGGTGACGGTGCACCACGCGGTCTTCGACGGCTGGTCCGAGGCGCTGCTCTACGACGAGCTGGCGCTCGCGTACGCCCGCGCGCTCGGCCGGTCCGTGCCGGGCCGCCCGCCGCTGCCCGCCACGTACGCCGACTACGCGGTGTGGCGCGCCGACCGGGACCGGCGCCGGGGCGAGACCGACCTGGCCTGGTGGACCGCGCACATGGCGGGCGCGCCCACAGTGCTGGACCTGCCCCGCGACCGTCCCCGCCCGGCCGTGCAGACGTACGCCGGCGCGGAGGCCGCGGTACGGCTGGACGGGACCGCCGACCGGGCCGTACGCGACCTGGCCACCCGGCGCGGCACCACTGTCGCGGCGGTGCTGCTGGCCGCGTTCGGCGAGCTGCTGCGCCGGGTCACCGGCGGCGACGAGCACGTGCTCGGCGCGATCGTCGCCGACCGGCGGCTGGCCGCGTTCGACGAGGTGATCGGGTTCTTCATCGACACCGTGCCGGTGCGGGTCCGCTCCGGCGGCGCGAGCTTCGCCGAGCAGGTCGACCGGGCCGCCGCCGAGCTGCACGAGGTCACCGCCCACCCGGGCGCGCCTCTGGAACGCGTCGTCGAGGCGCTGGGCGTGGGCCGGGACACCTCCCGCGCCCCGCTGGTGCAGGTGCTGTTCAACGTGCTCAACTTCGTCGCGCCCCGGCTGACGCTCACCGGCCTGGCCGTCGAGCCGGTGCCGGTGCCCAAGCCCGGGTCGCCGTTCGACCTGACCGTCTACGTCGTGGAGCGCGACGGGCGGGCCGGCGTCGAGGTGGTGCACAACCCGGACCTGTTCACCGGCGAGCGGATCGAAGCGCTCCTGGCCGACCTGGCCGCCCTGGTCGGCGCGCTCGCCGCCGACCCGGACGCCCCGGCCGCCGAGGTCGCGCCCGAGCTGCCCCGCCCGGCGGTACGGGTCGCGGCGCTCGGCGCGATGACCGTCGCGACGGCCGAACCGGCCCGCGCGCCGCTGCCCGCCGGCTCGGACGCGCTCACCGCGACCGAGGAGCTGATCGCCGGGATCTGGCGGGACGTGCTCGGCCGCGACCAGGTGGGCGTGAGCGACAACTTCTTCGACATCGGCGGCCACTCGATGGCCCTGGCCGCCGTGCACGCCCGGCTCACCGAGGCCACCGGCCGCTCGATCACCATGCTCGACCTGTTCCGCCACCCGACCGTGCGGGCGCTCGCCGCCAGCCTCGACGGGGCCGCCGACCGGCCGGAGCTGGCCCGCGCCGCGATGCGCGCCGCAGCCCGGCGGGGCCGCGCCCGCCGTACCCCGCCACCCCGCCGACCTCACCCGTGACGCGATCCCTTGTGAATGAAGGAACCCCCATGCAGAACGACATTCCGGCCGACGACGGCGTCGAGCCCATCGCCATCGTCGGGCTCGCCGCCCGCCTGCCCGGCGCGGCCGACGTCGACGAGTTCTGGCGCAACCTGGTCGACGGCGTGGAGTCGACGACCGAGCTGACCCGCGAGGAGCAGCTCGCCCGCGGCGCCCAGCCGCAGGAGGTCGACGACCCGGGCTGGGTCAACCGCGCCCCGCTCGTGGACGGCTACGACGAGTTCGACGCCGGCCTGTTCGGGATGACCGCCCGCGAGGCCGAGATCACCGACCCGCAGCACCGGCTGTTCCTGGAGACCTGCTACACCGCGTTGCAGGACGCCGGCTACGACCCGGGCCGCTACGACGGCGCGGTCGGCGTGTACGCCGGCACCGGCGGCAACACGTACATGCACCGCAACGTGCTGCGCAACAAGCGGGTCGGCGGGAACCCGCACGGCGCGGTCTCGCTGGCCACCGGCAACTCGCCGAACTACGTGGCCACCAACGTGTCGTACCGGCTGGACCTGCGCGGGCCCAGCATGACCGTGCACACCGCCTGCTCCACCTCCCTGGTGGCGTTCCACCTGGCCTGCGAGGCGCTGCGCAACGGCGAGTGCGACATGGCCCTGGCCGGCGGCGTCAACATCGAGCTGCCGCACGTCGGCTACCTCGGCATGGACGGCTTCACCTCGCCGGACGGGCGGTGCCGCCCGTTCGACGCCGGAGCGAACGGCACGGTGTGGGGCAGCGGCGTGGGCGTGACGCTGCTCAAGCGGCTCTCCGACGCGATCGCCGACGGCGACACCATCCGCGCGGTCGTGCTCGGCAACGCGATCAACAACGACGGCGCCGGGAAGGTCGGCTTCACCGCCCCCAGCATCGACGGGCAGATGGAGGCCGTCGCCCAGGCCGTCGAGCTGGCCGGCGTCGACCCGCGCAGCATCAGCTACGTCGAGGCGCACGGCACCGGCACCGCGCTCGGCGACCCGATCGAGGTCGCCGCGCTGTCCGCCGTCTACACCAAGGACACCGACGAGCGCGGCTGGTGCGGCATCGGCTCGGTGAAGTCGAACATCGGCCACCTCAGCCAGCCCTCCGGCATCGTCAGCGTGATCAAGACGGTGCTGGCGATGGAACACGGCCTGATCCCGCCGACCATCAACTACGAGACGCCGAACCCGGCCATCGACTTCGCCGACACCCCGTTCTACGTGGCGAACACGCTGACCAAGTGGGACACCGACGGCGGTCCGCGCCGGGCCGGCGTCAGCTCCTTCGGCATCGGCGGCACCAACGCACACGTGGTGCTGGAGGAGGCCCCGGCCGCGGGCCGGCCCGAGCCGTCCGTCCGCCCGGCGCACCTGCTCCAGGTGTCGGCGAAGACCCCGACCGCGCTGGACACCGCCGTGCGGCGGCTCGCCGACCACCTGGAGAGCGGCAGCGACGTCGCGCTGGCCGACGTGGCGCACACGCTGCGCGTCGGCCGCCAGGTGTACGCCCACCGCGCCGCAGTGGTCGCCGGCGACCCGGCGTCCGCCGCCGCCGCGCTGCGCGAGCGGCGCAAGGGTCACCGGGGCGCCGCCGAGGGGCCCGTGCCCCGGGTGGCGTTCCTGTTCAGCGGCCAGGGCGCGCAGTACGCCGGGATGGGCGCCGAGCTGTACGCGCAGGACAGCGCGTACGCCGCCGCCGTCGACGAGTGCGCCGAGCTGCTCCGCCCCGAGCTGGGCCTGGACATCCGCGACCTGATCCTGGGCCGCGACCCGGAGGCGGCGGACAAGCTCACGCAGACCCGCTGGACCCAGCCCGCCCTGTTCACCGTCGAGTACGCGCTCGCCGCCGCCTGGCGGGCCGCCGGGGTGACCCCGGCCGCCATGATCGGCCACTCCATCGGCGAGTACGTGGCCGCGACGGTGGCCGGGGTGCTCGACCTCGCCGACGCGCTGCGCGTGGTGGCCGCCCGGGGCCGGCTCATGCACTCGCTGCCGGCCGGCTCGATGCTCGCGGTCACGCTGGACGAGTCGGAGGTGGCCGGCCGGCTGCCCGAGGGCCTGTCGGTGGCCACCGTCAACGGTCCCGGCACCTGCGTGGTCGCCGGTGAGACCGCGCTGGTGGAGGAGTTCGCGGCGAGCCTCGGCGGCAAGAACAAGTCGAAGGTGCTGCGCACCTCGCACGCGTTCCACTCGCCGATGATGGACCCGATCCTGGACGAGTTCACCGCGCTGATGGCGACGGTGCCGCTGCGCGCCCCGGCGGTGCCGTTCGTGTCGAACGTGACCGGCACCTGGATCACCGAGGCGCAGGCCACCGACCCGGCGTACTGGGCCGCGCACCTGCGCCGCCCGGTCCGCTTCGGCGCGTGCGTGGCCACGCTGCTCGCCGAGGGCACCTGGGCGCTCGTCGAGTGCGGCCCCGGCCGCCAGTTGGCCAATCTGGCCCGGATGCAGGTCGCCAAGGCCGGCGAGGCGCAGCGCGCGCTGACGCCGCTGGGCAGCCTGCCCGGCCCCGGCGAGCAGACCGGCGACGTGGCCGCGCTGCTCGGCACGGCCGGCGCGCTCTGGTGCGCCGGGGTGCCGGTGAGCCTCCCGGCCGACCCGCACGCGCGGCGGGTGCCGCTGCCCACGTACCCGTTCGAGCGGCGCCGCTACTGGATCGACCCGGACCCGGAGCAGGAGGTCGCCGCGGCGCCCGCCGAGACCGGCCCCCGCCCGCTGCCGGAGTGGTTCGCGGTGCCGGCGTGGCGGCAGGCCCCGCCGGTCCGCACGGCCGAGCCGCTGGGCCGCTGCCTGGTGCTGGCCGACGGCCCGCGCGGCGAGGCGCTCGTGGCCGCGTTGCGCGCCGCCGGTGACGACCCGGTCGAGGTACGCGCCGGCGAGGCGTTCACCGCCACCGCGAACGGCTTCCGGCTGCGTCCCGGCGTACGCGCCGACGCCGAGGAACTGGTCGCGGCGCTCGGCGCCGACCTGCCCCGGCGGATCGTGCACGCGTTCGCGCTCGACGGCGACCCGGCCGGGACCGACCCGGCGGCCGCCTGGGCGGCGCAGGAGCGCGGCTTCTTCGGCGCGCTGCACCTGGTGCAGGCCCTGGCCGGCGCCGGTGTGACGGCCGACGAGGCGGGCGTACGCCTGGACCTGGTCACCGCCGGCATCGGTGACGTACGCGGCGACGACCTGGTCCGCCCGGAGCACGCCACGCTGGCCGGCCTGGCCCGGGTGCTCCCGGCCGAGCTGCCCGGCCTGACCGTGCGGCTGCTCGACACCGACCCGGCCGCGCGCGGGGTGGCCGCCCTGGTGGCCGAGCTGCGCAGCCCGGTCGACGCGGAGCACCCGGAGGTGGCGCTGCGCGGCGACCGCCGCTGGCTGGCCGGCTACGAGCAGGTCACAGTGGCCGCCGAGGACGAGCCGGGCGTGCTGCGCGAGGAGGGCCGCTACCTGATCACCGGCGGTCTCGGCGGCATCGGCGTCACCCTGGCCGAGGACTTCGCCCGCCGGGCCCGCGCCAAGCTGGTGCTGCTGGCCCGTTCCGGGCTGCCCGAGCGCGACGACTGGGACGCCCACCTGGCGGTGCACGGCGGCGCCGACCGGGCCGGACGCGCCATCGCGGCGATCCGCCGGATGGAGGCCGCGGGCGCCGAGGTGCTGGTGCTGGCCGCCGACGTCACCGACGCGGACGACCTGCGCCGGGTCCGCGACGAGGCGGAGCGCCGGTTCGGCGGGCTGGACGGCATCGTGCACGCCGCCGGTCTGCCCGGCGGCGGCATGGCCGAGGTGAAGGAGCGCGACGAGGCGCGGCGCGTGCTGGCCCCGAAGCTGGCCGGCACCCTGGCGCTGGCCCGGGTCTTCGGTGACCTGCCGCTGGACTTCGTCGTGCTCTGCTCCTCGATCACCGCGGTGATCGGCGGGTTCGGCCAGGTCGACTACTGCGCCGCGAACAACTTCCTGGACGCGTTCGCGCGTTCCGGCACCGGGTTCCGCGCGCCGGTGGTGTCGCAGAACTGGGGCGGCTGGGCCGAGGTCGGCATGGCGGTGGAGACCGCCGCGCCGGCCGCGTTCCGGGCCGCCGGGCGGGACACCGTGACCACCGCGGTCGACCATCCGGTGCTCACCACGATGGTCGCCGGCCCGGACGGCACGGTGCTGCACGGCCTCGTCGCGGCGGACACGCACTGGCTGCTCGACGAGCACCGGATCGGCGGGGTGCCGGTGGTGCCGGGCACCGCCCACCTGGAGTCGGTGCGCGCCGCGGTGGTGGCCGCGCTGCCCGCGCCGGGGCCGGACGCCGCGGTGGAGCTGCGTGACGTGGTGTTCCTGGAGCCGTTCTCAGTGCCGGACGGCACCGTGGCCCAGTACCGGGTCGAGCTGACCCCGGCCGAGGACGGCACCGACTTCACCGTCGCCAGCCTCGCCGCCGGCCAGGCGCGCACCCACGTACGCGGCACCGCCGGGTGGACCACCGACGCGGCCCCGCCGGCCGCCGTCCCGGCGGTGGCCGGGCGGCGGGTCGACGACGACGCCTCGTTCGGCCGGGGACGCACCAGCATGCTCACGTTCGGGTCGCGCTGGGCGGCGCTGGCCGAGCACCACCTCGCCGACGGCGAGGAACTGGCCCGGGTGCAGGCACCCGCCGCCGCGCTCGGTGACCTGCCCTCCTGGGGCATGCACCCGGCGCTGCTGGACGTGGCGACCGCGTTCGGGCGCGGGCAGGGCTCCGGCACCTACCTGCCGCTGTCGTACGGCCGGATCGTGGTGCGCGGCGCGCTGCCGGCGACGTTCCACAGTCACCTGCGGCACCGGCCCGCCGCCACCGACGAGGTGGTCGCCGCCGACCTGTCGCTGCGCGACCCGGACGGGCGGGAGCTGGTCGCGATCAGCGACTTCGTGCTGCGCCGGGTCGACCAGGACGCGGTCGCCGGCAACCTGGCCGAGTCCCCGGCGGCGACCGGTGACGCCCCGGCGCCGGTCACCGAGGACATCCGCCCGGTCGACGGCGCGGAGGCGTTCCGCCGCAGCCTGGCCGCCGGTCTCGGCGCCCAGGTGGTGATCGCCACCCGCACCGTCGCCGACATCCGGCGCCGGGCGGCCCGGGTCACCACCGACAGCCTCGCGGAGGAGACCGACGCGCCGGCCGGTACGACGGCCGCCACCGGCGGCGGTTCGGCGGCGCCCGGCACCGAACTGGAGAAGACGATCGCCCAGGTGTGGCGCGACGGCCTCGGCGTCACCGACGTCGGCGTGGACGACGACTTCTTCGCCCTCGGCGGCAACTCGCTGGTCGCCGTGCAGCTCATCGCCGCCATGCGC
The DNA here is from genome assembly GCF_023896895.1 of Micromonospora sp. CPM1. NCBI lineage: Bacteria > Bacillati > Actinomycetota > Actinomycetes > Micromonosporales > Micromonosporaceae > Micromonospora > Micromonospora sp. CPM1. Next base: position 281,257 of record NZ_JAMHIU010000004.1, read on the forward strand.
AAGGCGACCGGCGTGCGGCTGCCGATGCGCAGCCTTTTCGAGACCCCCACGGTGGCCGGACTGGCCGCCCGGATCGAGGAGCTGCGCGCCGAGGCGCCCGCCGACGCACCGGCCGCCCCGGCGGCGATCCCGGCCATCCCGCGGCTGCCCCGCGGCTGACATCCCGACGCACACAAGGAGACACCGCACCATGAGCGAGACAACCGCGACGCTGCCGGTGGTCGTCGAGAGCGACGGCCGGGCGCTGACCGACCTGATCACGGCCCGGCGCGCCGAGCTGCGGGACACCCTCGTCGCCAGCGGGGGGCTGCTGTTCCGCGGCTTCGACGTGGGCGGCGTGGACGGCTTCGACCAGGCCGTCCGCGCGCTCGCCGGCGAGCCGCTGACCTACACCGAGCGCTCCTCGCCCCGGCACTCCATCAAGGGCCGGGTCTACACCTCGACCGACTACCCGCCGGACGAGGAGATCTTCCTGCACAACGAGAACTCGTACCAGGCGCGCTGGCCGCTGACGCTGTTCTTCTACTGCGTCACGCCGCCGCAGACCCAGGGTGCCACGCCGCTGGCCGACGTGCGCCGGGTCTACGAGCTGATCGACCCGGCGGTCCGGGAGGAGTTCATCCGCCGCCGGTGGATGCTCGTGCGCAACTTCCACGGCGACTTCGGCACCCGCTGGCAGGAGGTGTTCAACACCGAGAGCCGCGTCGAGGTCGAGGCGTACGCGGCGGACAACGGGATCACCGTGGAGTGGGTCGGCAAGGACGGCCTGCGTACCCGCGCGGTCCGCGACGTGGTGCACCACCGGCCCGGGTCGGACACACCGCGCTGGTTCAACCACGCCACGTTCTTCCACCTCAGCACCCTGCCGAAGGACTACCAGGAAGGGCTGCTGGCCATGTTCGGCGCCGACGGGCTGCCCTCGAACACCTACTACGGCGACGGCGCCGAGATCCCCGCCGACGTCATGGACCACCTGCGCGCCGCCTACCGGGCGGCCACCGTCCGCTTCGACTACCAGCGCGACGACGTGCTGGTGGTGGACAACATGACCGCCGCGCACGGCCGGGAACCGTTCACCGGTCCCCGCAAGATCGCCGTCGCGATGGCCGAGCCGCACACCCCCGAGAACGCAGGAGCGAACTGACATGGCCGAACCCCGATTCCTGGTCGTCCGCAACGACGAGGAGCAGTACTCGATCTGGTCGGCCGACCGGGACCTGCCCGCCGGCTGGCACGACACCGGCTTCGCCGGCAGCCGCGAGCAGTGCCTGGCCCACGTGGACGAGGTCTGGACCGACATGCGTCCCCGCTCCGTGCGCGAGGCCCTCTCATGAGCACGAGCCAGGAGTGGACCTTCCCGGCCTCCTACGCCCAGGAGCGGGTGTGGATGGCCAACCAGCTCGACGCCGGCTCGCCGGTGTTCAACGTGTCCTTCCCGTGGCTGTTCCCGGCCGGCGTGGACGCCGGCACGGCCGGTGACGTGGTCAACCGGGTGATCGCCCGGCACGAGGCGCTGCGTACCCACCTGCGGACCGACGACGGCGCGCTGGTGCAGGTCGTACGCGCCCACGAGCCGGCGCCGCTGCCCGTCACCGACGTCACCCACCTGCCCGCCGGTGAGCAGCGGGCCGAGTTCGAGCGCATCCGCGGCGAGATGGCGCGCCTGCCGATCCCGCTGGACGCGGCGCCGCTGTGGCGGGCCCGGCTGATCCGCATGACCGAAGGGCTGGCGCTGGCGTTCGTGGTGCACCACGCCGTCTTCGACAGCCACTCGGCGGTGCTGTTCCACGCCGAGCTGCTCGCGTTCTGCGAGGCCGCGCGCACCGGCGCCGAGCCCGCCGTGCCCGAGCTGCCCATCCAGTACGCCGACTTCGCGGTCTGGCAGCGCCAGCAGCTCACCGGCGAGGAACTGGACCGTCAGCTCGCGTTCTGGACCGGTCACCTGGCCGGCGCGCCGCCGGTCACCGGCCTGCCGCTGGACCGGCCCCGCCCGGCCCAGCTCGGGTTCGCCGGTGACGAGGTGCGCTTCACGCTGCCCGACGGGCTGCTGGACCGCGTCGGCGCGCTGGCCACCGGCGCGCAGGCCACCCCGTACATGGTGCTGCTGGCCGGTTTCGCGGCGCTGCTGTCGCGGATCTCCGGCGACGCCGACGTGGTGGTCGGCGTCTCCACCGCGGGCCGGGACAACCCGGAGCTGACGCCGCTGATCGGCATGTTCGTCAACCCGGTGGCGCTGCGCTGCGACGTCTCCGGCGACCCGACGTTCGCGGCGCTGCTCGGCCGCGTCCGCAACGGCCTGATCGACGCCATGGAGCACGGGCAGACGCCGTTCCAGAAGATCGTCGAGGCGGTCGACCCGCAGCGTGACCCGTCGGTGCAGCCGATCTTCCAGACCGCGCTGAACTGGATCCCGGACTCCGGCCTCGACCCGGTGGAGCTGGGCACCACGAAGGACGACCTGGCCTTCGACATCACCACCGGCGACTGCCGCCTGGTCTACCGCACCGACCTGTTCGACCGGGCCACGGCCGAGACGGTGGTCAGCCGCTACGTACGGCTGCTCGCCGCCGCCGTCGCCGAGCCGGAGCGTACGGTCGGCGCGCTGCCGCTGCTCACCGACGCCGAGCGGGAACAGGTGCTCGACGCCTGGAACGACACCGCCCACGACGTGCCGGTGACCACTGTGGTCGACGAGGTGCAGCGGCAGGCCGCCGCCACCCCGGACGCGGCGGCGCTGGTCTGCGACGGCGTGACGCTCGGCTACGGCGAGCTGAACACCGCCGCGAACCGGCTGGCCCGGCTGCTCGTGGCGCGCGGCGCCGGCCCGGAGACCAGGGTCGCGCTGGCGCTGCCCCGCTCCTGCGACCTCGTCGTGGCGATGCTCGCGGTGCTGAAGGCGGGTGCCGCGTACGTGCCGGTGGACACCGCGTACCCGGCCGGCCGGATCGCGTACCTCCTGGCCGACGCCGCACCGGCGCTGGTGGCGACCACGCCGGACACCGCCGCCCTGGTGCCCGGCGACGCGCTGGTGCTCGACGGCGAGGTCGGGTCGGACCAGGCCGGCGACGACCTCACCGACGCCGACCGGGTCGCGCCGCTGCGCCCGGAGCACCCGGCGTACGTGCTCTACACCTCCGGCTCCACCGGCCGCCCGAAGGGCGTGGTGGTCGAGCACCGGGCGGTGACCGCGTACCTGGCGTGGGCCCGCGCCACCTACCCGGGGCTTTCCGGGGTGGCGCTGCTGCACTCGCCGGTGTCGTTCGACCTCACCGTCACGGGCCTGCTCGGCACGCTGACGGCCGGCGGCACGGTCCGGCTCGCCGCGATCGACGAGCCCGCCGCCCGCGCCGGTGGCCGGCCGGCCTTCCTCAAGGTCACGCCGAGTCACCTGCCGCTGCTCGACGGCGAGCTGTCGCCGACGGCCGACCTGGTGATCGGCGGCGAGGCGCTGACCGGGGAGCAGCTCGTCGCCTGGCGGGCCGCACACCCCGACGTGGCGGTGATCAACGAGTACGGCCCGACGGAGGCCACTGTGGGTTGCGTCGCGGCCCGGATCGCCCCCGGCGAACCGGTCCCGGCCGGCCCGGTGCCGATCGGCACGCCCACCTGGAACACCCGGGCGCTGCTGCTCGACGCCGCCCTGCGGCCGGTGCCCCCGGGCGTGGTGGGGGAGCTGTACGTCACCGGCACCCAGCTCGCCCGCGGCTACCACGACCGGCCCGGCCTGACCGCGGAGCGGTTCCTGCCCTGCCCGTACGGCCCGCCCGGCGCCCGGATGTACGCCACCGGCGACCTGGCCCGCTGGCGCGCCGACGGCACGCTGGACTACCTGGGCCGCCGCGACGACCAGGTCAAGGTGCGCGGCATGCGCATCGAGCTGGGCGAGGTCGAGGCGGCGCTGCTGGCCCACCCGGACGTGCGCGCCGCCGCCGCGGCGGTACGCACCGACGGCGGCGAGCCGGCGCTCGTCGGCTACCTGGTGGGCCCGGCCCACGAGGACTCGGTCCGCGCCGAACTGGCCCGCGAGCTGCCCGCGCACCTGGTGCCGGCCGCCCTGGTCCGGCTGGACGCGCTGCCGCTGACGCCGAACGGCAAGCTGGACCGTGCCGCGCTGCCCGCCCCGGCGGCGGCCGAGCAGGCCCAGGACAGCTACGTCGCGCCCCGCACCGATGCCGAAGGGCTGGTCGCCGAGGTGTACGCCGAGATCCTCCAGGTGGAGAAGGTCGGCGCCCTGGACGACTTCTTCGCCCTCGGCGGCAACTCGCTGCGCGGCATGCGGGCGATGGCCCGGATCCGCGCCGAGGTGGACGTCGACCTGCCCATGCGGGCGCTGTTCAGCAGCCCCGTGGTGGCGGACCTGGCCGCCCAGATCGAACAGCGGATCGCCGCCGAACTCGACGGGCTCTCCGACACCGAGGTCGCCGCGCTGCTCGCGGCGGAAGAGGGAACCAACTGATGACCGACCTGAAGGATCCGGCCCGCGAGGCGGCCCGGCAGGCGCTGATCGCCCGACGGCTACGCGCCCGCCAGACCGCTCCCGCGGCCCGGATCACCCCCCGCCCGTCCGGCGCGGAGGTGCCGCTGTCCTACGCCCAGGAGCGGGTCTGGTTCATGGACCAGCTCGCCCCGGGCGAGGCGGCGTACCACATCGCGGTGCCGCTGCGGGTGCGCGGACCACTGGACGTGGACGCGCTGCGTGCCGCCCTGACCGGGCTGGCCGAGCGGCACGAGTCGCAGCGCACCCGCTTCCCGGCCGACGCCGACGGCCGTCCCACAGTGGTCGTCGCGGACACCGCCGACGTGCCGCTCACAGTGGTGGACGCGCCCGACGAGGCCGCCGCGCAGGCGCTCGTCGACGCGGCGGCGGCCGAGCCGTTCGACCTGGCGAACGGTCCGCTGCTGCGGGCCCTGCTGATCCGGCTGACCGCCGAGGACCACGTGCTGTTCCTCGCCCAGCACCACATCGTCGGCGACGGCTGGTCGGTGGACGTGCTGCTGCGCGACCTGATCACGCTCTACCGGGGCGGCGAGCCGCCCGCGCTGCCGATCCAGTACGGCGACTTCGCCGTCTGGGAGGCCCAGGAGCTGGACGGTCCGCAGGCGCGGGCGCACGTCGACTACTGGAAGCAGCGGCTGGCCGGCATCACGCCGCTGGAACTGCCGCTGGACCGGCCGCGCCCGGCCACCCAGACGTACCGGGGCGACTTCGTCGAGTTCCAGCTCGACCCGGCCGCCACCGAGGCGCTCAACACGCTCACCCGCGACAGCGGCGGCACGCTGTTCATGACGCTGCTCGCCGCGTACCAGGTGCTGCTGGCCCGGCACTCCGGCCAGGACGACTTCGCGATCGGCGCGTCGGTGGCCGGGCGGTCCGCACCGGAGCTGGAGAACCTCGTCGGCATGTTCATCAACATGCTGCCGCTGCGCGCCGACCTGGGCGACGACCCGACGTTCACCGAGCTGCTGGAACGCACCCGCCGCACCGTGCTCGACGGGTTCGAGCACGCCGAGGTGCCGTTCGCCAAGGTGGTCCACGAGCTGGGCCTGCCGCGCGACGTCAGCCGCTCCCCGGTGTTCCAGGCCATGTTCGTGCTGCAGAACTACGAGATGGGCCGGTTCACCGGCGTGTCCCGCACCGACGAGGTCACGTTCTCCTGGACCCCGATGGAGTTGCAGGCCACCCGGTTCGACTTCGAGCTGCACGCGGTGGAGACCGTCGACGGGCTCTGGGGCAAGCTGGTCTTCAACACCGACCTGTTCGACCGGGTGACCGTGGAGCGGATGGCCCAGCGGTGGACCACCTTGCTGGACGCGGTCGTCGCCGCGCCGGACACCCCGGTGTCCCGGCTGCCGCTGCTGCCCGCCGCCGAGCGGGACCTGCTCGCCGCCTGGAACGACACCACTGCGGACTTCCCGCGCGAGCAGACGCTGCACGGCCCGATCGAGGAGCGCGCCGCGGCCACCCCGGACGCGGTGGCGGTCACCATCGACGGGCACAGCCGCACGTACGCCGAGCTGAACGCGCAGGCCAACCGCGTCGCGCATCGGCTGCGCGCGGCCGGCGTCGGCCCGGAGACGCTCGTCGGGGTGTGCGCGGAACGGTCGGTGGAGCTGGTCGCCGGGCTGCTCGGCGTGCTCAAGGCCGGCGGCGCGTACCTGCCGCTGGACCCGGAGTACCCGGCCGACCGGCTCGCGTTCATGGTCGGCGACGCGGACGCGCCGGTGGTGCTGGTCCAGTCGCACCTGCGCGACGTGCTGCCCGACACCGGCGCCACGGTGCTCGAACTGGACGACGCCGCAGTCTGGGCCGACCAGCCCGGGACCGACCCCGGGCCGACGGCCGGGCCGGAGCACCTGGCGTACGTCATCTACACCTCCGGCTCCACCGGCCGCCCGAAGGGCGTGCCGAACACGCACCGGGGCATCGTCAACCGGCTCGACTGGATGCAGAAGACGTACGGCCTCGGCGCCGACGACGCGGTGCTCCAGAAGACCCCGGCGAGCTTCGACGTGTCGGTGTGGGAGTTCTTCTGGCCGCTGCGTACCGGCGCCCGCCTGGTGCTGGCGAAGCCCGGCGGCCACAAGGACGCCGGCTACCTGCGCGACCTGCTGGTGTCCGAGCGGATCACCACCGCCCACTTCGTCCCGTCGATGCTCACCGTCTTCCTCGCCGAGGACGGTGTGGAGGCGGCCACCGCGCTGCGCCGGGTGATCTGCTCCGGCGAGGAGCTGCCGCTGGCGTCGGCGGCCGACTTCACCGCCCGGCTGCCCTGGTGCGGCCTGCACAACCTGTACGGCCCGACCGAGGCGGCCATCGACGTGACCGCCTGGGCGTGCGAGCCGGACCGGCTGGCGCAGATGACGAGCGTGCCGATCGGCGCGCCGATCGCCAATCTGCGGCTGCACGTGCTCGACCCGTCCGGCGCGCAGTGCCCGGTCGGGGTGGCCGGTGAGCTGCACATCGGCGGCGTCGGGCTGGCCCGCGGCTACCACCGCCGGCCGGCGCTGACGGCGGAGAAGTTCGTCCCCGACCCGTACTCGGACGAGCCGGGCGCCCGCCTCTACCGCACCGGCGACCTGGCCCGCTGGGTCGTCGGCCCGGACGGCGCCGGGGTGATCGAGTTCCTGGGCCGGATCGACCACCAGGTCAAGCTGCGCGGCCTGCGCATCGAGCTGGGCGAGATCGAGAGCGCGCTGCGCGAGCAGCCGGGCGTCACCGAGGCCACGGTGATCGTCCGCGAGGACAGCCCGGGCGACAAGCGGCTCACCGCGTACCTGGTCGGCGCCGCGGAGCACGCCGCGCTGAAGGCGGCGCTGAAGGACACGCTGCCGGAGTACATGGTGCCGGCCGCGTTCGTCACGCTCGACGCGCTGCCGCTGACCCCGAACGGCAAGCTGGACCGCAAGGCGCTGCCCGCGCCGGTGGTCACCCGCGAGGCGTCGGTGGCGCTGGTCGAGCCGCGCGACGACACCGAGCGGGCGCTCGCCGCGATCTGGTCCGAGGTGCTGGGCGTGGACACGCTCGGCATCGACGACGACTTCTTCGACCTGGGCGGGCACTCGATGCTCGCCACCCAGGTGGTCGCCAAGATCCGCAAGGCGGAGCTGGGCGGCCGGGCGGTCGGCGTGATGGACCTGTTCCAGCAGCGCACCATCCGCGAACTCGCCGCGTTCATCTCCGGCGATGCCGCGCAGGAGGGGCCGCGCCGGCTGCTCTACGAGCTGACCAAGCCGATCCCGGCGGGCAAGCGGGTGCTGACGTACGTCTGCGTCCCGTACGGCGGCGGCAGCGCCATCGTCTACCAGCCGCTGGCCGACGCGTTGCCGGCCGGGTACGGGCTGTGGTCGCTGGCGATCCCCGGCCACGACGTGGGTCTCAGCGAGGACGCGCTGCCGTTCGACGAGCTGACCAGCCGGGTCGCCGACGAGATTCTGGAGCGGGTCGAGGGACCGATCGCCCTGTACGGCCACTGCGGCGTGGGCAGCGCCATCCTCGCCGACGTGGCCCGCAAGGTCGAGGCGGCCGGCCGGGACCTGGAGGCCGTCTACATCGGCGCCATGTTCCCGTTCGCCCGCCCGAAGGGCGTGATCGCGGCGCTGCGCGACCGCCTCGAACGGCTCAGCAGCAACAGGCACTCCGCGAGCTGGCTCAAGTCGATGGGTGTGGACACCGACGAGCTGGACCCGGAGCAGGCCGACCGGATCATCAGCAACATGCGGGCCGACTCCCGCGCCTCGGAGGAGTACTTCACCCGGCTGCTGGACCAGCAGGCGACGAAGCTGCGCGCACCGATCATCTCGGTGGTCGGCTCCGAGGACCCGGTGACCGACTACTACCGCGAGCGGTACGCCGAGTGGCAGTTCCTCAGCGACACGCTCGGCCTCGTGGTGCTCGACCAGGCCGGGCACTTCTTCCTCAAGTACCGGGCCGAGGAACTGGCCGAGATCGTCACGCGGGTGCACCCGGCGGTCGTCGCCGGTGACGTCGGCGCGCTGACCGCGGAGGCCCGGGGCGAGGACGCCGGGTGGGTGGTGGCCGACACGCTGCGGGTGGGCGAGGACCGCAAGCCCACCACCGCGGTCAAGCCGAGCATGGGCCGGTTCATGGCCATCACGACCGGTCAGCTCATCTCCAGCACCGGTTCCGCGCTGACCGCGTTCGCGCTGCCGATCTGGCTGTTCAACCGCACCGGCTCGGTGGCGAACCTCGGCCTGCTGTGGGCGCTCGCGCTGATCTGCGGCGTGCTCATGCTGCCGGTGGCCGGCGCGCTGGTCGACCGGGTCAGCCGGCGGCGGATCATGATGACGGCGAGCTGCTTCGCCGGGTCGGTCCAGCTCGTGCTGGCCGCCCTGTTGTGGACCGACAACCTGGTGCTCTGGCACATCTACATGCTGGTGGCGCTCAGTTCGGTGGCCGGTTCGTTCCAGCGGATCGCGTTCCAGTCGGCGGTGCCGCAGCTGGTGCCCAAGCGCTACCTCGGGCACGCCATGGGCATCACCCAGCTCTCCACCGGTGTGGCCACGCTGCTCATGCCGGCGTTCGCGGCCGGCCTGCTCGCCACCATCGAGCTGAAGGGCATCCTGCTGGTCGACGTGGCCAGCTACGTGTTCGCGGTGCTCACCCTCGCCGTGGTCCGCTTCCCGGACGCGCTGGGCTGGCGGCCCCGGGAACGGCTGCTGGTGGCCATCGCCAACGGCATGCGCTACTCCTGGCGGCACCGCGGGTTCCGGCTGATGCTCGGCTACTTCGCGCTGGGCAACATCTTCCTGGCGCCCGCGCTGGTGCTCATCACGCCGCTGGTGCTGTCGTTCGGCAGCCCGACCCAGGTGGCGCAGGTGGCGCTGGCCGAGGCGGTCGGCGCGGTGCTCGGCGGCGTCCTCATGTCGCTGTGGGGCGGTCCGCGCAAGCGCCGCATGATCGGCGTGCTGGTCGGCAACCTGGGCACCGCGATCGGTTGCGTGCTGATCGGCCTGGACGCGTCGGTGGCGATGATCTGCGTCGGCTTCTGCTGGCTGGCCATGTCGATGACCACCGCGCAGTCGATCTACGCGACGATCGTCCAGGTGAAGGTGCCGCAGCGCTTCCACGGCCGGGTGTTCAGCCTCAACCAGACCATCTCCTGGTCGACGCTGCCGATCGGCTTCGCGTTGCTCGCGCCGGGCGCCACCGCCCTGTTCGAGCCGATGCTCGCCCCGGGCGGGGCGCTGGCCGGTTCGGTGGGCGAAGTGATCGGCACCGGGCCGGGCAGGGGCATCGGCTTCGCGTACATCTGCTTCGGCGTGGCGCTGATCCTGATCACGCTCGGCGGTTTCGCGATCCGGCTGCTGCGCCGGTTCGACATCGAGGTGGAGGACTCCCTGCCGGACGACCTGATCGGCGCCCAGGAGCGGGAGAAGCGCCTGGCCGCCAAGGCCGAGAAGAAGGAGCTCGTCTCGGTCTGACCGTGTCGATCACGGAGTTCGCGTCGGTTCCGGGCACCCGGCCGACGCGAACACCGTGGGCACCGGGCGGGGGCCCGGTCGGCCATCCCGTGCGAATGCCGGGGCTGCACGATGAGCAGCGCCACCAGCAGATGGGTGACTGCTACCGGCATTGTCGCCTTCGCACCGGCCAGGCCGAACGCGAGCAGCGGGAACGGCACGGCGACGAGCAGGACCGCGGCCAGCCGGAACCAGTACCACCGGGCGTCGGCCAGCAGGCGCAGCAGTCCCAGGCTGCCGGCGGCCAGGGCGCTCACGATCAGCCCGCCCCGGCTGAAGATCACGGACGACACCTCGGTGAGGGCCGGGCCGGAGACCTCGACGAGTCCGCCGGGCGGGGTCAGCTGCCACAGCACCGGGACCGCGATGGCGATGCCGAGGTAGAGCAGCAGGTGGATGCTCAACCAGGGCAGGGCGGGTAGGGCCGCGACAGCCTGGATCGGGCGCCGGCGAGGCACATCGACGTTCATGGCGGGAGCGTACCGAGAACCCGCCGGCGTGCGACTAGCCTCGATGCCGTGATCGACGACATCACCGAAGGGCTGCTGCGGGAGGTGGCCCGCCTCGATCCGTGTGCGGCCGTGGTCGAGGCCGGTGAGCTGGACGTCGACGGGCTCACCGACTACAGCCCGGACGGTCACCAGGCCCGCGCCGACCTCGCCGCGCACACCCTGCGCCGGATCGAGGCGCTGCCCGCGACCCCGCTGCACGCCCACCTCGCGGAGCGGCTGCGCGCCCGGATCGCCTTCCACGACGCCGGGGAGGACCTGCGGGAACTGCACGCCGCGGCCACCGGCCCGCTCCAGCTCATCCGACAGTGCGTCGAGTCGGCGGTGCCGGGCCGCGACGCCGAGGGCGCGGCCTCCGAGGACGGCTGGGCCCGCGTCGGCGCGCGCCAGGCCGCGATCCCGGCGGCACTCGACGGGTACGCCCGCAGCCTCCTGCTCGCCGCCGCCCGCGGTCACCTGCCGGCCCGGCGCCAGGTGGAGCTGGTGACGCAGCGCTGCCGCGCCTGGATCGACGACGACACGACCCTGGTGGACCGGTACGGCGACGGCCCGCAGCAGCGGTCGTTGCAGGCGGCGGCGCGCGATGCCCAGGCGGCCTACCGCGGGTTCGCCGCGACGCTCACCGCGGACCTCGCGCCGCTGGCGCACGACGACGAGGCCTTCGGCCCGGCGCGGTACGCGCTCTGGGTGCGGGCCTTCCTCGGCGCGGAACCGGACCTGCGCGAGCTGTACGAGTGGGGCTGGGACGAGTTCACCACGATCGAGGCGGAACTCGTCGCCGAGGCGAAGGCCCTGGGCGGCACCGTGCCCGAGGTGCGGGACCGGCTCGACCGCCCAGGCGCGCCGGGCGTCCTGCACGGCCGGGACGCGTTCGGCTCCTGGCTCCAGGAGTTGCTGGAGACCACCACCGAGCGGCTGCACGGCACCCACTTCGACATCCCCGCGCCGCTGCGGCGCATCGAGTCACGCATCACCGTGTCGGGCGGCACCGCCTACATCGGTCCGTCACGGGACCTGACGCGGCCGGGCCGGGTCTCGTGGCTGCTGCCCGAGGGCCGGGAGCACTTCCCCACCTGGTGGGCGTACAGCACCGCGTACCACGAGGGCGTCCCCGGCCACCACCTGCACCTCGGCTCCGAGGCGTGCCGGGGCGGACCCGGGCAGCGGCTGAACCTGCTCGGCGGGCTCTCCGGCGCCCAGGAGGGCTGGGCCCTGTACGCCGAGCGGTTCATGGACGAGCTCGGGCTCTACGAGCAGCCGGGCGCCCGGCTGGGACACCTGTTCATGCAACTGCTGCGGGCGGCCCGGGTGGTGCTCGACATCGGCCTGCACCTGCGACTGCCGATGCCCTCCGGCGGCGGCGCGCCGTGGACGCCGGACGCCGCGCTGGACCTGCTGCGCGACCGCTGCCACCAGGGCCCGTACGCGCCTCTGGAACTGGCCCGCTACCTGGGCCGGCCCGGGCAGGCGCTCACCTACAAGGTGGGGGAGCGGGTGTGGCGCGACGGCCGCGCGGCGTTCCCCGGCGACCGGCGGGCGTTCCACGACCGAGCGCTGGAACTCGGCTCGCTGGGGCTGGACCAGCTCAGGAGCGCGCTCGCCGCCTATCCGGCCTCGTCGGCGGGCAGCTCCTCCGGGTCGGCCACCCAGGCGGAGTAGACCGGCAGCGCGTGCCACGGGCCGCCGTCCGGGTCGGTGGTCACCGCGACCACCGCGTACGGGTGACCGAACCGCAGCTCCGCGACGCGGGCGACCCCCTCCGGCGGCAGCGCTGTCGCCCGGCCGAACGCGGTCACCGCGGCGGCCTCGAAGCCGTAGCGTCCGAACCGCGCCACCGCCGACTGCGCGGCGTCGAACTCCGGCCCGGTCAGGCCCAGCAGCTCGCCGAGCGCCCGCGCCGCCGCGTCGAAGCCGAACCCGGGCGCGGTGAGGTCGTGCCGGCTCTGCGCCGACCAGCACGGCAGCACCGCCGTGGCGCGTTCCTCCCGGCCGTCGGCCGCGTACGTCCGGGTCGGCTCCTCCCGCAGCGCCCACAGTGGCGTCTCGCCCAGCGGCAGGTCGAACAGCGACCGGTGACCCGGTACGGCGTCCGGGGCGAACGCGGCGGCGCTCGCCAGTTCCTGCGCGGCGGCCAGCACGTCGGCGGCCGGCACCTCGGGCGCGGCGGCCACCGACACCACCAGCATCCCGGCGCGGCCGTCGCCGGCCGGGACCGCGTGCACCGCCACGTCGCCGGCCCGGCCGGTGGCCGCCACCCAGCAGCGGTGCCCGGACGGCGGCGTGCGCAGCACCCACCGCAGGCGGCCCGACCAGGCGCTGCCGGCGCCCAGCTCCGCGCCTGGAGCCGTGTCGAACGGGTCGGCCCACGACACCCGGGTCGCGAGCGCGCTGGCCAGGACCAGCAGCGTGTCCGGGGTGACGTCGACCGGGAAACGGTCGATCAGCCCGCCGGTACGTTCGCGGGCCCAGGCGTCGAGCGCCGCCTGGTCCGGCAGCGCACCGCGCTCGGTGTCCTCCGGCAGGGCGGCCCGCCAGGCGGCCAGCTCCGCCGCGGGCGTGCGCTCCCACAGCGCGGTGGCGGCGGCGACCATCGGGTGCGGCGCGGCCAGCAGCGCCCGGGCCTCGGCCGCGGCGTCGTCCGGGTCGGCGCCGAGCGCCTCGGCCAGCGCCGCGCGGGCGTCGCCGGTGGCGGTCGGGCCGGTCAGCGCCAGCAGCAGCCAGGCGCCGAGTGGGGAGGCGACGTGGTGGGTGTCGCCGGCGGCGCGGTGCAGCCGCTCGGCGTAACGGGCCAGGGGTGCGCGCAGAGGGGTCACGCCTCCACTCTGCCCGGTGGCGCGCCCGGCGGCACGCCGCCGGTCAGGACCACAGCTCGAACGGCTCGTCGATCTCCGTCCCGGCCAGGAACGCCGGGAGCAGTTCCGGCAGGCGCCCGGGGTAGCAGCGCGGCCGCTCGGCGAGCACCTCGGCCAGCGGCCACCAGCGGAACCCGAAGTAGTCCTCCACCTCGTAGTCCAGCCGCAGCGCCTCGTCCACGTCCGGCCCGGGGCCGGGCAGCCGTACCGCCACGATCACCTCGTCCTGGAGGTGGCGGCGCTGCCGGTGCCGGAAGCTGGCCCGCCGCCGCCACGTCGGCGCGCCGACCTCGTCCGGGCCGATGACGATGCCGGTCTCCTCGCGCAGCTCCCGTACCGCCGCCTCCCGGTACGTCTCACCGGGGTCCAGCCCGCCGCCGGGCAGCTCCCACCACACGCCGAGGTCCGGGTGGTCCGGGTCGCGGGTGTGGAACAGCAGCAGGCGGTCGGCGGCGTCGAGCACCACCAGCCGCACCGCGCTGCGCTCGAACAGCGGCAGATCGTCGGGCAACTCCACGCTCCCAGCCTAGGCAACGGGGCAGCGCCGCCTCGCGACCGCCGGACACCGCCGACTAGGCTGCCCGCCGTGGCAGGTCTGTTGAAGAACGTGGCGTCGAAGCTCGGCCGGATCACCCGGGTCGTGCCCGCCCCGGCCCGCACCGGCGGGCCGATCCCGGCCCAGGTCGCGCGCCGCCGCCAGGTGAGCGCGTTGCAGCGCCGTGAGCTGTCGTACGCCCCGGAGCCGGACGGCCACGCCGACCCGGGCGAGATCGTCTGGACCTGGGTGCCGTACGAGGACGACCCGCGTCAGGGCAAGGACCGTCCGGTGCTGGTGGTGGGCCGGCACAGCCGGACGCTGTTCGGGCTGATGCTGTCCAGCCAGAGCGACCGGGACGGTCAGCGGCACTGGCTGGCGCTCGGCCCGGGGGAGTGGGACCGGGACAACCGGCCGAGCTGGGTACGCCTGGACCGGGTGCTCACCATGCGCGAGGACAGCATCCGCCGCGAGGGTGCGGTGCTGGACCGGCCGCGGTTCGACCGGGTCGGGCAGGCGTTGCGCGCCGGCTACGGCTGGCGCTGACCGGCCGGACCGAGCCCGGCCGGCACCGCGACGAGCCGCCGGACCGGGCTGAGCGCCGCGCGACGAGCCGGGCTGAGCGCCGCGCGACGAGCCGGGCTGAGCGCCCCGCGACGAGCCGGGCGGTGCCGGCTCAGCACTCCGCGACGAGCTGGCGGGCGGGGCGGGCGGGGCCGAGCGTCTTCGCCTCGTACATTGCCGCGTCGGCGCGGCAGAGCGCGTCGGCGAGCTGGGTGGGGCAGTGCACCGGCGCGAGCCCGACCGAGGCGGTGACCTGGATGCTGCGCGTGCCCAGCGGGATCGGCGCGGCGAGCGCCTCGCAGAGCCGCCGGGTGGCGTGCTCGATCCACCGGCGGTCGGCCGTGGGGCTGGCCAGCAGGCCGGCGAACTCGTCGCCGCCGAGCCGGGCGACCAGGTTGGGGCCGGCGAACGCGGCGAGCCGCTGCGCCACGCTGACCAGCACCTGATCCCCGGCGGCGTGCCCGTAGCGGTCGTTGACCTGCTTGAAGTTGTCCAGGTCGAGCACGACCGCGACGAGTGGCTGACCGGCCGGGTCGGTGAGCAGGGCGGCGGCGAGCCGGAAGAACGCCCGGCGGTTGGGCAGCCCGGTGAGCGGGTCGTGGCTGGCGGCGTGCCGCTCGGCGGCCAGCTCGGCCTGCAGCAGCTCGATCTCGGCTTCGGCGCGCAGCGCGCGGCGGCGTAACTGCCAGGCGGAGACGATCGCGCCCGCCGCGGAGATGCCGGAGGCGATGGTCATCGGATCCGCCAACGCGTCCTCCTCACCGCAGTCCCGAAGCCGCGCGGAGCGGCGTCCCCGGGGCCGGGCTCGGGTCACCGTGCGTGAACGAACCGGCACACCGTATTTCCGCTATCATGCTCTCTGTCCATTGCAGATGCAATAGCAGATGCACGTGCATCTCACTCCTCAGTCGACAGACGTCGCCACCCACCGCTCCTCCCCGCGGCCTCGGCTGGCTCATCCCGAAGGACGCCCATGCAGCAACCCCCGAACGGCGTGCCCGCGACCGAGTTGCCGCCGATGCGCTGGCTGAAGAGCCGCCGCAGCAACCCCAGCGGCAACTGCGTCGAACTGGCCGAGTTGCCCGGCGGTGGCGGCATCGCGGTCCGCAACTCCCGGCACCCCGAGGGCCCGGCGCTGATCTACACAGTGGACGAGATCGCCGCGTTCGTGCTCGGCGCCCGGGACGGCGACTTCGACCACCTGATCCCGCCGTCCCGTACACGGGACTGACTCCGTCCGTCCGGAGGAGTTCACCTCACTGTCGGTTCATGGCATGCTTACTCGTCGGTCCGGGAGGGTGCCCGGCCGGGGCGGTCGGGATGCGAGGGCGGTCAGGTGGCGACGGTGCCCGTCGAGGGTGGTCCGACAAGCGGTCCGACAGTGCTGCGCATGCTGCTCGGCGGGCAGCTGCGCCGGCTGCGGGAGAGCGCCGGGGTCAGCAGGGAGACCGCCGGCTGGGAGATCCGCTCGTCGGAGTCGAAGATCAGCCGGATGGAGCTGGGCCGGGTCGGCTTCAAGGAGCGCGACGTGGCCGATCTGCTCACGCTCTACGGCGTCACCGCGCCCGAGGACCGCGACGCGCTGCTCAAGCTGGCCCGCGACGCGAACAGCCCGGGCTGGTGGCACCGCTACGGTGACGTGCTGCCCGCCTGGTTCCAGTCGTACCTGGGCCTGGAGGCGGCCGCCGCGCTGATCCGCACGTACGAGGTGCAGTTCGTACCCGGCCTGTTGCAGACCGCCGCGTACGCCCGGGAGGTCATCCTGCTCGGCCACCGCGCCGCGTCGGCGGCGGAGCTGGACCGGCGGGTGGAGCTGCGGATGCAGCGCAAGGAGCTGCTGCGGCGCGCGAACCCGCCGCAGCTGTGGGCGGTGCTCGACGAGGCGGTGCTGCGCCGCCCGATCGGCGGCGCCGCGGTGATGCGGGAGCAGATGGACGCGCTGATCGAGGCGACGTCGGGCCCGCACGTGCGGTTGCAGATCGTCCCGTTCGCCGCCGGCGGGCACGCCGCGGCCAGCGGCGCGTTCAGCATCCTGCGCTTCGGCGACGCCGACCTGCCCGACATCGTCTACATCGAGCAGCTCACCAGCGCGATCTACCTGGACAAACGCGACGACCTCGACTTCTACGCCGAGGCGATGGAACGGCTGTGCGTCGAGGCCGCGCCGCCGGAGCGGACCCCGGAGCTGCTGGCCCGCATGCGCGACGAGCTGTACCCGGCCTGACCGGGGCGGCGGCGGGCGCAAGAACGCCGGAACGGGACGAAACGGGGGCGCGGGTTGGTGCGGCCGGTGCCGCGCATGGCAGCCTGGTGAATTATGTCGCCGTTCACGCCCGCCCTGCGCCTGCACGACCGGTACGTCCTGCGCGAACGCATCGGCCTCGGCGGGATGTCCGAGGTCTGGCGCGCCGACGACGAGGTGCTGCACCGGCCCGTCGCGGTCAAGGCCCTCGCCGGGCAGCTCGCCGCCGACCCGCAACTGCGGGCGGTCATCCAGCGCGAGGCCCGCGCGGCGGCACGGCTCACCCACCCGCACGTGACCCAGGTGTACGACTACGGCGAGGCGACGCTGGACAGTGGCGTCGTGGTCCCGTACCTGGTGATGGAGCTGGTGGAGGGGCAGACGCTCGCCGACCGGCTGGCCGGCGGGCCGCTGGCCTGGTCGGACGCGGTCCGCACGGCCGGGCAGGTCGCCGGGGCGCTGGCCGCGGCGCACCGGATCGGCGTGGTGCACCGCGACGTCAAGCCGGCCAACGTGATGCTCACCGAGACCGGCGCGAAGGTGCTCGACTTCGGCATCGCCGCGCCCGCCGGCCCGCACCCGGTCACCGGGCAGACCGGCGCGCTGCTGATGGGCACCCCCGCCTACTTCGCCCCGGAACGCCTCGACCCCGGCCCGGCGAACCCGGCCGGCGACGTGTACGCGCTCGGCGTCCTGCTGTACCGCAGCCTCGCCGGGCGGGCGCCGCTGCCGGTGCGCAGCTGGGACGACGTGCTGGACGTGCGGCGCAACCGTCCGGCGGTGCCGCCGCTGCGGGTGCCCGGCCTGCCGCCGGAGGTCGGCGACCTGGTCCTGGCCTGCCTCGCCGTGGACCCGCAGCGGCGGCCCACAGCGGCCCGGCTCGCCGAGCGGCTCGGCGCGGGCCGTCCGGTGGACCCGCCGACCGCGATCCTGCCCACCGTGGCGCCGGAGGCGCACCCGCCCACCCTCGTCGAGCGGTCCCCGGCCGCCGCGTCCCGCCCGGTCCCGCCGGCACGTCCCGTCGCGCCGCCGCGCCCGGCGGTCTCGTCGAACCGGCTGCTCGGGCTGCTGGTGGCCGGTGCCCTGGTGCTGCTGCTCGCCGTGGTCGGCTCGCTGGTGTGGGGCGACGGCTCCGGCACCCCGCCGGCCGCCGCGCCCACCGCCGGCCCGTCGACCGGCGCCGCCGAACCGCCCGCCCCGAAGCCCACCAGCGCCGCGCCGCCGTCGACGGCATCCGAACCGGTGACGCTGCGTCAGCTCGGCGACCGGTTCGGTGAGCTGCTCGACCGGGCCGAGTCGATCGGCCTGATCGACCGCAAGACCGCCGACGACCTGCGGAAGAAGGCCGGCGAGCTGGACCGGGGCAAACCGAAGGACCGGGACAAGCGGGTCGAGGACCTGCGCGAGAAGATCGACGACGCGGCCGAGGACGACAAGATCGACCCGGTCACCGCCGCCGCGTTGCGGAAGCTGATCGACGGCTACGAGCGGCTGCGCGGCGGCGCCGACGAGGGCTGACGGTCACCGCAGATCGGCGGCCACCACCTCGCCGACGCCGGTGCCGGCACGGACCACCGGCTCACCCGCCGGTGACCAGATCCCGGAACCGCCCGCGGCGCGCGCGTACCCGCCCCCGGTCGAGCCGGCGAAACTCGCAGTCACCACCCACACGCCGTGCGCGGCGGCGACCCGGCGGGCGCGTTCGTCGGGTACCGCCGCGTCCTCGGCCGACTCCAGCACCCCCGCCAGGTAGGCGTCCGCGCCGAGCGCCATCGTCGCCGCCGCGTGCTCCGGCGTCCCCGTGTCCTTGCACACGGCCAGGCCCAGCCGCCAGCCGTCCACATCGAGCACCGCCGGCTCCCGGCCCGGTCGCATGTGCCGCGGCTCCGCGCCACCCAGACACATCTTCCGGTACGCGACCCGCACGCCGTCGGCGTCGACCGCGAGGACCCCGATGTGCGGCCCGGGCACCGGCGCCCCGGCCAGCGCCAGCGTCCCGGTGTCGGCGCAGGCCGCCCGCAGCGGCGCGAGCCTCGGGTCGGCCGGGTCCAGCGGCGCGGCGGTCAGCTCGTACCCGGTCAGCGACATCTCCGGGAACAACACCACGCGGGCCCCGGCGGCGCGTACCGCGTCGGCGTGCCGGACGGCGTTGCCCTCGACGTCGTGGGAGCGGGTCAGCGGCTGGGCGACGGCGATCCGCAACGGCGTACGCATGCCGTACACGATAATGGTTTCCATGACGCGTGGTCGTCCGCGGCTTCGCCCCGTAACGTTGGTCCGATGATCGGAAACGCACAGCTGCTCACCGTCCCCCGGGTGAGCACCTCGCGGGCCGCGGAGCCGACCGGCGACGGAGTAGCCGGCTGGGTCACCGGCCTGATGGAACGGCTCGGTGGTCCCGGCGCCGGCCTCGCGGTGGCCCTGGAGAACCTGTTCCCGCCCATTCCCAGCGAGGTGATCCTGCCGCTGGCCGGCTTCACCGCGAGCCAGGGCAGGATGAGCCTGGCCGGCGCCATCTTCTGGACCACGCTCGGGTCGATCGTGGGCGCGCTGGCGCTCTACTACATCGGCGCGGCCCTCGGGCGGGACCGGATGCGTGCGCTGGCCGCGCGGCTGCCGCTGATCAAGCTGGAGGACGTGGACCGCACCGAGGCGTGGTTCCTGCGCCACGGCGTCAAGGCGGTGTTCTTCGGCCGGATGATTCCGATCTTCCGCAGCCTCATCTCCATCCCGGCCGGGGTGGAACGGATGCCGGTGCCGGTCTTCCTGCTCTACACCGCGCTGGGCAGCCTGATCTGGAACACCACGTTCGTGCTCGCCGGCTACCTGCTCGGCGAGCAGTGGCACGTGGTCGAGGCGTACGCGGGCACGTTCCAGAAGGTCGTCATCGTGGCCGTGCTGGCCGGCGTCTGCTGGTTCGTGGTCAGCCGCGTCCGCCGCTCCCGCCGCACCGCCGCCGACGTGCCGCAGCAACCGGAGCCGCAGCTCGAGCCGGAGCCGCAGGCGGCCCCGCAGGGCACCGTCTACCGGGGCGGCTGGTACGGCCGGGCGGAGGACTGAGGCCGGCTCAGCACGGCGGGTAGAGCGGGCGGGTGCCGGCGCCGGCGGCCCGGGCGGCGTGGTCGCTGAACCGGCAGCCGAAGTCCGGCGCCGCCACCGCACGCCGGTCGGTGACCGCGTCACCGGCCGGGCGTTTGCCGGTGCGGACCCAGCGGGCCAGGTCGTCCCAGGCGGCGCCGGCCTCGGCCGGGCTGAACTCGCAGTGCTGCGCGGTGCGCACCGCCCGCTGCACCAGCAGCCGGGACCGTCCGTGCCGGGCCACGTCCCGGGCGTACGCCTGCTCCATGCGCAACGGCACGAACAGGTCGCCGAGCCCGTGCAGGCTGAGCACCGGCGCGGTGGGCCGCCCGGCGATCCGGGGCACCTCGGTCAGGCCGGGCGAGAGCCGCTGGCGCAGGTTCTCCGGCGCGACCCGCTGCACGGTGGCGTCGAGGTTCACCGGCTGGTTCGGCGCGTACCGGGTGAACAGGTTCGTGGCGAGCTGACCGGGACGCCGGGCGGGGGAGCCGTCCGCCTCGCTGACGGCGATGCCGAACAGGAAGTCCTTCCACACCGCGAACGCGGCGTCGCCGCCCGGCCGTGGCCCGCCGGAGCGTTCCACTGTGACCGCGCGCAGCTGCTTGCCCAAAGCGTTGGTGGTGTCCGGGCCGCCCGGGGTCAGCCCGGCCAGGCCGAGCGTGACCTGGATCCGGGGCACCGCCGAGGTCAGGTAGTCGGCCGGCGTCGGGTACGCGCGCACCCCGGCGAGCGCCTGCGCGACCAGGTTGTAGTCCAGGAAGAAGTCGAACAGTTCCTGGTCGCCGAGCACCCCGCACATCGGCAGCGCCCCGGCGTAGTAGCCCGGGTACTGCTCCAGCGACCGGCCGATGACGTGGCCGCCCATCGACACACCGGCCAGGAGCACCCGGTGCGGGCGCCGGACGGTACGGCTGAACAGGTCGGCCAGGGCGCGCGTGCCGCGTACGCCGGAGCGCACGTCGTAGCCGTTGCGGTCGTACGACGACGACGCCCACGCGTACCCCTGCGCCACCAGGCGCTGCCGCAGCTCGAAGGCGGGCGGCTCCGGCGACAGCTCGGTGCCCTGACCGCGGTAGCCGTGCGCCCACATGACCAGGTCGCCGTTCCAGCGCGCCGGGACCTCGATGATGTACCCGGCGTTCGCGTGCACGCCCTGCCGCACGGTGGTGGCGACCCCGCCGACGACGAGCGGCGGCAGCGGCGGGTTGACGACCGTGTAGCCGGGCAGCGGGCCGCTGCCGTCGTCACGGCCGGTGGCGGCGGCGGGCGCCGCGCCGGTCAGGCCGAGCGTCAGCGCGAGGGCCGCGCCGACGGCGAGCAGCCGGCGGCGGACGGGTGAGGGCTGCATCGCTGCTCCCCGGGGACGGGTGCCACCCCGGGACGGGGGTGACGACGCGGGACGGATGCCTACCGGCCGGTAGCGCCCTGAACCTAGGCCGGGCGTCGAGAGCTGTCAATCGCTGACCGACCGCTCCGTCAGCGTCCGTCCCGCCGTCCGCTCACACCAGCCCGTGCGCCAGCATCGCCTCGGCCACCCGCCGGAACCCCTGGATGTTCGCCCCGGCCACGTAGTCGCCGGGCAGGCCGAACTCCTCGGCCGTCGCCCAGCACCTGTCGTGCACGTCCCGCATGATCTCGCGCAGCCGCTGCTCCGACTCGCCGAACGTCCACGTGTCGCGGCTGGCGTTCTGCTGCATCTCCAGCCCGCTCACCGCCACCCCGCCGGCGTTGGCGGCCTTGCCCGGGGCGAACCGCACCCCGGCCCGGCCGAGGATCCGCACCGCCTCCGGCGTGGTGGGCATGTTCGCCCCCTCCACCACCGCGACGCAGCCGCCGGCGACCAGCGCGGCCGCCTCCGCGCCGCCGATCTCGTTCTGCGTGGCGCAGGGCAGGGCCAGGTCGCAGGGCACCTCCCACACGTTGCGGTCCGGGACCGCCACCGCGTTGCGCGCGTGCTCCGCGTACTCGGCCAGGCGGCCCCGGCGCTGCTCCTTCAGCTCGCGCAGCAACGCCAGGTCGATGCCCTTCTCGTCGACCACGTAGCCGCTCGAGTCGGAGCACGCCACCACGGTGCCGCCGAGCTGGTGCACCTTCTCGATCGCGTAGATGGCCACGTTGCCCGAGCCGGACACCACCACCCGCTTGCCCTCCAGGCTGTCACCGGCCTGCCGGAGCATCTCGTCGGCGAAGAACACCGCCCCGTACCCGGTCGCCTCCCGGCGCACCTGCGCGCCCCCGTACGCCAGGCCCTTGCCGGTGAGCACGCCCGCGTCGTACCGGTTGGTGATGCGCTTGTACTGCCCGAACAGGTAGCCGATCTCCCGGCCGCCCACCCCGATGTCACCGGCCGGCACGTCGGTCTGCGGGCCGATGTGCCGGTACAGCTCGGTCATGAAGCTCTGGCAGAACCGCATCACCTCGCGGTCGGAGCGGCCCTTCGGGTCGAAGTCGGCGCCGCCCTTGCCGCCGCCGATGGACAGCCCGGTCAGCGCGTTCTTGAAGATCTGCTCGAACCCGAGGAACTTCACGATGCCCAGGTAGACCGACGGGTGGAAGCGCAGGCCGCCCTTGAACGGGCCGAGCGCGCTGTTGAACTCCACCCGGAAGCCGCGGTTCACCCGTACCCGGCCCTGGTCGTCCTCCCACGGCACGCGGAAGATGACCTGCCGCTCCGGCTCGCAGACCCGCTCGACCACCTCGGCGTACTCCGGATGCCGGGCCAGGGCCGGACCGATGCTCTCCAGTACCTCGCGGACCGCCTGGTGGAACTCGGGCTCTCCCGGGTTCCGGGCGACCACGCCGGCGAACACCGACTCGACGGTCTCCGGCATCACGGGCACCTCCTCTCGCCTGGGACACAGGCCCCCTGGCCTGCGTCGCCCCAGGATACGAACGGTCCGTGGGGTGGGGTTCACTGGTCCGCGTGGACGCCACCATCTGGACGACGGCGCGGGACGCGCGCGCCTGGCTCGACGCCGCGAACGGCCGCGGCGACACCGAACTGACCTGCCGCATCCTCAAGATCGGCGAGGAGGCCGGCGAGGTCGCCGCGGCCTGGATCGGCCTGCTCGGGCAGAACCCGCGCAAGGGCGTGACGCACACCCGCGAGGAGGTCGCCGCCGAACTTGCCGACGTGGCGTTCACCGCCCTGGTCGCCATCGAGAGCCTCGGCCTGGACGCGCACGCCGTGCTGACCGCGTGCGCCGACAAGGTGCGTTCGCGTACCGGAGTGGGAATGAACCGGGACGCCGACGCGGACGTATGACCCGGTGGGGACCGGCGAGAGGGGACGACCATGACCGCATCCGAGGACGACCCCGACCTGGCCCGGCCCCGCTGGTCCGGCGGAGCCCGGCTGCTGGCCGCCGCCGCGGTGCTGGTGGTGGTGCTCGGGGTCGTCGCGGTGGCGGTGACGCTGTCCAACCCGGCCCGCCTCGGCGTGGTCTTCTCCGGCGGCGCGCCGGCGTCACCGGTCACCGGGAACGGCGGCTCCGGCGCGGCGGGCGCCGCCGAGGTGGCCGGCGCCGAGACCGTCGCCGCGCCCCGCGGCGACCGGCAGCGCGCCCAGTTCGAGCTGGTCGACGGGCTGACCCGGTTCACGCTGCGGGCCGCCGACCTCGGCGACGACCTCTACCGGATCGGCGCGCCGGACGGCTCGGGTGTGACGCCGCGCCCGCAACTCGTGGGCGACCGGGTCCGGCTGCGGGTGGAGGAGAACGGCCGCCCCGGCCCGTCCGCCGTCGAGGTGGTGCTCAACTCCCGGGTCACCTGGCGGCTGCGGCTGATCGGCGGCGTCAGCGAGCAGCGCCTCGACCTGGGCGAGGCCCGGCTCGCCGGGGTCGACCTGGTCGGGGGCGCGTCGCGTACCCGGCTGCTGCTGCCGCGCATCGACGGCTCGCTCACCGTCCGGATGACCGGCGGGGTCAGCGAACTCACCGTCACCGTGCCCGGCGGGCCGCCGGCCCGGGTGCGGGTGGCCTCCGGCGCCGGCTCCCTGACCCTGTACGACGAGCGGCGCGGCGGGATCGCCGCCGGTGACCTGGTCAGTTCGCCGGGCTGGGACCGGGCCGCCGACCGGCTCTACCTCGACCTGGTCGGGGGCGCGAACGCGGTGAGCGTCACCGCGGAGTGAGCGTAGAGTCGGGCGGTGGACCGCACCGAATCCCTGCCCGCGCAGACGCTCCCACCGGGCGTCGGCCCGACCGACCCGGGCAGCGTGCTGCTGCCCGGCCACGACGTCCCGCTCGGCCGCTACACCACGGTGCGCCGGCTGCTGCCGCAGCGGCAGCGCCGGATGGTCGGCGCCTGGTGCTTCGTCGACCACTTCGGGCCCGACGACGTGGCCGACCGGCCCGGCATGGAGGTGCCGCCGCATCCGCACACCGGGCTCCAGACCGTCACCTGGCTGCTCGACGGGGAGATCCTGCACCGCGACAGCCTCGGCAACGTCCAGCCCATCCGCCCGGGCCAGCTCAACGTGATGACCTCCGGGCGGGGCATCGCCCACTCCGAGCGTTCCCCGCTGGTGCACCCGCCGCTGATGCACGGCGTGCAGCTGTGGGTGGCGCTGCCCGACCCGGCCCGGGCCGGTGACCCGGACTTCGCCCACCACGCCGACCTGCCCCGTTTCCGCGACCGCGACGTGGACGTCACGCTGCTCGTCGGCGACCTCGGCGGGGAACGCTCGCCCGCGGTCGTGCACACCCCGCTGGTCGGCGCGCAGATCGAGGTCCGCGGCCCGGCGCCGGCCACGCTGCCGCTGCGTCCGGACTTCGAGTACGGGCTGCTGGCCATGTCCGGCGCCGCCGAGTGCGACGGCACGGCGCTGGCCCCCGGCGCGCTGCTCTACCTGGGCCTCGGGCGGAGCGCGCTGACCCTGCGCGCCGAGCCGGGCACGCGCCTGCTGCTGCTCGGCGGCACCCCGTTCGAGGAGCCGCTGGTGATGTGGTGGAACTTCGTCGGCCGCTCGCACGAGGAGGTGGTGGCCGCCCGGGAGGACTGGATGGCCGGCCGCCGCTTCGGTGTGGTCGCCGACGACGCGGCGCCACCGCTGCCCGCGCCCGCGCTGCCCACCACCCGGCTCAAGGCCCGCGACCGTGGCGGCGACGTACGCGGCTGACCGCCGTACCCGAATGCCGCGCCGTCGCCGGGGTAGACGGCGGCATGCCGACAAAGACCGCCCCGCGCGACGTCGCGGACAAGAAGCGGCTCGCCCGCCGGCTCGCCGGAGACGGCCGCGGGTTCGCCGAGTGCTTCGGGTTCCGGGTGACCAACAACCCGGCCCAGCTGTTCCAGGTGCTGTACCTGGCCGTCCTGCTGGCCCGCCGGGGCGACTTCCACCGGGCCGTCGACGCGGCCACCGCGCTGCGCGACGCCGGCTGGGACACCGCGGCCCGGATGGCCCGCTCCCGGCACGAGGACCGGGTACGCGTGCTGCGCGCCGCCGGGCTGCGCGGTGACCTGGCCGGGATCGCCGACACCCTCGGCGACCTGGCCCGCACGGTCGTCGAGACGTACCGGGGCGACCTGCGCCGGCTGCGGACCGCCGCGCACCAGGACCCGGGCGAGGAACGACGGCTGCTGACCGCGCTGCCCGGAGTGGACGACGAGGTGTGCGACCTGTTCCTGCGCGAGGCGCAGGCGCTGTGGCGCGAGGCGGCGCCGGTGGCCGACCGGCGGGCGCTCGCGGCGGCCCGGCGGCTCGGGCTGGGCCGCACCGCCCGCGACCTCGCCGGACTGACCGGCAACGACGGGTCGGAGCAACTGTCGTGGCTGGTCGGAGCGCTGGCGCGAGTGGACCTGGAGCGGCGGTACGCCGAGGTGACCGCCTGAGCGCACGCGTGCGCCCGGACACACTTCCGCGATTCTCACCCGTTCGGCTGATGCCACGTCGTATGATGATCGTGGCAGCGATGCCCGCCCGGTTCGGGCGAACATCTCACCGCTGCGCGGTCGCGACCCGGTTCGGGCGTGAACCGCGGAGGACAGGTGCTGCGTGGCGCCCCAGGTCGCGGTTCGTGACCCGGGGCGCTCGCCTGTTCAGGGCATGCCGACCGCCCACACGGGAGTGCGCACGACCGCCCACCCGCGACGATCGCACGCCGGGCTCGTCTCGGCACGCGCAGAGGCCGGCGGCCGTGTCGCCCGCCGGCCCGCGGCCGTGCTCAGATGCCGCGCAGGTGCTGCGACACGCGCGGGTGGTCGACCCGGGCCTGCGCCGCGCGCTGCGAAGGGCTCACCTCGGGAGCCGCGTCGATGCCGGCCGAGCGGGCCACCTCGGTGCCGTTGGCGTAGTCCACCGGGGGCAGCGCGCGCAGCGCCCGCAACACGTCCGGCGGCGCGCCCTCCCGTTCCGCCTCGCGGATGACGTCGTCCTTGCCGGCCGGGTAGTCCAGCGCGGACAGGTACTCAAGGACATCCGTGTAACTCGCCATGGGTCGGGCTCCTCGTGGCAGTAGTCGCGGTCGTGACCGGGCGGCGGTTACCCGTCGCGCCGCCGCTCACGCCCCCACGCGCGCAAATCCCGCTGCCGTGATCGCGCCGGTGGCCGGCGCCGTTTCCGGCGCGCCGTCGCGGGTAGCCGCGGTGGGCGCACCGAAGGGGGTACCACGGATGCACTACCTGACCTTCGTGAGCCGGGTCGCCCGGCTCACCGGCACCAGCGAGGACCGGGCCGCCACGCTCACCGGGGCCACGCTGGAGACGTTCGCCGAGCGGCTGACCGGCGGCGAGGTGCTGGACCTGGCCGCGCAGCTGCCGAAGCCACTACAGGGGCTGCTCAGTCCGTATCCGCGCGACGAGGCGGCGGAACGCTTCGGGGCGGCGGAGTTCGTCGCCCGGGTCGCCCGCCGGGCGGACTGCGACGAGAACACCGCCCGGGACGCGGTACGCGCGGTGTTCGTCACGATGCGCGAGGCGATCCGGGGAGGGGAGTTCCAGGAGGTCGTGGTCCAGTTCCCGCGCGACTACCGGGACATGGTCGAACCGGCACTCGCCCCGGCCGCGGCGAACCGCCGCTGAGCCGGTTCGCGGGCGGTCAGCCGATCACACCGGCGGCGCGCAGCGCGGCGATCCGGCCCGCGTCGATCCCGGCGTCGGCGAGCACCTCGCCGGTGTGCTCGCCCGGCGAGGGAGGGGGGCGCCGCACCGAGGTCGGGGTGGCCGAGAAGCGCGGCGCCGGGGCGGGCTGGGTGACGCCGTCCGGCGCCACGAACACCTCCCGCGCACGCAGGTGCGGATGCGCCGGAGCCTCGGCCCAGTCGAGCACCGGTGCCACGCAGGCGTCGGTGCCGGCCAGCAGTTCCGTCCACTCGTCCCGGGTCCGGGTGCGGAACAGCCGCGCCCACGCGGCCCGCAGCGCCGGCCAGTTCGCCGGGTCGTCCCGGTCCAGCGCGTCGTCCGCGGCGCTGCCGTCCGCCCCGGCGTCCTCGCCGCCCGGCGGGAAGCCGGTGAGCCGGACCAGTTCGGCGTAGAACTGCGGCTCCAGCGCGCCCACCGCGACGTACCGCCCGTCGGCGCACTCGTACGTGTCGTAGAACGGCGCGCCGCCGTCGAGCAGGTTCACCCCGCGCGGGTCCTGCCACAGGCCGATGCCGCGCAGCGCGTGGATCTGGGTGGCCAGCACCGACACGCCGTCCACGATGGCCGCGTCGACCACCTGGCCGGGCGCGCCGCCGCGTACCGCGTACAGCGCCGCGACCACGCCGAGCGCCAGCATCATGCCCCCGCCGCCGTAGTCGCCGAGCAGGTTCATCGGCGGCACCGGGCGTTCCCCGGCCCGGCCCACGCCGTGCAGCGCGCCGGTCAGCGCCAGGTAGTCGATGTCGTGCCCGGCGCTGTGTGCCAGCGGCCCGTCCTGTCCCCAGCCGGTCATCCGCCCGTACACCAGGCGGGGGTTGGCGGCGAGGCAGTCGTCCGGGCCGAGGCCGAGCCGTTCGGTCACCCCGGGCCGGAAGCCCTCGACCAGCGCGTCCGCGCCGGCGGCCAGGGCGAGCACCAGGTCACGCCCCTCGGGCTGCTTCAGGTCCACAGCGATCGAGCGGCGGTTGCGGTTCAGCAGGTCGCCGGGGAAGGCGCCGAACCCGCCGCCGCCGGGCCGGTCGACGCGTACCACGTCGGCGCCGAGGTCGGCCAGCATCATCGCCGCGAACGGACCGGGGCCGATGCCGGCCAGCTCGATCACCCGTACGCCGGTCAGTGGTCCCTGGTTGGTCACCCGCGTCACCATAGGGGCCGGGGTGAGCCGGCGCCATGCCCTCCGCCGCCGCACAGCGGTTGACCAGGGCAATCAACCGTGTCCCGACTTGGCGTCCGGTCCGGCGGTGACCTAGCCTTGTCCAGGCGAGGGGAGTACTTCCCACGAATCATTCCGGTCAGTACGGCAAGCCGCCGAGGCGAGCCCCGGGTGGTTGCCCACGAAAACGTGGGTGAAGGAGACCTCGAACATGACACGGTGTTCGAGGAGGCTCCATGCCCGAATTGTCGCCCCTGGCCGCGGCCGGGTTGTCGTCGGTCGGCACGCCCACGCTGTGGGCCGTGACGATCGTCGGCGTGCTCGTCCTGCTGGTGCTCGACTTCCTGGTGACCAGAAAGCCGCACGAGGTCTCGATCCGTGAGGCGCTCGGCTGGTCCGCCTTCTACATCGCCCTGCCGCTGGCCTTCGGCGCGTGGGTCTGGTCCCGCTACGGCAGCCAGCAGGGCATCGAGTACCTCACCGGTTACCTGGTCGAGAAGTCCCTCTCGGTCGACAACCTGTTCGTCTTCATGCTGCTGCTGGCCGCGTTCGCGGTGCCCGCCGTGCTGGCCCAGCGGGTGCTGCTCTACGGCATCGCCGGCGCCCTGGTGCTGCGCGGTGTGTTCATCGCGCTCGGCGCCGCCGCGCTCCAGACGCTCGACTTCGCCTTCCTGCTGTTCGCGCTCATCCTGATCGCCACCGCGGTCAAGCTGCTGCGCGACGCCCTCTCCGGGCACGAGCAGGAGGTCGACATCAACAAGATGCGGTCGGTACGGCTGCTGCGCAAGATCATGCCGGTGGTCGACGACTACCACGGCACCCGGATGACGATCCGGCAGGCCGGCCGGCGGGCGCTCACCCCGTTCGCGCTTGTCGTGGTCGCCGTGCTGGCCACGGACATCGTGTTCGCCGTCGACTCGGTGCCCGCCGTCTACGGCATCACCGAGGACCCGTACCTGGTCTTCGCCACCAACGCCTTCGCGCTGCTGGGCCTGCGGGCGCTCTACTTCGTGCTGCACGCCGCGCTGAGCCGGCTCGTGCACCTCAGCTACGGCCTGGCCGCCATCCTGGCCTTCATCGGCGTCAAGCTCGGCCTGCACTGGGCGCACGGCATCTGGAAGGGCGTACCGGAGATCCCGACGCTCGCCTCGCTCGGCGTGATCATCGGCGTCCTGGTGATCGTCACCATCACCAGCCTGCGGGCCACCCGCAACAGCGGCGACGGCAAGCGCACGGTCGTGCACGAGGTGCAGGGCGGAGGTTCCGCCTGACTCGGTGGGAACCCCTGCCCCGGCGCGACCGGCGGTGGTACGACTGACGGGTGGGAATCGTCTCGCCCGGCTTCCAGGGCCGGCCCCGTACGTCCGCACCCGACCTGCCGCCGGGGCAGTACCTCACCGAGGACTTCCCGGTGCTCTCCGCCGGCCCGACGCCACGTGTCTCGCTCGACACCTGGGAGTTCGTGCTGACCAGCGAGACCGGCGCGGAGTACCGCTGGTCCTGGGACGAGCTGATGGGCCTGCCGCAGGACACCCCGACCGTTGACCTGCACTGCGTCACCCGCTGGTCCAAGCTCGGCACCACCTGGCAGGGCGTCTCCCTGGACACGCTGCTCGACGGCGTCGACACCGGCGCCCGGTACGCGCTGGCCCACTCGTACGGCGGCTACACCACGAACCTGCCGCTGGACGACCTGCGCGGCGGGCGGGCCTGGGTGGTGCACACGTACGACGGGGGTCCGCTGCCGGCCGAGCACGGCGGCCCGGCGCGGCTGCTCGTGCCGCACCTGTACCTGTGGAAGTCGGCGAAGTGGGTGCACGGCATCCGGCTGCTCGTCGACGACCGGCCCGGCTTCTGGGAGACCGCCGGCTACCACGACTACGGCGACCCGTGGCGCGAGCAGCGCTACCAGGGCGACTGAGGTGACGGCACAGACCGAGGGCCGCCGCGTCGCGCCGCTGATGTGGCGGGTCGCCCGGCTGGTCGAACGGCGGATCGAGACGCCCACCGCGCAGACGCTGGTGCTGGACGTGCCCGGCTGGCCCGGGCATCTGCCCGGGCAGCACGTCGACCTGCGCCTGACCGCCGAGGACGGCTACCAGGCCGCCCGGTCGTACTCGCTGGCCGGCCCCGCCGACGGCGAGCGGATCGAGGTGACGGTGCAGCGGGTGCCCGACGGCGAGGTGTCGCCGTACCTGACCGACACCTACGCCGAGGGCGACCCGCTGGAGGTACGCGGACCGGTCGGCGGCTGGTTCGTCTGGCGCACCGACGACACCGCGCCGGTGCTGCTGGTCGGCGGCGGATCCGGCGTGGTGCCGCTGATGGCGATGATCCGCGCACGGCGGGCCGCCGGGAGCAGGACGCCGTTCCGGCTCGTCTACTCGGTGCGCACCCCCGACGACGTCATCTACGCCGACGAGCTGCGCCGCCGCGCCCGCGACGACCAGGGCCTCGACGTCGCGTACGTCTACACCCGGTCCGCGCCCGAGGGCTGGCGCGGCGAGCCGCACCGGATCGGCCTGGCCGACGTGAACAGCCACGGCTGGCCGCCCGACCTGGAGCCGCTCTGTTACGTGTGCGGCCCCACCGGATTCGTGGAGACCGTGGCCGACCTGCTGGTGGGGCTGGGTCACCCGACCCGGCGCGTGCGGACCGAACGGTTCGGCCCGACCGGCTGACGACCCGAGGAGGGCGTATGACCGACCTGTCGTACCTCGACGGCAACATGCTCGACGGGCCGCTGCGCGAGCTGTTCGCCGTCGACCTGAGCGCCACCACCGGCCGCTGTGACACCTGCGGGACGACCGGCCCGATGGCCGGGCTACACGTCTACTCGCACGCCCCGGGCCTGGTCGGGCGCTGTCCTGCCTGCTCCGGGGTAATGGTGCGGCTGGTCCGCGCGCCACAGCGGGCCTGGCTGGACCTGCGCGGCACCACGTACCTCCAGGTGCCCATGGCGGCCGAGCCGGGCTTCCGCGCCGCGCCCTGACACCTGCACCCCGGCCGGGCCGCGCTCCGGCGTCTGCGCCGTGGCCGGGCCGCGCTCCGGCGTCTGCGCCGTGGCCGGGCCGCGCTCCGGCGTCTGCGCCGTGGCCGGGCCGCGCCGCCCGCGTCGGCGCAGCCGCCCGACGAGCTGACCCACAGTCACCGGCACCACCGACAGCACGAGCTGACCGTTGCGCGGGTCGACGGTCGCCGCCACCGCGTACAGCCGGGCGCCGCGCCGCAGCAGCCGGGGCCGCCCGGCGGCGAGCCGCGGCGCGCGCACCGCGGCCCCGCCGCGCCCGTACCCGCCGTCCACCTCGGCGCGCACCGGGTGCCGCCGCCCGCCGGCGGCCAGGAGCCGGTCCAGCGCGAAGTCCGTGCGCAGCGTGCGGCCGGCCGGATCGCCGGCGTCCATCCGGGTGGCGCCCACGACCGGACCGGCCAGCATCCGCACCGGCCCGGCCTCCGCGGCGAACCGGGGGTACGGGCTCCGCGTGGTCACCGTCAGCGTGTGCCCGTCGGCCCAGCTCACGTCGACGGCGTCCAGCCGCGCCAGCCAGTCGGCGCGCACGTCGGTGACGTCGGTCCACCGCGCCGGGGCGCCCGGGTAGCCCGCGTGCCAGCGGTCACCGGCGAACACCGTCGCAGGTACGCCCCGGCCGCTGTCCTGCTCGATGACCGCCAGCAGGTCGTCGACCCCGCCCGCGGTCACCGCGCCCAGGCGCAGCCGCGCCTCGATGCCGAGCCGGTCCCGCAGGCCGTCGGTGACGTGCCGCCGCACCAGCCGGCCGACTGTCGCGTGCACCCGCTCCCGCGCGGCCCGGTCCAGGTGCCGGAAGTCGTCGCCGACCAGGTTCGCCAGTTCCAGCCCGACGTGGCGGCGCAGCACCGCGTCCCGGCGCGCTCCGGCGGGGATCAGGTCGGCCACGTACGCGAACAGCCGCTCCACGCTGACCAGGCGCTGCTCGATCCGGCTGTGGTACGTGATGTTGCGGGCGTCCAGCCGGCGTACCGCGTGGTAGTAGTCGTAGTCGGCGAGCACCGAGATCCGCCGGGCGTGGTAGCAGGCGGCGAGCGTGAACGGCTGGTCGCTGAGCACCGGCATGTCCTCCGGGAACCGCAGCCCGAGCCGGTCCACCAGGTCGCGCCGGAACAGCTTCGTGTTCGCCAGCGACCAGGGCAGCGCCGAGTCGAACAGGCTCACGTCGACCGCGTTGCCGGCGGCGAACACGTCGGAGAAGACGTGCCGGCCGTTGACGCCGACCACCTTGCCGAGCACCACGTCCGAGCCGTACCGGTCGGCGGCGGCGACCAGACGTTCCAGGGCCTCCGGGCCGAGCCGGTCGTCCGAGCCGAGGAAGAAGACGTACCGGCCGGTGGCCAGGTCCAGTCCCCGGTTGCAGGGCGCCGCCGGGCCACCGGAGTTGGCCTGGTGGACCACCCGTACCGTGCCGGGATGCTTGGCGGCGTACCGGTCCAGCAGGCGGCCGCTGCCGTCGGTGGACCCGTCGTCCACCGCCACGATCTCCATCCGGTCCGGCCCGATGGTCTGCCGCAGCACCGAGTCGAGGCAGGACCGCAGGTAGCGCAGCGTGTTGTAGACCGGCACGACGACGCTCACGTCGGGGCGGCTCGTCGCGGGTGGGCGGTGCGTGGTCGGTGGGCGGTGCGTCGCCTCCTCGGCTGCCACTGCTGCTCCTTCGCGGTCGCCCGGACGATCCGGCGCGACCCAGCGTGGTGGAGCGAGCCGTCCGGGTGACGACACCGGCGTGACGGCGAGATGACCGGCAGGCAGCCGTTGGACATGCGCGAAAGGGCCCGACCCCTGTGGTGGGGTCGGGCCCTTTCGCGTGTTGCTTCACGCCATCTTGCTCCGGTCCGCCATGTGTTGCTCTGGCCGCTGGCCTTGTTCTTGCTCTGCAGCCGTATGCGCGGTGGGGTGGTGTTCTTAGCTGGTGCTGTAGCCGCGGGTGGCGATCCAGTCGGCGAGGTTGTCGATGCTCATGCGGTAGGTGGCGGTGTTGGGGTTGGCGCTGTCGGCGATGGTGACGGTGTGGCCGTCGTCGCGGTAGCCGATGACGCTGATGTAGTGGCCGCCTTCGAAGGAGTGGGTGGTGCCGTCGGTGTCGGTGGCGGTGCCGGCGATGTTGGCGACCACGGCCCGGCCGGCGTCGACGGTCTTGACCACGTCGGTGCGCAGGGTGTCGGTCTGCTTGTCGTCGGCCTTGGGGGTGCTGATCTCGACCGACTTGTAGGCGTTGCTGGCGCCGGTCTCCTTGTTCAGCACGGGGGTGATGTCGTTGATGCTGTTGGTGCCGGCCTCGGTGGTGCCCATTTCCTTGGCCATGGCGTGCACGTCGATGTTCTTGCCCTGCACGGACAGGGCGTTGCGGGCGGCGGCGGGGCCGCAGAAGTAGAAGTTGGGCTGGGCCTCGTAGCGCACGTCGAGTTCCCGCTCACCGTGACCCTTGCGGTCGGCGACGGCGGCGGTGGTCTTCTCGGTGGGGGCGGCGTGGGCGGCGATCGCGGGTCCGGCGATGCCACCGGCGGTGGCGGCGATACCGGCAGCGGTCAGAACGGTCTTACGCAGCAGAGTGGTAGCCATGATGGTTGCCTCCCTGGTCGGGGGAAACGCGGCGGGGGTGCCGCGGAGGGGAAAGTCTTGGGGGGGTGCCCGTCGAAGGGGCTGTCGCGCGCGGGCGGCTGGGGGCCTGCTCCGCGGCTCGGGGGTGTAACGACCGTCGGTCCGGGGCCATTCCCGGGACGTGTGGCTCTCGGCCGAGGCTTCCGGCCGGGATG
Organism: Micromonospora sp. CPM1; assembly: GCF_023896895.1. Lineage (NCBI taxonomy): Bacteria > Bacillati > Actinomycetota > Actinomycetes > Micromonosporales > Micromonosporaceae > Micromonospora > Micromonospora sp. CPM1. The sequence goes on from NZ_JAMHIU010000004.1 coordinate 315,038, forward strand.
ACGACCCGGGAGCCTGCCCGGCGGGGCGGCTCGGCACCGGGGATGTAACGACCGTCAGGCCGGGGCGATTCCCGGGGACGGCGGGCGTGCCCGTCGCTCGGGGACGTAACAACGACCGGGCCGGGCCGATTCCCTGACCTGCCAGGAGGACGCCGGGCGGGCCGGTGTCCGGCGCTCGACCCTGGTGCCTGGGCGGTCAGCCATGTACAACGCCCCGCGCCCGCCACCGATTCCACCCTCACGATGGCACCGACCACACCCCCGCCGGAACCGAACCGGACACAACTCACCAAACCCGTCGCGCCGTCGCACGGGCGGACTGCACCACCGCGCGATCTTGCACTTCGGTCCCCGGCGAGCCCTCACAAACGGACAACTCGCGGGCGCCAAGTGCAAGATCGCGCGAGCCGCGGATGCCGGACGCGGGCGATCTGCGAAGGACCTTCGGGGGAGTGCACCCCGGGTGGGGCGGGGTGGGGGCGGTGTCCGAGAGTGGGGCTGTGCGATATCTGCGCAGCGACGGACGCGTCGCCATCCGCCGTCCCCGTCCGGCCGACGAGGCGGAGTTCGTCGCCGCCGCCAGGCGCAGCCGCGACCTGCACCATCCGTGGCTGTCCGCGCCCGATGACGCGCAGCGGTACGCGGCGTACCTGCGCAAGATCCGGGCGCGGGACAGCTCCGGGTTCCTGCTCTGCGACCGGGCCACCGGGGAGATCGCCGGATACGCGAACATCAGCGGCATCGTGCTCGGCGCACTGCGTGGCGGTTACCTCGGATACGCGGCGTTCCGCCCGTACGCGGGCACCGGGCACGCCTCGGCCGGGGTGCGGCTGGTGATCGAGTACGCGTTCGGGCCGCTCGGTCTGCACCGGCTGGAGGCGAACATCCAGCCCGGCAACGAGCCGTCGAAGCGGCTGGCGCGCCGGCTCGGCTTCCGCCTCGAAGGGTTCTCGCCGGACTACCTGTTCATCGACGGCGCGTGGCGCGACCACGAACGCTGGGCGATCACCGCCCCGGACGGGGTGGACCGGGCGCCGGGGCGGTGACCGGCCGGCCTCAGCTACCGGGCTTCGGGAAGGCGACCGGGCTGCGGTGCCCGTCCCGGTCCACCGCCCGCACGCCGAAGAACACGTTGTCCTTGGACAGGTCGATCGTCACCTCGGTGACGTCGCCGACCGGCAGCACCTTCTGCCACTGGTCGGCGGTGGTCTCCCGCCACACCACCTCGTACCCGGCGAGGTCCGGCTCGGGGCCGCGCTGCCACCGCAGCGTGGTGTCGTTGGTCAGGTTCGTGGTCACCACGGTGACGCCCTTGGGCGTACCCGGCGCCTGGGCCAGCGACCACAGCGTCGCGGCGTTCACCCGCGCCACCCGGGTGATGTAGCCGAAGTCGCAGAACTCGGGCAGGTCGCCGTACTGCACCCCGTCGACGACGCGCACGTCCTGGTGCTGGTGGGCGAAGTCCTCGTTGGGCTCGGTGAACCGGCCCGCCGGCCAGCCCTCGCGCAGGAACGAGATGTGGTCGCTGCCGCGCAGGTAGCGGTCCCGCCGGTAGATGACGCGCACGTCCATGCCGGTGGCGGAGTTCTCGGCCACGTCGGTGACGAACCGGGCGAGCTGCCGCGACGGCGAGTCGTTCTCGCCGCCGACGGACTGCCGGACGCTCGCCTCGGCCGGGGTCTCGGCGGTCGGCACGCCCTCGGCGAACAACCGCACGGTACGCGGGTCGCGGGTGCCGTCGTCGGCGGTGCTGGACCCGACGATGTCGTTGCTGAACATGGCCTGGACGTCCACGCCGGCCGCCTTCAGCTGCGACGCCAGGTACGCCGAGCCGTACAGTCCCTGCTCCTCGGCGGCGACGGCGGCGAGCACGATGGTGGCCTCGGTGCGGCGGGTCGACAGCACCCGGGCCAGCTCCATCACCACCGCCACGCCGGAGGCGTCGTCGTCGGCGCCGGGCGCGTCGCTGACCGCGTCCATCACGTCGGTCGCCCGGGAGTCGTAGTGGCCGGTGATGACGTAAACCCGCTCGGGCGTGACGTCGCCGCGCAGGGTCGCCACCACGTTGGTGATGGTGGTCGGGACGGGGATGCGGGAGGCGGGCTGCTGCACGTACGACTGCAGTTCGACGCTCATCCGGCCGCCGGACGCGGCCGCGTACCCGGAGAGCTGGGCGTGGATCCAGTCGCGGGCGGCGCCGATGCCGCGTACCGGATCGGTCTGGCTGGACAGGGTGTGGCGGGTGCCGAACGCGGCGAGCCGGCGCACGACGGCCTCGATCCGGCGGCTGTCGATCTCGCGCAGCAGCGCGGTCAGCTCGCGGTCGGGCCGCTGCGGCCGGGCCGGACGGCCCGGGCCCGGGGGCGCGCCGGTCGCGGCGGCGGCCGGGGCGGCGGCGAGCGGGGTGGCGACGGCGGCGGCGGTGGCCGCGGCGGAGGCGGTGAGGAAGGTACGCCGGCTGGACCTCGTGGGCCGACCCTCGGCGGTCTCGTGGTTTCCCATCCCGGCATCCTCGCGCCGATCACGAGGAATGTCCATATAGCCGCCGATGGATGGATCATGGGCACGTTTGTCGCAGGTCTGCCCGGGAACGGCAGCAGGCATGACGAAACCACGGGTGGTGATCGTGGGGGCCGGGTTCGCCGGGTACCACGCGGCCAAGACGTTGCGCCGACTGGCCCGCGACCGGGCCGAGATCGTCCTGCTGAACACGACCGACTACTTCCTCTACCTGCCGCTGCTGCCCGAGGTGGCGGCCGGCGTGGTGGAGCCGACCCGGATCGCGGTGCCGCTCGCCGGCACGCTCGACGGCGTCCGTGTGGTGGTCGGCGAGGCGGACCGGGTCGACCTGCAGAACCGGTGGGTCGGCTACCGCTCGATCGAGGGCGAGCACGGGCAGCTCGCGTACGACCGGCTGGTGCTCAGCGTCGGCAGCGTCAACAAGCTGCTGCCGATCCCCGGCGTGACCGAGTACGCCCACGGCTTCCGCGGCCTGCCCGAGGCGCTGTTCCTGCACGACCACGTGGTCCGGCAGGTCGAGCTGGCCGAGCTGACCGAGGACCCGGCCGAGCAGCGGGCCCGCTCCACGTTCGTCGTGGTCGGCGCCGGCTACACCGGCACGGAGGTGGCCGCGCACGGGCAGCTGTTCACCGACCGGCTGATGGCCCAGCGCCCGCACCTGAAGATCCGGCCGCGCTGGATGCTGCTGGACGTGGCGCCCCGGGTGCTGCCCGAACTGGACCGGCGGATGTCCGTCACCGCCGACCGGGTGCTGCGCAAACGCGGCGTGGACGTGCGGATGGGCACCTCGGTCGCGGAGGCCACCCCGGACGGCGTGATGCTCACCGACGGCGAGTACGTCCCGACGTGCAGCCTGATCTGGTGCGTCGGCGTACGCCCCGACCCGTTCGTGGCCGAACTGGGGCTGCGCACCGAGAAGGGCCGGCTGGTGGTCGACGAGTTCCTCAACGTCCCCGGCTACCCGGAGGTGTTCGCCTGCGGCGACGCCGCCGCCGTGCCCGACCCGACCCGCCCCGGGCAGGTGTGCGCGATGACCGCGCAGCACGCCCAGCGGCAGGGCAAGCTGGCCGCGCACAACATCGCCGCGTCCTACGGGCAGGGCGTGCGCAAGTCGTACAAGCACCACGACCTGGGCTGGGTGGTGGACCTGGGCGGCAAGGACGCGGCGGCGAACCCGCTGAAGGTGCCGCTGGCCGGGCTGCCCGCCAAGGCCGTCACCCGCGGCTACCACCTGCTCGCCATGCCGGGTAACCGTCCCCGGGTCGCGGCGGACTGGGCACTGGACGCGACGCTGCCCCGGCCCGCCGTGCAGCTCGGCCTGGTCCCGGCCAACGCGGTGCCGCTGGAGAGCGAGTCCCCGGAGCTGGCCCGCCGCCGCTGAGCGCCCCGCGCGCCCGCCGGCCGGCCCTCACCCGCCGGCCGGCGGGCGTTGCGGCGCTCCCGGGCCGGCCTCCGGCCGATGCGGCGCGATCGCACTGGCGGCCGGGCCGGTGTCGGGCGGACCCGCCGGTTCCGCCGGTTCGCCGTCGGCGGGCTGCGGCAGGGCCTGCCGTCCGGCCGGCGCGAACTCGCGCAGCAGCACCTGCACGATGCCGGCCGCCGGGATCGCCAGCAGCGCGCCCACCAGCCCGGCCAGCTCGACCGACAGCAGCACGCTGACCAGCACCGTCAACGGGTTCAGCCGGACCGCGCGGGCCATGATGACCGGTTGCAGCAGATGGTTCTCCACCTGCTGGTAGACCACGAAGAAGACCAGCACCACGATGCCGGCGGTGGGGGAGTGCAGGAACCCCGCGCCGGTCGCGGCGATCGCACCGAGCGTGGCGCCGACGAGCGGGATCAGGTCGAACACGGCGACCGTCAGCGCGATCACCGCGGCGAACGGCACCCCGAGCAGGAACAGCACGACGAATGTCAGACCACCGCAGATCACGCTGATCAGCAGGTTGCCGCTCAGGTAGCCGGTAACGATCCGGGACGAGTCGCGCCCGATGCGCCGCAGCCGCGCCGCCGGGCCGTCGCCGGTGAGCCGCAGCGTGGCGGCCACGATCTTCGGCGCCTCCAGGACCATCAGGTACGCCAGCACCACCACTGTGACCAGGGCGGCGACCGCCTGGACGACGCTGCGGACCACCCCGACCGTCGGGTCACCGAGCCGGGCGCCGAAGCGGCGGAGCTGGCCGGGTTCGGCGTACCGGAGCAGGTGGAACCGCTCCAGCAGCCGCCCGAGCGGTCCCTGTCCGGCCTGCGCCTCGCGCACCAGCTCCGGCGCCCGGTCGGCGAACCGGCCCACCTCGTCCACCAGCGGCACCACGATCAGCGCGCCGACGGCGGCGAACAGCGCGAACGCGGCCAGGAACACCAGCAGCGTGGCGAGCGCGCGGCGGCGTACCCGACGTTCCAGCCGGTCCACGAGCGGTTTGAGGGCGACCGCGAAGAACACCGCCACCAGCCCCCACACCAGCACCCGCCGGGTGGCCCAGACCAGCGCCAGTCCGACCACGGTGGCGAGGACCAGACCGATCACGATCAGCGTCCGGCGCGCGGTGGACCGGTCCGAGGCGGCGCTCATCCGGCGCGGCTACCCGCCACGCCGGTGCGGAAACCGCTCAGCCCAGGTCGGCGTCGGTGACCGGGAGGGCGCCGGCGGCGAACGCGTCGAGCGTCGCGGCGTGCAGCACGATCCCGGGCACCGGGTCGGCGGCGACGCGGGTGGCGAGCCGGACCACCGGCAGCCGCCCGGCGGCGGGCGAGGCGGCCAGCACCACGTTGCCGTACCGGCGCCCGCGCAGCATCCGCCGGTCGGCGACCAGGCACACGTCGGCGAAGACCGCGCGCAGCGTGGCCACCTGCGCCCGGGTGTGCGCCAGCGGCGGCAGGTCGGTCAGGTTGATCAGATAGAGGCCGTCCGGGCGCAGCACCCGGGCGGCCTGGGCCGCGAACTCGAGCGCCGCCACGTGCGGCGGCATCCGGGCCGCCCGGTACACGTCGGCCACCACCACGTCGTACGCCCCGGACGGCTCCCCGGCGAGCGCCTCCCGGGCGTCGCCGAGCGCCACCACCACCTCCGGCGGCAGCGGTGGCAGCTTCCGCCGGACCAGCTCGACCACGGCCGGATCGCGCTCGACCACCCGCTGCGCCGAGCCGGGCCGGGTGCGCGCGAGCCAGCGCGGCAGCGTGAGTGCGCCGCCGCCGAGGTGCAGCGCGGTCAGCGGCGCGCCGCGCGGGGCGGCCACGTCGATCGCGGCGGCGATCCGCCGCACGTACTCGAAGTGCAGGTACCGGGCGTCGGCCACGTCCACGTACGACTGCTCGACCCCGTCGGCCAGCAGCGTGCGCCCGGACGGGCGGGCCGGGTCCACCACGATCTCCAGGGTCTCGGCGTCGTCGCGATCCACGGCGGGACACGGTACCGCGCGGCCACGGGTGGCCCCGGCCCGCGGGGGACCGGAGCCGTCCCGCCGCCGGCTCAGCCGGCCGCCATCCCGGCGCCGGCCTCGTCGACTGCCGCGTCCACCCGGTGCGCGAGGTCGACGTCCGCCGCCGTCACGCCGTCGACCTGCTGGGTCCGGACCGTCAGCACGGCGTTGTCCGGGTCCGGCCGCCCGATCTGCGGCGACCGTCCGACGTCGGACTTGAGCTTGTCCAGCCGGTCGAGCACCCGGTCCAGGTTGCCGCCGGGCAGCTCGATCGTCCGCACGAGCGACCGCCGGTCGCTGGACCAGTAGGGCAGCGTCGCGAGCGCGTCGCGCAGCTCCGCCTCGGTCAGCGGCGCGGTGGCCGAGGACGCGCCCACCAGGCCGCCGCCGAAGTCGGTCGGCCCGAGCAGGTCACGCAACCCGTCGGGTACGTGCAGCGACTCGACCAGATCCGCGTCGGCCGCGGCGAGCGCGGCGAGCGTCGCCTCGGCCTGGTAGCGCGCCTGCTCCGGGGTGAGGCGGCTGTACCGGCCGACCTCGGCCAGGAAGCCGGGCAGGTCGCGGCGGCGTTCCAGGCCGTACACCGGCACCACGTCGTGCAGGGTCAGCGGCACCGCCTCCAGCAGCCGCTCCCGTTCCGCCTCGTCCAGCGCCTGGGCCAGGGCCAGGACGGTGCCCTCCGCCGCGACCTTGGCCGTGGAGAAGTCCACGCCGGCGCGCCGGCTCACGTCGTCGACGAGATCCCGGTAGCCCATCGAGACCCCGGGTGGCGGCGTCGGGTCGGGCAGCGGGCGCTGCTGCTCCGCGACGGCGACCGGCGGCGGCGCGGGACCACCCCGGGTGCTGTCCGGCTTGTGCCGTCCGGCCGGCGGCGGGCCGGACCGGTCGTGCTGGTCCAGCGAGGTGACCTGCTTGGACGCGCTCAGGCTGGCGCCGGTCTGGCTCGGCCGCAGCCCTCGCTCGCGGGCCTCGCGGGCCAGGGTCCGGCGGCGCTGGTTGTCGCCCTCCATCTGCTTGCGCATCGTCGCACCTCGTTCCTGGGTCGGTTGCGCTTGCGCCGACCGCGTTCCCGGCGCTGCCGGGAAGGTAACGGCGGACGGCCCGGCGGACGCTTCATTCGCTGCGGGTGAGGAGCGCTCACCCGGGCGGGCGGCAGGCTCGGACGGACCGGACAACTTCCGACGCACGCGGAAGGGCAGGTCGACATGAAACGGATCGTGGAGATCGTCCCCGCCCGTCCCGGCTGGTACGCCCGTTGGCGGATCGGCCCGGACGACACCCGCTCCTACCCGGTGACCCTCTGGGCCCTGCTGGAGCACCACGACGGCAGCGGACGCGAGGTGGTCGGCGTCGACTGTGTCGGGCAGTGGCCCGGGGCGGACGACGACGACATGAGCGGGGATTTCGTCCGTTATCTGTTCCAGACGCCCGATTCCGGCGCGCCGGAGGACGTCGAGCCTCCGCTCGCGGGGCAGTCGCGCGACGGGGTGCCGCACCGGCAGGCCGCGCCCGCCGCCTGAGCCATCCTCCTCGGCCCCCGGCCCCCGGCCCCTGGTCCCAGGGTCGGGGGCCACCCCTGTCCGCCGGACGCTCAGCCCGTGTGGCGGGCGCCGCGGGGTCGGTCAGCCCACCTCGCGGGCGTCGCCGGTCAGGTCGCGCGGCGGGGCGGCCAGCAGTTCGGCCAGGCCGGTGCGGTCCAGCAGGTGCTTGATCTGCGGGTTCAGGTTCAGCAGGTGGATCGCCCCGGTGCCGGCCCGGTGGATCACCACGAGAGCGCTCAGGCCGGAGGAGTCGCAGAGGTGCACCCCGCCGAAGTCGAGTTCCAGCTCCTGGTGACCGTCGCGGCGCAGGTGGGCGACGGCGTCGACGAGTTCCGGCGCGGTGTCGAAGTCCAGCTCCCCGGCCAGCCGCATCCGGGCGGAACCGGCGCCGAGCCGGTCCACCTCGATGGTCAACATCTGGGAGGACACGCGTCCATGTTCCCAGCCGGGCGCGGCCGGGAAACCTGCGGGGTCACGCGGACGCGACCGAGCCCGGCGCGGGGTGGCCGGAGGCGTCGTCGACCGGGGCGCGGTCGAGCAGACCGGTGACGCCGGTCAGGTCGAGGATGGTCTCCAGGAAGCGCGGAACCGCGCGCAGCGCGATGGCGGTGCCGGCCTGCTGGCCCTCGCGCCAGGCGTGCACGATCACGGACAGGCCGGTGCTGTCCATGAACTCCAGGTCGCCGAAGTCGAACACCAGCGTCGCCGGACGCGTGGCGAGCAGCCCGTCGATCTCGGCGCGCAGCGGGGAGGCGGTGGCGTAGGCCAGGTCGCCGCCGACGACGACCACCGGGACGGCCGGGTCGGATCGATCCACGGAGATGCTCAGCGGGCTCGCCTCGGGCCTTCTCCGTTGAGGAACCACGTCACGCCTTTCCGCGGGGCTGCCGGCCGGGACCGGGTTGACAGGATCGTAACAACAGCGGCGTCACCTCGCTGGACGCGCGAGCGGGCCGGCAGCGCCGTGAGGTGGCGCTCCCGGCACACCGGCGTAGGGTGGGCGATGAGACGTGACCACAGGCGCCCGGTCCGGCGCCCCCGGGTGTCGACGAGGAGAGTGGGGCTCAGCTGGTGACTGCTGCCGACGTCAGGGGTGCCGACCCGGGCGACGGACGGATCTCCACGCCGAGTGCCGCACGGCCTCGGGCGCGGTCCGCCGCCGCGCCGGCGCCGTCCGCCCTGCCGCCGCTGGCAGCCGACCGCGACCGCACCGTCCCGAACTGGTCCGAGGTGGTCGAGCACTTCCGCGAGGGCCTGGTCGTCTGCGACGCCGACGGTGTCGTCCGGCACGTGAGCCCGGTCGCGGAGCGGCTGATCCCCGAGGCGACGCCCGGGGAGCTGCTGGCCGCCGCCGGGCCGGCCCCGCTGCGCGGCGACGGCCCGGCCGAGTTCACCCACCACGGGCGGCGGCTGCGCGTACGCCCGGTCGCGTTGTCCCACCGCCGGCGCTGCTGGTACGTCGACGACGTCACCGAGAGCGTCAGCCGGGCCGACGCGCTGCTGGCCGAGCGGGCTCGTTCGGCGTTCCTCGCCGTGGTCGGCGAGAAGCTGGGCAACCCGTTGCACCCGGACCGGGCCGCCGCCGCGGTGGTGCGCCTGGCGGTGCCCACGGCGGCCGACGTGGCGGTCCTCGTGCTCGCCCCGCGCTCCGGGCGCGCCCGCTGGTGGCGGGCGGTACGCGCGGACGACCGGTCGCCCGTCGTGGACAGCGGGGTGCTGCCCGCCCCGGCGCTCCCCGCGGCCATCGAGGCCGGCCTGGACGGCACCGAGCCGCACGAACTGGACTGGCTGGTCGAGCAGGCCGCCGAGGCGGGCTGGCTGCCCGGGCTGGACGCCTCCGGAGCCACCGCCCGGGTGGTGCCGCTGCCCGGCCGGGAGGCGCCGGCCGGGGCGTTGCTGGTGGTCCGGCGCGCCGACCGCTGGTACGACGAGGCCGACGTGGACCTGGTCCGCGCGTTCGCGGCCCGGGCCGGCGCGGCGCTGACCACCGCCATGCTCTACCGCGACCAGGCGGAGGTCGCCGACACGTTGCAGGCGAGCCTGCTGCCGGTCGAGCCGGCCCCCGCGGCGGGGGTGCAGTGGGGCACCGCGTACCGGCCGGCGCAGGCCGGGCTGCGCATCGGCGGTGACTTCTACGGCTCGCACCGGCTCGCCGACGGCGGCTCGGTGTTCTTCCTCGGTGACGTGTCGGGCAAGGGCGTGGAGGCGGCCGTGTTCACCGGCCAGCTGCGTCAGTGCCTGCAGGCGCTGCACCGGGTCGAGAGTCAGCCGGGGCGGCTGCTGAAGCTGCTGAACGACGCGCTGCTGGAGACCACGCAGGCGCACGGGCAGGGCCGGTTCGCCACCATGGTGCTCGGCGTGGCGCGGCCGGACCGCGACGGCGGCCTGACGCTGACCCTGGCCGGCGGTGGGCACCTGCCGCCGCTGGTGCTGCGGGAGTCCGGCGAGGTCGAGGTGGTGCCGCTGCGCGGCATGCTGATCGGCGTGGTGCCCGATCCCCGCATCGGCGAGGTGACGGTGCAGCTGGCGCCGGGGGAGACCTGCCTGTTCTACAGCGACGGGGTGACCGAGGCGCGCGGCGGCCGGCGCGGTGACGAGCAGTTCGGCGCCGAGCGGCTCCTCAACGCGATCACCGGCTGCCACCGGATGCCCGCGCCGGCGCTCGCCGAGCGGATCGAGCAGGTGACCTGCGACTGGCTGGCGCACGGCGACCACGACGACATCGCGGTGCTGGCGCTGCGGGCCACCGGCCCGGCCGGGCGGGCGCCGCGGCACCTGCACGCGGTGCCGGACGTGACCGAACGAACGAGGGAGTTGTCCGCGTGACCGTGCCGACCGTCGAGGCCGACCCGGCCCACGCCTTCCCCGGCTATCTGGAGTGCCTGGCCGACGCCGACGAGTCCGCCGCCGTGGCGGTGGCCCGCGGGCTGCTGGAGGCGGGCGTGCCGGCCGAGCGGGTGCTGCTGGACCTGGTCGCCCCGGCCCAGGCCGAGGTGGGCGAACGCTGGGCCCGCAACGAGTGGAGCGTCGCCCAGGAGCACGCCGCCACCCACATCAGCGAGCGGGTGGTGGCCGCGGTGGCCGCGTACGCCGATCCCCGGCCGACGCGGGGGCGGATCGTGATGGCCTGCATGGACGGTGAGTGGCACGCGCTGCCGGCCCGGCTGGTGGCCGAGGTGCTTCGGCTGCGCGGCTGGCAGGTCGTCTTCCTCGGCGCCAGCGTCCCGGCCGCGCACCTGGTGTCCTACCTGCACCGCTACGACGCCGAGGCGGTGGCGCTCGCCTGCGCCCTGCCGATGCGGCTGCCGCACGCCCACCGGATGGTGGAGGCGTGCCGCCGCTCCGACGTGCCGGTGGTGGTCGGCGGCCGGGGCTTCGGCGACGACGGCCGCTGGGCCCGCGTGCTCGGTGTGCCGTGGGCGCCCGACGCGCCGGCCGCGGCGGACCTGGTGGCCGACGAGCGGGCGCTGCGCGAGGCACCGCCGGAGCGGCTGGACCACCTGGCCGACGACGAGTACGCCAGCCTGGTCAAGCGGCGCGGCGAACTGATCGACAGCGCCCTGGCCGACCTGCGGGAGCGGGTGCCGTCGACGGCCGACTACACCCCCGCGCAGCTCGACTCCACGATCAGCGACCTCGGTTACATCGTGGACTTCCTGGCCGCCGCGCTCTACGTGGACGACGCGACGCTGTTCACCGCGTTCGTCGAGTGGCTGGTGGAGATCCTGGTCAGCCGCGGGGTGCCGGCGGGCGCGGTGGGGCTGACGCTGGGGCACTATGGACAGCAGCTGCGCGACTTCCCGCGCGCGGCCGCCTTCCTCGGCCGGGGCCGCGCACTGGTGGGCGGGCTGTCGGCGGCGGGCCGCTGACGGGCGCCGGGGCGGCCGTCCCATATACTTGCACCACTGCAAGGGTTTTTCCGTGGTGGGAACGAGGGGGGCCACTGTGACGTTCACCGTCACGTACGCCCAGCGGGACGGGGGCGGCGTCTGCCTCCGGCTGGCCGGCGAGCTCGACCTCGCCACGGCCGGAGAGTTGAACTCGACGATCGACCGGCTGGTCGCCGAGGGGCACCGCGAGCTGCTGCTCGATCTCACCGAACTGACGTTCTGCGACTCCACCGGCATCGCGGCCTTCGTCCGCGGCGACAATCTCGCCGCCGCCGACGGCGGCTGGCTGCGGCTCACCGGGGCGACCGGCCGGGTGGACCGGGTGCTCCAGGTGACAGGGCTGGCCGAGGTGCTCCACCACGGCCGCGACACCGCCGACCCGGCCGCGCCGGCCGCCTCCTGATCCGGTACATTTCCCCGCCAGCAGCCGGCCGTGCGGCCGGACGCCCTCCTCACCACGAAGCAGGTAAACCGATGGGTCAGACCAGTCCCAGCCCCGTACGCATCCTGGTGGTGGACGACGACCCGGGTGACGTCCTGATGATCGAGGAGGCGCTCGCCGACTCGGACGTCGACAAGGTCATCGACGTGGTGGCCGACGGCCAGGAGGCGATGGAGTTCCTCCGCCGCGAGGGCCGGCACACCGAGGCGCAGCGCCCGGACGTGATCCTGCTCGACCTGAACATGCCCCGGATGGACGGGCGGCAGGTGCTCGGCGAGGTCAAGGGTGACGAGAGCCTGCGGACCATCCCGATCGTCGTGCTGACCACCTCCAACGCCGACACCGACGTGGTCAGCAGCTACACCCTGCAGGCCAACGCGTACGTGACGAAGCCGATCGACCTGGACGACTTCAACGACGTGGTGCGCCGGATCGACGAGTTCTTCGGACGGGTGGTCGTGCTCCCGAAGCACCAGTAGGGGCGGGAAGTCCGGGCCACCGCATCCTGAACATTTTGTGGGAACGGCCGCGCCCGGGAGCGCCCGGACCGCAGGATCGGCAGGTGGGGACGCACACCGGCTGCCTGGGGGGCGACGCATGAGGTTCTCGGTGGTGGAGACCGGCTACGACAGACGTCAGGTCGACGCCTGCCTGGACGAGCTGAGCCTGCGGCTGGGGCGGCTGGCGGCGCGTGCGGAGGGCGCCGCGGGGGCCGGCCGGGAGTGGGACCAGATCCGCTCGGACGCCCTGCACCTGTGCGACTTCCTGCATCGCCGTACCGCCCCGGTCGAGGGGGGCCCGTCCCGCCCGTCGGCGGCCGAACGGGAGGCCGCGGAGCTGCTGGCGCAGGCACGCGCCGAGCTGGAGGCCGCGCGCGAGGAGGCCCGCCGGTTGCGGGAGGAGGCGTACGCCGAGGCGGTGCGGGCGCGCCGCGAGTTCGAGGCGGCCCTGCTGGCGCGCCGGCGCCGGGAGTCGCGGGTCGACGAGATCCTGGCCGGGGCACGGGGTGAGCGGGTCGCGGTGGACACGCCCACCGCCGCGGCGAGCGTACGGCCCGGTGGTGCCGGGCGCAGCGCCGCCTGATTCGCGCCGGGTCAGACCAGCGCCGCCACCACGGTCGTGGCGCGCTTCTCGTGCCGGGCGTACGCGTCGGGGTAGGCGGACACCTGTACCGCCTGGGCGGCGGCGGTGACGCTCATGTCCTCCCAGCCCGGCACCTCGCGCAGCGCGGCGTAGAAGGCGCGGGCCGCGTACGCCGGCCGCATGAGCTGGGCGACAGTGCCCCAGCCGCTGCTGGGGCGCTGCTGGAACAGCCCGACCGAGTCGTGGTCGGTGCCGCTGCCCTGGTGCGGGTGGTCGAAGGACTCCGGCAGCACGTCGCTGGCCAGGTTGTAGAGGTTGCTCTCCTGCATGGCGGTGGCCACTGCGACGACGAGAGCCCGGCGGGGCATCCTCATCTCCCGGCCCACGTCGACGATGGCCTTGGCGTTGTCCATCTGCCGCTGGTCCAGGCCGGCGACCGGCCGGGGGCGCTTGGGCGGTGCGGGCTTGCGCGGCGGCTTCTTCGTCGCCGGGGTGGCGCTGGGTGTGGGAGCCGGCGGCGGCAGGGCCGCGGCGGCCGGTGGCGCGATCCGGGTGAAGTCGCGGGAGGCGCGCTGGTCGGCGGCGGCCCGGTCGGCGACCGCCTCGCGTACCTCCAGGTGCGCCGGGCCGGTCTCGCCGACGCCGGCTACGCCGATCAGGCCGAGGCAGCAGGTGACGCCGGTGGCCACCGCGATCCGGCCGGGTACGGACCGGGCCGGTCCGCGACGTGGCGGTTCCGGGGCGCGGTGACGTCCCACTCTCCGTTCGGCTGATGCCGGGTCAATCGTTCGGCGAACCGGGCGGTTGGCGGGCAGCGGCTGATGATCGGGGTGGTCGGGATGCACCCGCCGAGGCTAGAAAGCTTCGGGCCCTTTGCCATCGGGGTGATTGGTGGCATGCGCCACAATCTGCCGGATTCGCGGGCGGCATTAGGGGTGGCTGATCATCAAAGCCGCCAACCTCGCGTACCCGGAACAATGCCTATGTCGGTTTCGACGGGGTGAAACGGACGTCCGGTAGAGCCGGCTGCGGCGGACGCCCGGCTCCTCCGTTCGGCCGAGGGTGCCCTGGTCGGGCGGCCCTCGCGCGGCGGCGGGTCCGCCGACGGTCGGATCGACCGATCGCGATCCGGCGGCTCCGGCGCCGAGGCTGTGGATCATGGCGAGGTCGCCGCGCGACGACCGCGGCGCTCGATACGATTCCGACGGTGACGGAGCGGATGGTCGACGAGCGCCCGCCCGGCCCCCGCAGCCGGCGCGGCACGATCCTCGTCGTCTGCGCCGTGCTGCTCGCACTGCTGCTGGCCGGGCACCGGGCGGTGCCGAACGTCAACGGCCTGGGCAGCCTGGTGGACAGCGTCACCCCGCTGCTCGGGATCGCCGTACCGCTGCTCGCGCTCGCGGCGCTGCTGCGCCGCTCCCGGCCGGCGTTGCTGGCGGTGCTGCTGCCGGCCCTGGTCTGGGCCGGGCTCTACGGCCGCGCGTGGCTGCCCCCGGCCGCCGGCGCGGACGGCGCCGCGGTGCGCGTGGTCAGCCAGAACCTGCGCGTGGGCAACCCCGACCCGGCCGCCACCGTCGGCGCGCTCACCGGCGACGCCCCGGACCTGATCGGGCTCCAGGAGGTCGCCGACGGCGACCGGGTGGCACCCGTGCTGGCCGAGCGCTACCCGCACCGGGCGGTGGTGTCGACTGTCGCGCTGTGGAGCCGGTGGCCGATCCGCGAGGCGCACGGCGTCGACACCGGGCTGGGCTGGGACCGCGCGCTGCGGGCCGTGGTCGCCGCGCCCCGGGGCGACCTGACCGTGTACGTGGTCCACCTCGGCTCCGCGCGGGCCGGGCACACCGCCACCCGGGACCAGACCGTCGCCGCGCTCGCCGACGCCGTGCGCGCCGACCCGGCCGACCGGCTGGTGGTGCTCGGCGACCTGAACACCGCCACCACCGACCGGGTCTTCGACCCGCTGACCCGGCTGCTCGGCGACGCCCAGGCCGAGGCCGGGCAGGGATTCGGGTTCACCTGGCCGGCGGAGCTGCCGGTCACCCGCCCCGACCACGTCCTCTACCGGGGACTGACGCCGACCACCGCCGGGGTGCTGCGCACCCCGGACAGTGACCACCGGGCGGTGACCGCCGGCTTCCGCTGGTGAACGCTCAGTGCCGGCCGTTCTCCGCCGGGGTCACCGTGAGCCGGTGCCGGCTCGGGTCGCCGCTGGAGAACGGCCAGAGCCGGTCGGCGTACGCGACCAGGTCGGCCAGCTGGTCCCGGGTCAGTCCCGCCGAGGAGATCTCGGCGTGCACGTCGGCCCGGTAGCGGCCGTCGTCGTCGCGGCCCAGCTTCGCCTCGGCGGTCACCTGCACGGTGTGCGCCTCGTCGGTGATCTCCCCGGCCGCCTCCACCGCCGCGTGGTGCAGGCAGGAGGCGAACGCCGCGGCCAGGAGCTGCTCCGGCGTCAGGCCGGTGCAGTGCGGCGCCAGCGGGGACGCCAGGGCGGAGGAGAGCCCGCCGTCGTCGGTGCGTACGTGACCGCCCGCCGCGGTCGCCGTGGCCGTCTCGGCCAGCCAGGAACTCGGATCCGGCATCGCGTTCCTCCCGTCACTCACCGGACCGCGTTCCCGGACCCCGAGCGGCGAAACCGCGCCCGGGCAGGCAGTAGGAGCGCTCAGCCGACCCGGCCGCTCGGCGCGGCGTCCACCGCCATCGCCTCGGTGGCCTCGGCGGCGGCCCGGCTGGTCCACGGCGACACCTGCGGCGCGCGCTGCCGGGGCAGCACCGCGGTCATCGGCACGTAGACCCGGGCGTCCACGGCCTCGGCCAGCAGCAACGCGGCCATCGGGCTGGTCGGCCGGGCGGACGGGTCGGCGTCGAGGCAGCTGCGGCACAGCTCGGCCACCTCGCCCGGCAGGCCGGGAACCTCGGGCAGCGGGCGGGGCGGCCGGCGGCGGCGCGACCCGAGCAGCTGGGTGGTGCTGCCCGCCTCGTACGGCAGCTCGCCGGTGAGGCAGTAGTACAGCAGCACGCCGAGGGCGTACATGTCGGCGGCCGGGGTGGCGGGCTGCCGGTCGAGCTGTTCCGGCGCCAGGTACGCCGGGGTGCCCACCACGACGCCGTCCGGAGTGCGGTCCGGTGCGCCGGCCGGGGTGGCGATGCCGAAGTCGAGCACCTTCACCCCGCACGGGGTGAGGATCACGTTCGCGGGCTTCACGTCCCGGTGCACGATGCCGTGCGCGTGCGCGGCGGCGAGCGCGGCGCACACCTCGGCGCAGACCCGCACCGCGATCCGCCAGTCCAGCGGCCCGCTGCGCAGGTGCGCGGCGAGCGTCTCGCCCTCGGCCAGCTCCATCACGATGTACGGCACCGGCCGCCCGTCCGGCAGCGTCGCGGTGCCGAAGTCGTGCACGCTCGCCACGTTCGGGTGCACCAGCCGAGCCGCCGAACGCGCCTCGTCCCGGATGCGTTCGACCGAGCCGGCGTCGCCGTCCAGCGCGGGCGAGATGAGCTTCACCGCGACGGTCCGGTCCAGCACGCGGTCGTGCGCGCGCCACACCTCCGACATGCCACCCAGGCCGGCCCGCTGTTCGAGCTCGTACCGCCCGCCCAGCGTCCTCATCGCCCACTCCTCGCCTCGTCCGGTGCCCTCCGGTCCCGCTACCCGGCCCCGGAGCTGTGCAAACCGCAGAGGGTACGCACCGCGGCGGGGTAGCTTCGCGGCGAGGGCGTCGACGGACGGAGGGCATCGGTGGCCGTGGTGCGCGTACGGTTCGTCGGCGGACCGGCCGACGAGCTGACCCGGGAGCTGCCCGCCGGGCCGGACGGCGTGCCGCCGCCCCGGTGGGTGCTGCGTCATCCGGAGGAGCCGGCCGAGGGGGTGGCCGACCACCTCTACGAGCGCGACGACCACGCGTCACCCGGTGGCTGGACGATGCGGTACGTGCACACGTTCCCGTTCGGCGCGACCGAGTGAGACTCCGCAGCGGCCGCAGGCGAGGCGTCAGGCCGGCCGGACGCCGGTGGTGCCGAGGATGACCGAGGCGACCAGCTCGGGGTCGTCGTGCATCGGCACGTGCCCGCAGCCGGGCAGGTCCAGGTGCCGGGCGCCGGGCAGCCGGGTACGTGCCAGCGCCGCCTGCCGGTACGGCAGGATCCGGTCCCGCGTACCCCACGCGACGGTGACCGGCACCGTCGGCGCGCCCGCGTAGGCGTACCCCCGCCCGGCGCGGGCGACGGCGCGGAACGCCCGGGCCTGGCGCAGCGCGCGGGCGTCGGCGAGCGCGTCGTCGAGGGCCATCCGGTTGGGCCGGGCCAGGATCATGCCCATCGCCAGCATCCGCAGCGCGGGTGCGGCGAACAGGCGGCGCAGCACCGGTTCGGGCAGCCGGGCCGCGTTGCGGTGCAGGGAGAGCACGGTCAGCGCCCAGCGCAGCTCGCGCGCGGTGCAGAACCCGGCCGGCGACAGCGCGGTGGCCGAGGAGACGGCGCCGAGCGCGGCCAGTTCCAGCGCGATCGCGCCGCCGAGGCTGTTGCCCGCGACGTGCGGGCGGTCCAGTCCGAACGCGCCGAACAGCTCGACCATGGCCGCGGCCAGCCCGGGCATGTCGGCGGGCAGCCCGGCGGCGGGCACCGGGGAGCGGCCGAAGCCCGGCAGGTCGACGGCGATCACGTCGTGCGCCTCGGCGAGGCGGTCCATCACCGGCCGCCAGGCGGCCCAGTGGTGACCGATGCCGTGCAGCAGCACCAGCGTGGGCCCGGCGCCCCGCCGCTCGTAGACGACCTCCACCGGCGCGCTCACGGCCGCCCCTGCGGCGTGCTGGCGCCGAAGCCCCGGCCCAGCGCCCGGGACTGCTCCTCGATCAGCGGCACGGTGGCCCGGGCGGTGCGGCCCACCAGCCGGTCGGCCAGCGGGCTGACCAGCGCCGACCGCACCGCCTGGACGCCGGCCACGGCGCGTGGCACGTACACCCGGCGGCTGCGGCGCTCGATCGCCCGGACGAACGCCTCGGCGCACTCGGTCACCGTGGTGGTGCGCCGCAGCGGCCAGGGCAGCTTCCCCAGCGCGGTCTCGAAGGCCGGCAGGTCGGCGCGCGCCTCGCGGACCAGATCCGTGTCCACCCACGACGGATGGGCGGTGCCCACCGCCACGCCCCGGTGGGCCAGCTCCAGCCGGACCGCGTTGCCGAACTGCTCGACGCCGGCCTTGGAGGCGCAGTAGGCGGCCATGCCGGGCAGCGCGGCGAACGCCGCGGCCGAGGAGACGATCAGCAGGTAGCCACCCCGGTCGACGAGCGCGGGCACGGTCGCCGCCGCGGTGCGCATCACCCCGATCAGGTTGACCTCGACGGTACGCACCAGCGCCTCGACGTCGCCGACGGCGATCGTGCCGCGGTTGGCCACCCCGGCGTTCGCCACCACCGCGTCGATCCCGCCCAGCGTCGCCAGTGTCCCGTCCACCGCCGACGCGAGGGCGTTCTGGTCGGTGACGTCGGCGGCGAACCAGGCGTGCCCCGGGCCCAGCTCGGCGGCGAGCGCGGCGAGCCGGTCGGGTTCCAGCCCGACGAGGGACAACCGGGCGCCGCGGGCCGCGGCGAGGCGGGCGGTGTGCTCGCCGATGCCCCGGGCCGCGCCGGTCACCAGCACCACCTTGCCGGCCAACCGGCCGGAAACACGACCATCGATGGACATGCCGGGAAGTTACCACCGGGTAGCCCCGGTGCGGAAGACCCGGCCGCACCTGCCCGGATCGCCGCCGAACGGCGCGCACAGCTGGTACACAGGATCGGGACAGCCCGGCGACAGCGGGTCCGCCCACGATGGGGGCATGGTCATGAACGCGCAGTCCGCGCAGGGTCGCATCGAGCTGCGCCGACCGGACGGCGAACCGGTGCGGGTGCTCGTCGTCGACGACGAGCCGACGCTCACCGACCTGCTCTCGATGGCCCTGCGGTACGAGGGCTGGCAGGTCGCCACCGCCGGCAGCGGCATGGCGGCGGTCACCACCGCCCGCCAGTTCCGCCCGGACGCCGTGGTGCTCGACGTGATGCTGCCCGACCTGGACGGCTTCCAGGTGCTGCGCCGCCTGCGCGAGCAGTCGCCGAGCGTGCCGGTCCTGTTCCTCACCGCCCGCGACGCGGTGGAGGAACGCGTCGCCGGGCTCACCGTCGGCGGCGACGACTACGTGACCAAGCCGTTCAGCCTGGAGGAGGTGATCGCCCGGCTGCGCGCGCTGCTGCGCCGCTCCGGCTTCGCGGTCGCCGCCCGCCAGGAGGCGGTGCTCACCGTCGGCGACCTCACCCTCGACGAGGACAGCCACGAGGTACGCCGCGGCGACGACCTGATCACCCTCACCGCCACCGAGTTCGAGCTGCTGCGCTACCTCATGCGCAACCCGCGCCGGGTGCTCAGCAAGGCGCAGATCCTCGACCGGGTGTGGAACTACGACTTCGGCGGCCAGGCCAACGTGGTCGAGCTGTACATCTCGTACCTGCGCAAGAAGATCGACGCGGGCCGGGCACCCATGATCCACACCCTGCGCGGGGCGGGTTATGTCCTCAAGCCCGCCGAGTGACAGGCGCGGCCGGCTGCGCCGCCGCCTCGCCGGCTGGTCGCTGCGCCGCCGGCTGGTGGTCTCCGTGGTGGCGCTGCTCGCGCTGGTCAGCCTCGGCATCGGCGGCCTGACCACAGTGGCGCTGCGGCACTTCCTGATCGACCAGATCGACAACCAGCTCAGCTTCGGCGACCGGCGGCCCGACGACCTCGAACGCTGGGCCCGCCGCGGCATGGACCCACCGCGCCCGGACCAGCGGCCCACCCCGCCGGACACCGACGAGGTGGCGCCGGCTCCTCCGGGCGGGTTCCCGCCGGGCTCGATCGCGGTCCGGGTGTCCGTCACCGGAGAACCCGCCGGCCGGGTCCGGTCCGGCGACGGCGACAGCGAGGCGGTGCCCGGCGCCGACCTGGCCGCGTTGGCCCGCGTACCCGCCGGCGAACGCCCGCGCACCGTCGTCGTCGGTGACCGGGGCGAGTACCGGGCGATCGCGATGCGGTCGCCGCGCGGCGACGGGGACATCCTGGTCCTCGCGATCCCGCTGGCCCAGGTGGACGACACGGTCATGTGGATGCTCGTCGCGCAGGCCGGGGTGATCGGCGCCGGCCTGGTCATCGCCGGTGCCCTCGGCACGCTCGTCGTCCGCGTCACGCTGCGCCCGCTCAACCGCGTCGCCGCCACCGCCGCCCGGGTCACCGAACTGCCGCTGGACCGCGGCGAGGTCGCCCTGTCCGTGCGGGTCCCGGCCGCCGACACCGATCCCCGCACCGAGGTCGGGCAGGTCGGCGGCGCGCTCAACCGGATGCTCGGCCACGTCGCCGCCGCGCTCGCCGCCCGGCAGGCCAGCGAGACGCGGGTACGCCAGTTCGTCGCCGACGCCAGCCACGAGCTGCGTACACCCCTGGCTGCCATCCGCGGGTACGCCGAGGTGGCCCGCCGGGGGCGCCAGGAGGTGCCGCCCGACGTGGCGCACGCGCTGCGCCGGGTCGAGTCGGAGAGCACCCGGATGACGAGCCTCGTCGACGACCTGCTGCTGCTGGCCCGGCTGGACTCCGGCCGCCCGCTGGCCGCCGAGCCGGTCGACCTGACCGCCATGGCCGTCAACGCGGTCAGCGACGCGCACGTCGCCGGGCCCGGCCACCGCTGGCAACTCGACCTGCCCGACGAACCGCTCACCGTC
Organism: Micromonospora sp. CPM1; assembly: GCF_023896895.1. Classification (NCBI taxonomy): domain Bacteria; kingdom Bacillati; phylum Actinomycetota; class Actinomycetes; order Micromonosporales; family Micromonosporaceae; genus Micromonospora; species Micromonospora sp. CPM1. The sequence goes on from NZ_JAMHIU010000004.1 coordinate 335,651, forward strand.
ACCGGCGACGCCCACCGGCTGCACCAGGTGCTGGCGAACCTGCTCGCGAACGCGCGCGTGCACACCCCGGCCGGCACCACCGTCACCGTCCGGCTCGCGCCCGCGCCCGGCGGCGTCGAGCTGCGCGTCACCGACGACGGGCCGGGCATCCCGGAGCAGTTGCGGCCGGAGGTCTTCGAGCGGTTCGCGCGCGGCGACAGCTCCCGCTCCCGCGCGCAGGGCAGCACCGGCCTGGGCCTGGCCATCGTCGCCGCCGTGGTGGAGGCCCACCACGGGCGGGTCGACGTGGTCAGCCGGCCCGGCCACACCGCGTTCACGGTCTGGCTGCCGGGATCCACAGCCGACGCATAGGCCGCTCACGGGAGCGGGCCAGCGGACCCGCCGAGGCTTGCCGGCATGAACCGAACCGACAGCCTGCCGACCGTGCCCACGGCCGCGCCACCCGGCACCGAGCCGGCCCCCGCGCCCGTACCCCCGCAGACCCGCACCGACCGCGACCCGCGCTGGGCCCGGCCGGCCCTGGTCGGCCTGCTGGTCGTGACCGCGCTGCTCTACCTGTGGGGTCTGGGCGCCTCCGGCTGGGCCAACGCGTTCTACTCGGCCGCCGTGCAGGCCGGGTCGCAGAGCTGGACGGCGTTCTTCTACGGCTCGTCCGACGCGGCCAACTCGATCACCGTGGACAAGACCCCGGCATCGCTGTGGCTGATGGCGCTCTCCGTGCGGATTTTCGGCCTGAACGGCTGGTCGATCCTCGTGCCGCAGGCGCTGCTCGGCGTCGCCTCGGTCGGCGTGCTGTACGCGACGGTCCGCCGCTGGTACGGCCCGGCCGCCGGCCTGCTCGCCGGCGCGGTGCTCGCGCTCACCCCGGTGGCGACGCTGATGTTCCGGTTCAACAACCCGGACGCGCTGCTGGTGTTGCTGCTCGTCGCCGCCGCGTACGCCACGGTGCGCGCGGTCGAGACGGCGAGCACCCGGTGGATCGCGCTGACCGGCGTGCTCGTCGGCTTCGGCTTCCTCACCAAGATGCTCCAGGCGTTCCTGGTGATCCCGGTCTTCGCCGGGGTCTACCTGCTGGCCGCCCCGACCGGCCTCGGACGGCGGATCCGCCGGCTCCTGCTGGCCGGGCTCGCCGTGGTCGTCTCGGCCGGCTGGTGGGTGGCGATCGTCGAGCTGGTGCCGGCGAGCGCCCGCCCGTACGTCGGCGGCTCGCAGAACAACAGCATCCTGGAGCTGACGCTCGGCTACAACGGCCTGGGCCGCATCACCGGCGACGAGGTGGGCAGCGTCGGCGGCGGTGGCGGCCGGCCCGGCGGGGGAGGCGGCGGGCCGTTCTCCGGCCGGACCGGCCTGCTGCGGATGTTCGACACCGAGGTCGGCGGGCAGATCTCCTGGCTGTTGCCGGCCGCGCTGATCCTGCTGGTCGCCGGCCTGTGGCTGGCCGGACGGGCGCCGCGTACCGACCGTACTCGGGCCGGTCTGCTGCTGTGGGGCGGCTGGCTGCTGGTCACCGGCCTGATCTTCAGTTTCATGTCCGGGATCTTCCACGCGTACTACACGGTCGCCCTGGCCCCGGCGGTCGGCGCGCTGGTCGGCATCGGGACCACCCTGTTGTGGCGGGCCCGCTCCGCGCCGGTCCGGTGGCGTCGGTCAGCGGCCACGCTGGTGCTGGCCGGCACGCTGGCGGTCACCGCCTGGTGGTCCTGGCACCTGCTCGGCCGCACACCCGACTGGCACCCCTGGCTGCGCACCACGGTGCTGGCCCTGGGTCTGACCACAGCCGCCCTCCTGGCCACCGCCCCGGTGATCAAGGAGTTTGTGTCCGGAAGTGGCGTTCCGGGTGACGCGAACTCCTTGGTCAACTCCGAGGCGGGGGCGACGGCGCGGAGCCGGGCCGGGTTCGCCGGGCGGGTTGCGCGGTGGGTCGTGCCGGTGGTGTCCGTCGCCGGCATCGCGGTGGCGCTGGCCGGGCCGGCCGCGTACGCGATGCAGACCGCAGCCACCCCGCACAGCGGCTCGATCCCGAGCGCCGGGCCGGCCGGAGCGGGCGGCTTCGGCGGCCCCGGCGGACCGGGCGGGCGGATGCCGGGCGGCGGGAACGGACAGTTCCCCGGTGGTCCGGGCGGTGGGAACGGGCAGTTCCCGGGCTTCCCGGGCGGTCCGAACGGCACCGGCTCGGACGGCACGGGTTCCGACGGCTACGGCCCGGGCGGCACCGGCCAGGACGGCGGGGCGAACGCCGGTGGGTTCCCCGGATTCCCTGGTGGTGGTTCGGCTCCGGGCGCTCCCGGCGGCACCGGCCAGGACGGCGGGACCAGGCAGGAAGGGCGGGGGCAGCGCGGCGGGGGCATGGGCGGGCTGCTCGACGCCCGCGAGCCGAGCGCCGAGATGACCGGGCTGCTCACCGCCGACGCCGACGACTACACCTGGGTCGCCGCCACTGTCGGTTCGAACAACGCCTCCGGCTACCAGCTGGCCACCGGCCGTCCGGTCATGCCGATCGGCGGCTTCAACGGCAGCGACCCGTCGCCGACGCTCGCGCAGTTCCAGCGGTACGTCGCCGACGGGCGGATCCACTACTTCCTCGGCGGCGGCGGGTTCCGGGCCAACGGCGGCAGCAACGCCTCGGCCGAGATCGCCGCCTGGGTCGCCGAGAACTTCACCGCGACCACCCTCGACGGCGTGACCGTGTACGACCTGAGCAGCGGAAAGCAGGGCTGAGCCATGACCGGCACGTACGCTCCCCGGGCCGCCGTGCAGGCCCGGCCCGCCGCCGGCAGCGCGGTGCTCGACGTGGTGGTTCCGGTGTACAACGAGGAGGCCGATCTGGGCCCCTGCGTCCGGCGGCTGCACGCGCACCTGACCGCGCACTTCCCGTACCCGTTCCGGATCACGGTGGCCGACAACGCCAGCGTGGACGGCACGCCGGCGGTGGCGCGGGCGCTCGCCGACGAGCTGCCCGGGGTGGGGGTGCTGCGCCTGGACGAGAAGGGACGCGGGCGGGCGCTGCGCGCCGCGTGGTCGGCCTCGCCGGCGCCGGTGCTCGCGTACATGGACGTGGATCTGTCCACCGACCTGGCCGCGCTGCTGCCGCTGGTCGCGCCGCTCATCTCCGGGCACTCGGACCTGGCCATCGGCACCCGGCTGGCGCGGACCAGCCGGGTGGTCCGGGGCGCCAAGCGGGAGGTCATCTCGCGGGGCTACAACCTGCTGCTGCGCGGCGCGCTCGCGGCGCGTTTCTCCGACGCCCAGTGCGGGTTCAAGGCGATCCGCGCCGACGTGGCGGCCGAGTTGCTGCCGCTGGTACGCGACACCGGCTGGTTCTTCGACACGGAGCTGCTGGTCCTGGCGCAGCGGGCCGGGCTGCGCATCCACGAGGTGCCGGTGGACTGGGTGGACGACCCGGACAGCCGCGTCGACATCGTCGCCACCGCGCTGGCCGACCTGCGCGGCATCGGCCGGCTGGGCCGGGCGCTGGTGACCGGGGCGCTGCCGCTGGCGCGGTTGCGCGCCCAGCTCGGCCGTGGGCCGTTGCCGGCACCCCCGGCGCAGGTGCCGGCCGGGTTGCCCCGGCAGCTCGCCCGGTTCGCCGCGGTGGGCGTGGCGAGCACGCTCGCGTACCTGCTGTTGTTCCTGCTGGCCCGCGGCCCGCTCGGTGCGCAACCGGCGAACCTGCTGGCGCTGCTGCTCACCGCGGTGGCCAACACGGCGGCCAACCGGCGGCTCACGTTCGGGGTGACCGGACGCCGGCACGCCGGCCGCCACCACCTCCAGGGGCTGCTGGCGTTCGCGCTCGGCCTGGCCCTGACCAGCGGCTCCCTGGCCGTGCTGCACGCCACCACGCCCCCGAGTCGCGGACGGGAGCTGACCGTCCTGGTGGCCGCCAACCTGGCCGCCACGGCCCTGCGCTTCCTCCTGCTCCGCCTGGCCATGCACCACCGCCCCTGACCCCGCCCCCGCC
>NZ_JAMHIU010000040.1:0-32520 GCF_023896895.1 Micromonospora sp. CPM1
CCGCCCTCATCTGCCTCGCCCGCCGTCGCTGCGACGTCCTGTTCGCCATGCTCCGCGACAAGATCCCCTACCAACCCCGCCCCACGACGCCGATCGCCGCTTGACGAACCCCATAGGGACACCCCCCGCCTCACCGGACCGCACGCACGCACCACCCCCTTAGCCCGTCGATCATGAAGTTAGCGGCGACAAATCGGACGCAGAACGCCGCCAACTCCATGATCGACGGGCCTGGAAGCGCCCGCCCGTCCCCCGGCCCCGTCGCCGGTCGCCGGTCGCGTCGCGTCCGTGATCAAGGAGTTTGCGTCACCGCGGCAGCCTTTCCCGTACCCAAACTCCTTGATCACCGGGCCACCCGAACGTGGTGCGCACCCCGGCTCACCAGAGCCCACGCGCCGCCGCACGCACCACCCGCCTGCCCCATTACCGCGTCGACCATGAGGTTGGCGGTGACAAATCGGACGAGGAACGCCGCCAACTTCATGATCGACCGGGCCCGGAAGCGCACACCCGGCCCAACCCACCCGTCCGCCGGCCCCGTCGCGGGTCGCGTCGCGCCCGTGATCAAGGAGTTTGCGTCACCGCGGGAGCCGTTTCCGTACCCAAACTCCTTGATCAACGCGGGTGGGCGGGCCGGGTAAGGAGCGCCGGGAACGCGGCGGGTGCCGGGGGCGCGCAGTCAGGCGCGCTGGGCTCGGCGGGCGGGCTGAGGCGCCCGTGGGGCTGAGGCATGGGCCGGCGCGACGTCGGGGCCAGCGCGGGCGTGAGGGCTCAGCGGGTGCCGGCACTCAGCGGCCTCGGGGCACAGCGGGTGCCGGTTGTCAGCAGCCCTGAGGGCTCGATGTGGCCTGGAGTGCCAGCGGGTGCCGGCACTCAGTGGCCCCGAGGGGTGGCGGGTGCGGAGGGCTAGCGGGCGTCGGCCGGCTGGGCCTCGCGCGCCTCGATCGGCTGGCGCGGCCCGGGGACGGGCAGCGGCAGGGTGGGACGCTGGTCGCGGCGCAGCGCGCCGAAGCTCATCCCGACCGGGTCGGTCCGGGCCACGCCCGGGTCGTAGAGGCGCAGGTCGGTGCGGCCGAGCCGGACCACGTCGCCGTCGGCGATCGCCACGCTGCCGGTGACCCGGGTGTCGTTGAGCCAGGTGCCGTTGGTCGAGCCGAGGTCGGTGAGCATCACCCCTTCCGGGGTGGCCCGGACGGTGGCGTGCCGCCGGCTCAGGTGCGGGTCGGCGAGCACGATGTCGGCGGTCGGCGCGCGGCCGATCACCTGCGCGTCCTGGCCGACCCGGAACGTGAGCCCACGCATCGCCCCGCCGGACACCGTCAGCAACGGCATCAGCTCAGGATGCTCCTCCATGGACAGTCGACCTCCACCCCACATCGCCCCGCGGCGTCAGCCTGCCACCTCACCGTAGTGGCTTGCACCACCGCGCGGTCACCCCCGCGACCCCGGCCGGTCATCTCCCGTTCGCCGTTTCGGACGGCACTTCCGTCGATGCGACGGCTGATCATCCGCGCAGCGTACGGCGCGTTCGACACCTACCGGCGAGTAATCCTCGGGTCTAGACTTCGGCCATGACCGCTGTGCATGTGCCGGGCGCCCCGCTCATCTCCGAGGGCCTGCTGGTGTCGACCAGCCCGGCCACCGGCGCGGAGGCAGGCAGATTCCCGCTGGCCGCCGAGGCGGACGTGCGTGCCGCCGTCGACCGCGCCCGGGAGGCCGGCGACTGGTGGGCCGGGCTCGGCTTCGCCGGCCGGCGGGACCGCCTCCAGCGCTGGCGCGGTGTGCTCGCCCGGCGGATCGAGGAGCTGGCCGACCTGATGCACACCGAGGGCGGCAAGCCGGTCGGTGACGCGGTGGTGGAGATCCTCACCGCGCTGGAGCACATCGACTGGGCGGCCCGCAACGCCCGCCGGGTGCTCGGGCCGCGCCGGGTCCGCTCCCGCCTGATCCTCGCCGAGTTCACCGGTCACCTCGAATACCAGCCGTACGGCGTGGTCGGCGTGATCGGCCCGTGGAACTATCCGGTCTTCACGCCGATCGGCTCCGCCGCGTACGCGCTCGCAGCCGGCAACGCCGTGGTGTTCAAGCCGAGCGAGTACACCCCTGCGGTCGGTCAGTGGCTGGTCGACCGGTTCGCCGAGGTGGTGCCGGAGCAGCCGGTGTTCCAGGTGGTGCACGGCTTCGGCGCGGTCGGTGCGGCGCTGTGCCGTTCCGGGGTCGGCAAGGTGGCGTTCACCGGCTCGACCGCGACCGCGAAGCGGGTGATGGCCGCCTGCGCCGAGTCGCTCACGCCGGTGCTGCTGGAGGCCGGCGGCAAGGACGCGATGATCGTCGACTCGGACGCCGACCTGGACGCCGCGGCGGAGGCGTGCGTGTGGGGCGGGCTGACCAACGCCGGCCAGACGTGCATCGGCATCGAGCGGGTCTACGCGGTCGACCAGGTCTTCGACGCCTTCGTGGACAAGGTGGTGGCGAAGGCCGGCCGGCTCACCGTGGGCGCCGACGGGTCCGACCTCGGCCCGATCACCATGCCGTCGCAGATCGACATCATCCGCCGGCACATCGACGACGCGATCGACCGGGGCGGCCGGGCGGTGCTCGGCGGCCCGGAGGCGGTCCAGCCGCCGTACGTGCACCCGACGGTCCTGGTCGACGTGCCGGAGGACTCGGCCGCCGTGCAGGAGGAGACGTTCGGGCCGACGCTTGTGGTCAACCGCGTCCGGGACGTGGACGAGGCGGTCGAGCGGGCCAACGCGCTGCCGTACGGGCTCGGGGGTTCGGTCTTCGGCCGGGCGCGGGCGGTGGCGGTGGCGCGGCGGCTGCGCTCCGGGATGGCCTCGGTCAACTCGGCGCTGACGTTCGCCGGCATGTCGACGTTGCCGTTCGGCGGCACGGGCGAGTCCGGCTTCGGCCGCATCCACGGCGAGGAGGGGCTGCGTGAGTTCGGCCGGCCCAAGTCGGTCACCCGCCGCCGGGCCCGGTCGCTGCTGCCGGCGATGACGTTCGAGCGCACCCCGGCCGACGTCGCCCGCATCGTCAAGATCGCCAAGCTGATGTACGGCCGGGGCCGCTGAGGCAGCGCCTCAGAACAGCGTCAGCTCGTCGCGTTCGATGCCGCGCAGCTTGTCGTAGTCGACCACGACGCAACGGATGCCCCGGTCCGTGGCGAGCACCCGGGCCTGCGGCTTGATCTCCTGTGCGGCGAACACGCCGGCCACCGGCGCGAGCAGCGGATCGCGGTTCATCAGCTCCAGGTAGCGGGTGAGCTGTTCGACGCCGTCGATCTCGCCGCGCCGCTTCACCTCGACCGCCACCGCGCCGCCGGCCGCGTCCCGGCAGAGCAGGTCGACCGGCCCGATCGCGGTCATGTACTCGCGCCGGACCAGCGTGTAGCCCTCCCCCAGCGTCGCCGGGTTCGCGGCGAGCAGCTCCTGGAGGTGCGCCTCGACGCCGTCCTTGCGCAGGCCCGGGTCCACGCCCAGCTCGTACGAGGTGTCCTGGAAGATCTCCTCCAGGGTGATGCGCAGTTCCTCGCCGGCCTTGTTGACCACCCGCCAGACGCCGGGCGCCTCCTCCAGCCGGCAGGGCGGGCTCATCCAGTTCAACGGCTTGTAGGCCCGGTCGTCGGCGTGGATCGACACCGACCCGTCCGCCTTCACCATCAGCAACCGGGTCGCCGGGGGCAGATGGGCCGAGAGCCGTCCGACGTAGTCCACCGAGCACTTCGCAATGACCAACCGCACCCGCCGAGGGTAGCCGAGGCCCCGGCGGACGCCGACGAGCGCCACTGGCGTACCGGTGCCATATTGAGATCGTGCTCGAAGTCCTCACCGGTTCCGGCCTGGCCGCCTCGGCGGGCCTGAACGCCTACATCCCGCTTCTGCTGATGGGTCTGCTGTCCCGCTACACCGATCTGGTCGAGCTGCCGAGCGGCTGGCAGTGGCTCGGCAACGGCTGGGTGGTGCTGATCCTCGCGGTCCTGCTCGCGGTCGAGGTGGTGGCCGACAAGGTGCCGGTGGTCGACCACGTCAACGACGTGGTGCAGACGGTGGTCCGGCCGACGGCCGGCGGGCTCGCGTTCGGCGCGGGCGCCGGCTCGGAGACGGTCACCGTCAGCGACCCGGACACGTTCTTCTCGTCGCACCAGTGGGTGCCGGTGGTGGTCGGCGTGTTCATCGCGCTCGGCGTGCACCTGCTCAAGGCCGCCGCCCGGCCGGTCATCAACGCGACCACGGCCGGTGTGGGCGCGCCGGTGGCCAGCACCGCCGAGGACGCGACGAGCGTCGTCATGTCGGTGGTGGCGCTGCTGCTGCCGGTGCTGGTGCTGGTGTTCCTGGTCGGCCTGGTGCTCTTCGTGCCCTGGCTGTTCCGCCGTCGGCGGGAGCGGCGCCGGGAACGCGCCGCCGCCCGGGAGGCCGGTTTCCGCGTCTGACCGCGGCGGCTCAGCGGCCCTCGTACGTCATGCAGTCGGCCATGTCCATGTCCGGGCCGACGGTGATGGCCGGGGCGTGGCACTCCAGGTCGGCGTTGTGCCGGCAGTCCGAGCGCGAGCACGCGCCGACCTGGGCCACGAGCTGGTCGATGCCGCCGCGCACGGGCATCTCCACGAACGTGTGGCAGTGCGCGTGGTCGCTGCTGCCGATGGTGATGGCGAACGCGTGGCAGTCGTTCGTGTGGTTGTAGGCGCAGGACCGGACGGCGCACTCCTGGACCCGGGGCATCTCCAACGACGCGGTCATCATCTCGCCCTTCAGTGGGTGTCTTGCCCCGACTTTAGGCTTTGTGATGCTTTCAGCGTGCCGAATCCAGCGCGTTCGCCTCGCGGATCACGGTGACCAGCTCGTCGATGATGCCGGTGAGCGCGAAGTCCTTCGGCGTGAACACCCGGGCCACCCCGGCGGTGCGCAGCGCGTCGGCGTCGGCGGCCGGGATGATCCCGCCCACCACCACCGGCAGGTCGCCCCGCCCGGCCGCGCGCAGCCCGTCCAGCACCGCCGGCACGGCGGCCAGGTGCGAGCCGGACAGCACGGAGAGGCCGACCAGGTCGACGTCCTCCTCGACCGCCGCCGCGACGATCTGCCCGGCGGTCAGGCGGATGCCCTGGTAGACCACCTCGAACCCGGCGTCGCGGGCGCGTACCGCGATCTGCTCCGCGCCGTTGGAGTGCCCGTCCAGCCCCGGCTTGCCGACCAGCAGCCGCAGCCGCCCGCTGCCCAGCTCCCGGGCGGTCGCGACGACCCGCTCGCGGACCCCGGCGAGGGTCGCGTCACCGGCTGTGCCGACCGCCCCCGCCAGGCCGGTCGGCGCGCGGTACTCGCCGTACACCTGGCGCAGCGCGCCCGCCCACTCGCCGGTGGTGACACCGGCCCGCACGCAGTCCAGCGTCGCCGCCATCAGGTTCGCCGTGGTGGCGGCGTCGGCGCGCAGCTTCGCCAGCGCCGCCTCGACCGCCGCCGCGTCCCGGTCGGCCCGCCATGCGCGTACGCCGTCCGTGGCCGCCGCTTCCACGGCGGGGTCCACCTGCTCGATGTTCTCGGCGCCGGCCGCGGTCAGCGGGGACGCCTCGGTCTCGGTGAACCGGTTGACGCCGACCACCACGTCCGAGCCGGACTCCATCCGGCGGCGCCGGTCGGCGAGCGAGGCCACCAGCGCGCTCTTGAGGTAGCCGGACTCCACGGCGGTCACCACGCCGCCCATCTCCAGCACCTTCTCCAACTCGACCCGGGCGCCGGTCACGATCTCGTCGACGAGCGCGGTCATGACGTGCGAGCCGGCGAACAGGTCCGGGTACTCCAGCAGGTCCGACTCGAACGCCAGCACCTGCTGCATGCGCAGCGACCACTGCTGGTCCCAGGGGCGGGGCAGGCCCAACGCCTCGTTCCAGGCGGGCAGCTGCACGGCGCGGGCGCGGGCGTCGCGGGACAGCGTGACGCCGAGCATCTCCAGCACGATGCGCTGGATGTTGTTCTCCGGCTGCGCCTCGGTCAGGCCCAGCGAGTTGACCTGGACGCCGTAGCGGAACCGGCGCTGCTTCGGGTTCTCCACGCCGTAGCGGTCGCGGGTGATCTCGTCCCAGAGCGCGCCGAACGCGCGCATCTTGGCGATCTCCTCGACGAAGCGCACCCCGGCGTTGACGAAGAAGGAGATCCGCTGGACCACGTCGCCCATCCGGTCGGGCGGCACCTGGCCGGAGTCGCGCACGGTGTCCAGCACGGCGACGGCGGTGGCCAGCGCGAAGCCGACCTCCTGCACCGGCGTGGCGCCGGCCTCCTGGAGGTGGTACGAGCAGATGTTCACCGGGTTCCACCGCGGCATCTCACGCAGCGTGTACGCGATCACGTCGGCGGTCAGCCGCAGCGACGCGGCCGGCGGGAAGATGTACGTCCCCCGGGACAGGTACTCCTTGATGATGTCGTTCTGCGTGGTGCCGGCGCAGCGGCTCAGCTCCGCGCCCTGCTCGGCGGCGACGGTGCCGTAGAGGCCGAGCAGCCACATCGCCGGGGCGTTGATGGTCATCGAGGTGTTCATCTCGGCCAGCGGGATGCCCTCGAACAGCGCCCGCATGTCACCCAGGTGCGCCACCGGCACGCCGACCCGGCCCACCTCGCCGGAGGCCAGCTCGTGGTCCGGGTCGTACCCGGTCTGGGTGGGCAGGTCGAAGGCGACCGACAGGCCGGTCTGCCCCTTCGCCAGGTTGCGGCGGAAGAGCGCGTTGGTGGCCGCGGCGGAGGAGTGCCCGGCGTACGTGCGCATCACCCACGGGCGGTCCCGCTCGGGCAGCCGTCCCGGCATCGCGTCGTCCATGGCCGGAGTTTAAGTTACCGTTCAGTAAAAGAGAGTGTGGAAAACCACACAACCCGATGCCCGCGCCGGTGGGCCGGCGTGCGGCCGGCCCACCGTACGGGTCACTCGCTGCGGGCGGTCTCCGGACCGGTGATCCGTTCCAGCAGCGGCAGGGTGGCCGCGATGACCGCGAGGCAGCCCAGCACGCCGAGGGCCACCACCGCGGCGAACCCGAGCCCCGGTACGCGCAGGTCGTAGTCCATCTGCGCGCGCAGGAACAGCTGCGCGGCGACCAGTCCCATCCCGACCGCCACCACGGCGACGGTCAGCAGCGGCACGGTGCTCTCCAGGGCCACCACCCGGCGCAGCAGCCGCACCGGGGCGCCGCTGAGCCGCAGCAGGCTGAACGGCCGTTTCCGTTCACTGAGGCCGGCTGCCACCGCCACGGCCAGGCTGCATCCGGCGAGCGCGAGACCGGCCACCACGACGATGTCGGCCAGCCGCTGCCAGCCCCGCATCGTGTCGGCGATTTCGGCCTCGAAGTCGCCGGGCACGTTCGGCGCCACGAAGAAGGCCGGGAACGCGGCTTCGAGGATCGTCCGGGCCCGCTCCACGGCGGCCTGGTCCGCCGCCTCGACCGCCACCGAACCGGCCGGCAGCTCTGCGAGTGCCGCCGGGTCCACCGGGGACGACGGCCAGACCCGGTCGGCCGAGGCGGACTCCCGCCAGGGGATCAGGTCCGGCGGCACCTCGGCGACGCGCGCCCCTGCGGCGCACCGCCCGTAGGCCGGCGGGATGTCCGCGCAGGCGATCACGCCGGAGTCGCGGCCGTCACCACGCACCGGGTTCTCCCGGACCAGCACCGGGTTGCGGACGCTGGGAACCGCGGTGAGGTCGGCCAGCAGGGTGCCGGGCACCGGCGGGTCGCCCGCCAGCACCATCGACAGCCGGCCGGCCTCCAGGGAGTCCTGGGGCGCCGGACCGCGCTCGTGCGTGATCGTCCCCATCACACCCACGGCCACCGTCGTGACGAACAGCGCGAGCATCACCCCGCTCACCGCCCGGAACCCGGCGGCCGGGTTGTCGGCGAGTCGGCGCGCGGCGATCAGCGTGGCCGGCCGGCTGGCGCGGGCGGCCATGGCCCGGGCGCCGACCATGGTCAGCCACGGGCCGCCCGTGATCAGCCCGACCATGACCAGCAGCAGTGCGGGCAGGAACAGCGCGGTCTGCCCGTCGGACGTACCCGGCCGGTACACCAGGGCGAAACCCAGCCCGGCCAGGCCGAGCGCGAGCGGAATCAGCCGGTGGACCCGTGGCGGTCGCGGCGTGACCCGCCGGGTGACCCCGAGCGGGGAGATCCGCACCCGGCGCAGCGCGACCCAGGCCGCGGCCGCCGCGCCCGCCGGCACGCCGAGGGCCACCAGGAGGGCCTCCGGCGCACCGATGGCCATGTCGCCGGGGAAGAACGGCATGCCGGTGAACGGGATTCCGGCGAGCTGCCCACGGAACGCGAAGAACGCCGCGAAGCCGACCGCCGCGCCGGCCGCCGCCGCGAGCGCGGCCTCGACGGCAGCGACCACCGAGATCTGCCGGGGCGTCGCCCCGACCAGCCGCATCGCCGCGAACCGCTGCTCCCGGCGGGCCGCGCCGAGCCGGGTCGCCGTGCCGATGAAGACGAGTACGGGGAACAGCAGGCCGCCCGCCACCACGCCGAGGATGAGGTCGACAGCCGCCCTCGGCAGCGGAGTCCGGTTGTCGTCGACCCGGGTGACCTTCCTGACCTGGTCCAGCTTCCCGACCTGCTCCGGGGTGCCGCCGACCAGGACGAGCAGGGTGTCCGGCGAGGTGAGCGCCGCCGGCCCGACCTCGCCGAGATCCCGGCCCGGGTAGCGGTCGGCGAGCTGGTCGGCCGGGGTGGACGCCAGCAACTTCCGCAGCGCCGGGGAGGCGTAGTACTCGCCGGGCCCCGGCGTGCGGGAAACACCGATCGGCGTGGGCGCGTCCGGGCCGGTCGCGGCGACGTCGACGCGGGTGATCTGTGCACCCCGGAAGAAGTCGGTCCGGGTGGACCACAGCAGCGGGTCGGCGGACCCGCCCGCCGTCTCCTGCGGGTACATCGACGCGTAGCGGGCGAGCTGGGCGTCGGCGGCGTTCACGCCCGCGAGCGTGGTGAGCAGCAGCCCCGTGCCGACCGCGACGGCGGCGGCGATGGCGACCAGCCGGACCAGCGCCTCCCGGCCACCGGCGACGGCGAGCCGGAGCGCGAGCCCGATCATGAGACGACCCCGGCGGGGGCGTTGACCCGGCCGTCCCGCACCATGACCTCCCGGTCGGCGTACGCGGCGATGCGCGCCTCGTGCGTCACCAGGACGACTGTGGTGCCCTTCTCGCGGGCGGCGTCCACCAGCAGCGTCATCACCTCCTCGCCGGTGAGCGAGTCGAGCGCGCCGGTGGGCTCGTCGGCGAACAGCACCCGCGGCTCGGCGACCAGGCCGCGGGCCAGCGCGACCCGCTGGGCCTGCCCGCCGGACAGTTCGCCGGAGCGGCGGTGCTCCAGGCCGGCCAGGCCGAGCCGCTCGAACCAGCCCCGCGCGGCACGCAGCGCCGGAGTGCGGCGGACACCGCGCAGCAGCAGGGGCAGGGCCACGTTCTCGGCCGCGGTGAGTTCCGGCACGAGCTGGCCGAACTGGAAGACGAAGCCGAAGCTGTCGCGGCGCAGCGCGCTGCGGTCGGCCTCGCCGAGCGTGTCGATGCGCGTGCCGTCGAACCGGACCTCGCCGGAGTCGGGACGCAGGATGCCGGCCAGGCAGTGCAGCAACGTCGACTTGCCGGAGCCGCTCGGCCCCATCACGGCGACGACCTCACCGGCCGCCACGGCGAGGCTCGCGCCGCGCAGGGCGGGTGTCTCGCCGAACGCGTACGTGACGTCCCGGGCCTCGATCATCGGGCTCACGGCCGTACCGCCTTTCGCAGGGCGTCCAGCCGGGCGCCCGTCGTCTCGATCCACCGCAGGTCCGCCTCCAGGTGGTAGAGGCCGTGGTCGGCCAGCATCACGTCGACGAGCTCGCCGTTGCGCTTGATCTCGGTGAGTTCGCGCATCCGGCGCAGGTGGGCGGCGCGCTGGGTGTCCAGGTACTCCTCGGCCGGCCGGTCGAGCATCAGCGCGAGCGCGACCTTGGTGAACAACACGGTCTGCAGGTGCGGTTCGGGTTCGACCGGCTCGGTCAGCCAGTGCTCCACCTCGGTGGCGCCCAGGTCGGTGATGACATAGCGCTTGCGGTCCGGCCCGGCGCCGGGAGCGACGTCGCCGACCACCACCTTGCCGTCGCGGGCCAGGCGGCTCAGCGTCGAGTAGACCTGCCCGTACGGCAGCGGCTTGCCGCGCCCGAAGAAGGTGTCGTAGTCGCGCTTGAGGTCGTAGCCGTGGCTCGGCTCGCGTTCGAGCAGCCCGAGCAGGGTCAGGGGAACGGTCATGACCAGAGACTACACCGAGTGTATACCTCGCGTATATAGCTGACCCGACAGTGGAGCGGGCGACCGCACGACGCACACTTGACGTCATGGAGAACGAGCTCGCGATTTCCGTGCGAGGGCTGCGCAAGGCGTACGGCGACAACGTCGCCGTCGCCTCGGTGGACCTGGACGTCCGCCGGGGCGAGGTGTTCGCCCTGCTCGGCCCGAACGGCGCCGGCAAGACCACCACGGTCGAGATCCTGGAGGGCTACCGGCAGCGCGACGCCGGCGAGGTACGCGTCCTCGGCGCCGACCCCGCCCACCCCGACGCCGGCTGGCGTTCCCGGGTCGGCATCGTGCTCCAGGGCACCGGCGAGTTCGACGAGCTCAGCGTCATCGAGGTGGTCCGCCACTTCTCCGGCTTCTACCCGGAGGCCGACGACCCGGACAAGGTGGTCGAGCGGGTCGGGCTGGGCGCCAAGGCGAAGGCGCGCACGCACACGCTCTCCGGCGGGCAGAAGCGCCGCCTGGACGTGGCGCTGGGCATCATCGGCCGCCCCGAACTGCTCTTCCTCGACGAGCCGACCACCGGCTTCGACCCGGAGGCCCGGCGCGAGTTCTGGGAGCTGATCCGGGACCTGTCCGCCGCCGGCACCACGATCGTGCTCACCACCCACTACCTGGACGAGGCCGAGGCGCTCGCCGACCGGGTCGGCGTGATCGCCGCCGGGCGAGTGATCGAGGTCGCGCCGCCGAACGCGCTGGGCAACCGGCAGGAGTCGCTGGCGACCGTCTCCTGGCGTACCCCCGACGGGACGCCGGCCTCGGCGGAGACCGCGACGCCGACGGCGCTGGTGGCCGACCTGGCCGCGCGCTTCGGCGGCGAGGTACCCGGCCTCACCGTGACCCGGCCGACCCTGGAAGACGTCTACCTGCGGATGATCGGACACTCATGACCACCACGACGAAGCACGCGGCCCCGGTCACCGCCGCGACCGCCGCCCGGCGGCCCGGCGCGGGCGCGCTGGCGCTGCGTCAGGGGCGGCTGGAGATCACCCAGTTCCTGCGCAGCCGGGAGTCCGTCGTGTTCACGATGGGCTTCCCGATCATCATGATCCTGATCTTCGCGGCGATCTTCAGCGACGAGATCGCGCCCGGGGTCAGCTACACGCAGTACTTCATCACCGGCATGATCGCGACCGGCCTGATGACGGTCAGCTTCCAGAACCTCGGCATCTGGATCCCGATCGAACGGGACCGCGGCGTGCTCAAGCGCTACCGCGGCACGCCGATGCCGAAGTGGGTCTGGTTCGCCGGCAAGGTGATCATGGTGGTGGTCATCGGCATCGCGGAGACCGTGCTGCTGCTCGCCGTCTCGGTGGCGATGTTCGACCTGGACCTGCCGCAGACCACCGCCAAGTGGCTGACGTTCGCCTGGGTCTCCGTGCTCGGCGTCACCGCCTGCACGCTGTGCGGCATCGCGATCTCGTCGCTGGCCCGCACCGCCCGCAGCGGCTCGGCGGTGGTCACCCCGGTCGCGCTGGTGCTCCAGTTCATCTCCGGCGTGTTCTTCGTCTTCACCAGCCTGCCCACCTGGATGCAGCAGGTCGCGGCGATCTTCCCGCTCAAGTGGATGTGCCAGGGGCTGCGCTCGGTCTTCCTGCCGGACAGCTTCGGCGCCCGGGAGCCGGGCGGCTCGTTCGAGCTGGGCACCGTCGCGCTGGTGCTGGGCGCCTGGTGCGTCATCGGCCTGGTGCTGTGCCTGACCACGTTCCGCTGGACCACCAAGCGCGACGGCTGACCACCGCTCATCCGCCGTCGACGAGCGCCGCACCCAGCGGCGTACGCCAGTAGAGCACCTCGCGCCCGGACCGCCGCTTCGCGACCGCGCCCGCGTCGAGCAGCACCCGCAGGTGGTCGCTGACCGTGCCCAGGGACAGCCCGGTCACCACCACGAGCTGCGAGGTGCTCAGCGGCGCGTCCAGCCGGGCCAGGATCTCGGCCCGGTTCGCGCCGATCAGCCGGGCCAGGCCGTCCGGTGCCGGTGAGGTCGGATCGACCAGGATCCCGCGCGCCGGATAGACCATCCCGAACCGGGCCGGCGCGTCCCAGACCACCCAGCCGCGGCGGCAGTGAGCCGGCACGAACACCAGCTGTTCGGCCGCGTGCAGCGACAGCGGCGGCTCCGGGTAGTCGTTCACCTGGAGGCGGCCGTCGCCCAGCCACCGCACGTTGCGGTTGATGTCGACGATCGCCCCGGCCAGGCCGCGCATGCTCAGGGCGGCGGTACGGGCCACGATGTCCGCGCGCAGCCGGCGTTCCCGCTCCGGCCACTCCGGCGCGACGGTGTGCGCCCAGATCCAGTCGAGCAGTTCCACGACCTGCCCGGTGAGCCCGTCCGCCAGCAGTTCGGCCGCCAGCGGGCCCGGCCGGGTGGCACGCAGGTCGGCCCGGATCCGCTCGTCGGACAACCGCTCGACGGCCGCCAGTTCCCCGGCGAACGTCGGGTCCGCCGAGGCGGGCGCGATGGTGAGGAAGTCCGCCACCCACCGAAGGCCGAACGACGCCTCCACCAGCGCCCGGACCACCGGCCGGGCAGCCAGCATCTCCCGGAACGCGTCGACGTGCGGCCGTCGCCAGGCCTGCTCCCAGGGGACCTTCGGATGGCGCAGCGCCTTCAGCGCGCCGACGGTCTCGGCCATCGGCGACACCGTGAAACGACTCCGCGCGACCAGGTCGGACGGCACCTGCCAGACGCCCACGTTTCGCCTCCAGACGTAAGTCTAGGGATTCCGCCGACGACCAGCCGACCATGCCCGGGTGAGAACGTACGCAGAACTGTTCGCGGTCCGGGAGTTCCGCAACCTGTTCCTGGCGAACTGCGCCGGGATCGCCGCCCACACCACGTCGGCGCTGGCCCTGGGCGCGCTGACCTACGCGTCGACCGGCTCGGCGCTGCTCACCGCGCTGAGCATGTTCGGGGCGCCGCTGGCCGGAGTCCTCGGCAGCCTGACGCTGCTGTCCGCCGCGGACAGCGTGCCGCCGCGCCGGGCGATGGCCTTCGCCGCCCTGCTCGCCACCGCCGGCGCGGCGCTCCAGGCGGTGCCCGGGCTGCCGCTGTGGGCCCGCTTCGCGATCATCTTCGCCAACGCGTACGTGGGCTCGGTCGCCGCCGGCGCCAAGTGGGCGCTGCTCACCGACATCGTGCCGGTGAACGCCTACGTGCTGGCCCGGGCCACGATGAACACGAGCGTCGGCGTCATGCAGATCGCCGGGTTCGGGCTGGCCGGCGTCCTGCTGGTGTGGCTGAGCCCGTACCAGGTGTTCCTGCTGGCGCTGGTCCTGCGGGCGGTGTCCGCCGCGGTGGGATGGTTCGGGCTCACCGAGCGACCGGCCCGGACCAGCGAACGGGTGACGGTTACCCGCACGCTGCGCGTCAACCGGGTGCTCTGGGCCGACCCCGGCCGCCGGTCGCTCCTGCTCAACCTCTGGGTACCGGGCGGCCTGATCGTCGGCTGCGAGGCGCTGTTCGTCCCGTACGCCGCCGACCGCGCCGGCTTCCTGCTCGCCGCCGCCGCGCTCGGCATGCTGGCCGGGGACGTGGTGGTGGGGCGGTTCCTGTCCCCCGCCCTCCGCGAGAGGTGGATCCACCCGCTGCGGGTGCTGCTCCCCCTGCCGTACCTGCTGATCCTGCTGTCGCCGCCGCTGCCGGTGGCCATGGCCGTCGCGCTCGTCGCGTCCGTCGGCTACGCCTCCACCCTGCCGATGCAGGAACGGCTGATCGCCCACTCGCCGCCCGAGGCCCGGGGCCAGGTGCTCGGCCTGCACGGCAACGGGATGCTCGCCGCGCAGGCGGTGTGCGCCGCGCTCGCCGGGGCGCTCGCCGACCTGGTCACGCCGTCGCGCGCGGTCGCGCTGCTCGCCGCCGTGGCGCTGGCCGTCACCGTCGCGCTCACCCCCGGCCTGCGCCGGACCGCGCCGGGCGCCGGGGAGCCGGACAGCAGACCCGCGGCGTCCGTCCCCGCACCGTGAAGGAGATGCCGCGCGGCTGCCCGCGAGGCGTACCGGATGGCACACTCGCCGGCATGGCACACACGCTGACCCGGCGGACGGTGCTCACCGCCGCCGCCGGGATCGCCGGGGTCGGCCTGGTCGGCGGCCTGGCCGCCCGGCAACTGGCCGGCCCCCGCCCGGGACCGGCCCCGGACCTGCCGGACGCCCCGCCCGGCGACGAGCGGCTGATCCGCATCGCGTCTGCCGCGCGCGGCCGCGAGGTGGACTTCTGGACGGCCGTGCCCGACGGGTACGGCGACGGCCGCGGCCTGCCCGTCTGCCTGGTGCTGCACGGCGCGTCGGCCACCCCGCGCGACTACGGCCGCTTCGGGCTGGCCCGCTTCCTCACCGACGCGGTACGCCGGGGCGCCCCGCCGTTCGCGCTCGCGGGCGCCACCGGCGGGCGGCTGTCGTGGCGCGCCTCGGGCGACGACGACCCGCAGCGGATGGTGCGCGAGGAGGTGCCCACCTGGTGCGCCCGGCGCGGTTTCGACAGCAGCCGGCTGGCCGTGTGGGGCTGGTCGATGGGCGGCTTCGGCGCGTTGCTGCTCGCCCAGACGTACCCGAAGTGGCTGCGGATGGCGGCGGCCTTCTCCCCCGCGGTGAGCCCCGGCGACGCGGTCTTCACCGGCATGGAGAAGCTGCGCGGCACCCCGGTCGGGCTCTGGTGCGGGCGGCAGGACAACTTCCTCAAGGATGTCCGCGCGCTCGCCCGGGTGCTGCCCGAGGAGCCGGTACGCGCCGCCTGGGCCGACGGGCGGCACAACTTCGGCTACTGGGGCACAGTCATCCCGGACGCGTTCGCGCTGATCGGCGCCGCGCTCAGCCCACCCCGGACGTGAACCGCCCCCGGCCGCGCGGGCCGGGGGCGGGACGAGCCGGTCAGTACGAGTAGAAGCCCTGGCCGGTCTTGCGGCCCAGGTCGCCGGCGGTGGCCATGCGCTGGAGCAGCTCCGGCGGGAAGAACTTCTCGTCGGCGGTGTCGGTGTAGATGTTGCGGGTGGCGTTGAGCAGCACGTCCACGCCGGTCAGGTCGACGGTGGCGAGCGGGCCCATGGCGTGGCCGAAGCCCAGCTTGCAGGCGGTGTCCAGGTCCTCGGCGGAGATCACGCCGGACTCGACGAGCTTGACCGCCTCCATCGCCAGCGCGCAGATCAGCCGGGTGGTGACGAAACCGGCGATGTCCCGGTTGACCACCACCACGGTCTTGCCGATTCCCTCGGCGAACGACTTGACGGTGTCCATGGTCGCGTCGCTGGTCTTGTAGCCGCGTACCAGCTCGCAGAGCTTCATCATCGGCACCGGCGAGAAGAAGTGCGTGCCGACGACCGACTCCGGGCGCTCGGTGGCGGTGGCGATCTGGGTCACCGGGATGGCCGACGTGTTGGTGGCGAGCACCGCGTCCGCCTTGCAGATCTTGTCGAGCGCGCGGAACACCTCGTGCTTGATCTCGATCTTCTCGAAGACCGCCTCGACCACGATGTCCGCGTCGGCGGCGGCCTCCAGCTCGGTGGTCGGGGTGATCCGGGCCAGCGTCGCCTCGACCTCGGACGCCTCGATCTTGCCCTTCTCGGCGAACTTCGTCAGCGACTTCCGGATGCCGTCCACACCGCGCTTCGTGGCCGCGTCGTCGATGTCGCGCAGCGTCACCTGCCAGCCCGCCTGCGCCGCCACCTGGGCGATGCCCGAGCCCATCAGCCCGGCACCGACGACCGCGAGTCGACCCGCCATCTGCTTCTCCCTCGCCGTGTTCTGCAACGTCTGGGAGAACCCTACTTAACGAGGGATAAGCCCCGGCCGTCAGATGGCCAGGTCCGGCTCCTCCGGCGCGGTGCCGCGCTCCACCTCGACGCCGAGCGCCCGCAGGTCCGCCACGAAGTCCGGGTAGCCCCGGTCGACGTGGTGCACGTGCGAGACCTCGGTCAGCCCGTCGGCGCAGAGCCCGGCGATGATCAGCCCGGCGCCGGCCCGGATGTCGGTGGCGCGTACCGGGGCGCCGGACAGCCGCTCCCGGCCGCACACCAGGGCATGGTGGCCGTCGGTACGGATCTCCGCGCCCAGCCGCATCATCTCGTTGGCGAACATGAACCGGCCGTCGAAGATGTTCTCGGTGATCAGCGAGCCGCCCTCGCTCACCGCCGCGAGTCCGATCGCCATCGGCAGCAGGTCGGTGGCGAAGCCCGGGTAGGGCAGCGTGACCACGTCGACCGCCCTCGGGCGGTCGTCCATGCGTACCCGGAAGGCGTCGCCCCGCGTCTCCACCAGGCCGCCGGCCGCGACCAGCTTGTCCAGCGCGACCTCCAGGTACGCCGGGTCCAGGCCGGTCACCGTCACGTCCCCGCGGGTCATCGCGGCGGCGAACGCCCAGGTGCCGGCGACGATCCGGTCCCCCACCGTGGCGTGCCGGACCGGCCGCAGCTCGGGTACACCGACGATGTGCAGCGTCGACGTGCCGGCCCCCTCGATCCGCGCGCCCATCCGGGTCAGCATCGTGCAGATGTCGACGATCTCCGGCTCGCGGGCCGCGTTGTCGATCGTCGTGGCACCCCGGGCCAGCACCGCCGCCATCACCAGGTTCTCGGTCGCGCCCACGCTCGGGAAGTCCAGCACGATGTCGGCGCCGTGCAGCCCGTCCGGCGCCTCGGCGATGACGAAGCCGTGCTCACCGGAGATCTCCGCGCCCATCCGGGCCAGCCCGGCGATGTGCATGTCCAGCCCACGCGAGCCGATGGCGTCGCCGCCGGGGTGGGCCACCCGGACGTACCCCCGGCGGGCCAGCAGCGGGCCGAGCACGCAGATCGACGCGCGCAGCCGGCGGACCAGGTCGTAGTCGGCCTCCGCACCCGGCCGCTCCGGCACGTCGATGAGCACCGAGCGGGACCGCTCCACACCGCCGTGGGCCACCATCGGGTCGACCGGGTCGTCCGGGCCGAACCGTACGCCGCAGCCGAGCCGCCGCAGCACCTCGCCCATGATCGCGATGTCGGTGATCCGGGGCACGTTGGTGATCAGGCTGCGGCCGGGCGCGAGCAGCGCGGCGGCCATCAGTTTCAGCGCGGAGTTCTTCGCACCCACCACGTGCACGGTGCCGGCGAGCCGGGCATCGCCGCGTACCCGGATGACGTCGACGTCGTTGAGCGCCGGATCTCCCGCGTCACCCGGACCCACCGGACTCGGCCGGGCCGGGATCGTCAGTTCCGGTATCCGTAGGCTGTGCGTCATGGCCGTCCACCTCACGCGCATCTACACCAAGGCCGGCGACGCCGGCATGACCAGGCTGAGCAACAACGAGCAGGTGCCGAAGACCGATCCGCGCATCGCCGCGTACGCGGACGTGGACGAGTGCAACGCCTCGATCGGCGTCGCGCTCGCCCTGGGGCAGCTCTCGGACGAGCTGCGGGCCGTGCTGGAGTCCGTGCAGAACGACATGTTCGACGTCGGTGCGGACCTGGCGACGCCGGTCGAGCCGGACCCGAAGTACCCGCCGCTGCGGGTGACCGAGGAGTACGTCGAGCGCCTCGAGGGCTGGTGCGACGAATACAACGCGCGCCTGAGCAAGCTCGACTCCTTCATCCTCCCCGGCGGCACCGCGGGCGCGGCACTGCTGCACGTGGCACGGACGACCGCCCGGCGCGCCGAGCGTGCGGCATGGGCGCTGGTCGCACACGACCCCGATCGGACCAGTCCCCTCCCGGCAAAGTATCTCAACCGGCTCTCCGATTTGCTCTTTATCCTCTCAAGAACGGCAAATCCGGACGGCGACGTGCTATGGGTGCCGGGCGGGAAGCGCTGACCATCGGCGGCCTCCATCACGTGGAGGTGTGGGTACCCGACATCGCGGCGGCCAGTCGTTCCCGAGGCTGGCTTCTCGGTCACCGGCACTCACCGGCCGCACCCACGACAGGTGCGCGCCCGGCCTGAACCACCTGGCCTTCCACGCCGGCCCGCCGGCCGCCGTCGAGCGCCTGGTCACTGCCGCTGGAGGGTACGGCTGGACGCTGCTGTTCCCGGACCGGCACCCGCACGCGGGCGGCCCGGACAGCTACGCCGCCTACCTCACCGACGGGCAGGGGTACGAGGTCGAGCTGGTCGCGGAGACGTGAAAAGGCCGGCACCCCGGGTTCGGGGTGCCGGCCTTCTCGCTGTGTCTTGCTTGTTGGTCTTACTTGTTCCAGTGCTCGGCGACCAGGTCGGCGGCCTGCTGCTCCCACTGGGCGTAGTGGTCCGGGTAGGCGGACACCTGGACGGTCTGGGCGGCCTTGGTCAGGGGCATGTCCTGCCAGCCGTCGACCTGCTTCAGACCCTTCAGGAACGCGGTGGTGGAGTATTCGGGGTCGGTGATCTGCTCGACCGTGCCCCAGCCGGAGGACGGGCGCTGCTGGAACAGGCCCTGCGAGTCGTGGTCGTTACGGTCACCGAGGTGGCCGAGGTTCTCCAGCTTCGACTCCTGCAACGCCGTAGCGATCGACACCACCGCAGCACGCTCGTCCATGCCGGCCTTCTTCGTCGCCGCGATGATCGCCTTCACGTTGGCGGTCTGCTCGTCGTCCAGGTCGATGCGGGACTGGGCGCCCTGCACACCGTGCGGGATCAGCTTGTCACCCTGCACGCTCACGGCCACCGGCTTGACCGCGGGGGTGGTGTCCGCCGCGTGAGCGGCCACCGGACCGGCGAACACGCCACCGGTGAAGGCCAGACCAGCAATACCCAGGACGCTCTTCCGCAGAATCGTGTTCATCAGAAATGCTCCATTCGGGGGTCGACGCACCCGGGGGACGGGATGCGCGGGCACCGTCAGGCGCTCAAGAAAGTCTTCAAGGGGGGATCCGGCTGCACACGGGGCACCGGGGGGGTGCCTCTGCGCGGCGCCGGAAGCATGTCCAACGACCCGCCACCCGCCACCATTCCCGAGGCGGTGCACGCCACCAGGGGGGCGCGGGGGTTCACGTCGTCGGAACCGTGTTCAACGACCAGCCCGCCAGGATGATTCCCGGCCTCGCGGCGCCCCGCTCGCGGGGCACGGCCGATGCTCGGTCGTTCACCTGGATACAACGCCACCCACCCGCCAGCCATTCCACCCCCAGAGTGCCGCCCACCACCCCCGAACCGGACACCCCACCCACACAGGCTCACGATGCCGGCTCCCCCACCTCGAAGCGCCCCCGCACCCTCACGGCAACCCGCCCGACCGCGTCGATCATGAAGTTAACGGCGACAAACCGGACGCCAACCGCCGCCAACCTCATGATCGACCCAGCCAGGGCAGGGCAGGGCTGACCCGGAGCCGGGAGCGTGAGCGGGGCTGGGGCATCCGCGATCTTGCGGTTCGCGCCCTGCGCGTGCCCTGTTTGCGTGGTTTGCGGGGTGCCTAAGTGCAAGATCGCGGGGGTGCTGCGGGAGAGGCTCGGCGATCTTGGAGGTGTGGTGCCCCGCGAAGGGTGCGAAGGGGGCATCTGCGGCGCCAGAAGTCCGAGATCGGCCGCAGCGAAGGGCGCCTACCGCGACCCGTGACAGGGGGCGGAGGGCCGGGGGTCAGGCGGCGGGCCAGTCCTGGGAGGCCAGACGCGGCGAGACCGCCCCGGGTGGGGCGGCCTCGAGCCAGGACAGGAATCCCGTGACGGTCGAACGCGCCATGGCGATCTCGATCGGCGCGTGGTGGCTGGTACAGCGCAGGATCACCCACTCGGCGGGCATCGACATGCGCTCCTGCCCCTCGGGCAGCCGGCGGCGCTCGACCGCCAGCCCCTTGCGCGAGAGCACCCGCTTGGGGCGCAGCGCGAAGCTGAACATGCGGTACCAGCGGAGTTCGTCGCCAACGAACCGGCCGAACCCGGGTGACCAGCCACGACCGTCGAGGATCGTGTTGACCCGGACGCTCAGCCGGATGATGCCACCGCTACGGGTGAACAGGGCCCGCCGGATGAAGAGGATCAGAAGCGCGACGACGACGATCGCGAAGCCGATTCCGATCCCTTCGACGATCTCCATCGGCGGGTCGGCTCAGCGGGCCGGGGTGGCGGGGGTTGCGCTCTCGGCGAGGACCGTGACGCCCTCACCGGTCACCGACAGGAAGCCGCCGGCCACGTCGTACGCGACCTGCTGGCCACCGGCCTGCTTGATGCGTACCTGGCTGGGTTCGGCGAGCTGGCCGAGCAGAGGTGCGTGCCCCGGCAGCACACCGAGCTCACCCTCGGTCGTCCGGGCGACGACCATCTCGGCCTCGCCGGTCCAGACCTTCTCCTCGACGGCTACGAGCTCGACGTGAAGCTGCTGTGCCACGCTGTCTCCTTGCTGCGGCGGCGGATTGCCGAAAGTCTAGTCGCGCCCCCGCAGCCCACCCAACGCGGGTGGTGAGAGCCGGACCACCACGGCCCCGCACCCGCTCAGGCTACTTGGTCTTCTGGACGAAGTCGGGGTGCTCCAGGAGGAAAGCGTCGAGCTGTTCGGTACGCAGGGCGGTGAAGAAGTCCTCCGCCGGTTCGAGCAGTTGCTCACCCCGGTAGTTGCTGCCGGTGCCGATCCCCCCGCCCGGCAGCTTGATGGTCTCGATCGCGTCCGGACGGATGTCCTTCAGGGCCAGCCCGAAGTCCACCACGCTGTTGCCGCGTCCGTTGAACACCAGCGACTTGCCGGCCGCGCGCAGTACCCGGTCCAGCTTGACCGGGTTGGTCACCACGTCGGCGCTGAACGCCTGGCTCGCCATCGCCTTGACGAACTGCTGCTGGTGCCGCTGCCGGCCGTAGTCGCCGTCCGGCACGCCGTTCTTCGGATAGCGCTGCCGGACGTAGTCCAGCGCCTGCCAGCCCTTCAGGTGGGCGTTGCCCTTCTTGTACACGGCCTGCGGGCCGAGGTAGCCCCCGCCGCCGGGCCGGAGCTGGCGCGGGGTGCCGTCCGGCTGGAGGTGCTCGGAGCGCACCTCCCGCTCGATGTACATGTCGACACCGCCCATGGCGTCGACGATCTTCTTGAACCCGCTGAAGTTGATGATCGCGCCGGCGTCGAAGCGCTTGATGCCGGTGACCTCCTGCACGGTCAGGGCGAGCAGCTCGAAGCCCTGCGCGGTGCTGGGGTTCTGGCCGGGCACGTTGCTGCCGTGCGACATGGCCGCGTTGAGCCGGTCGTTGGCACCCGCGTAGTCGGCCTTGGGGAAGGCCGGGATGTCGACCCGCAGGTCGCGCGGGAGCGAGAAGAGATAGCCGCGGTCCATGGTGGCGGGCACGTGCAGGACCATGATCGAGTCGGCCAGGGGGCGGGCGGTCGACGTGCGGGGGTCCACGCCGACGAGCAGGATGTTGAGCGGGCCCTTGATGTCGCTCTTCTTCTCGTTGGCGCCGGCGGCTTGGTCACCGAAGAGGTCGGCCTTACCCACCGATCCCTCGTAGCGGGCGACCAGGGCGCGGGAGCCGATCAGCACGGAGCCGCTGAGCACCACCATGACGATGCCCAGGATCGTGCAGACGCGGGCCCACCGGGGCACGCCGCGCCACATGGACCGCTTCCCGCGATCCGCGCCGCCCTTACCGCCCACGAGCATCTCCAATCGTCGCGCCCACGGGTAGGAAGACGGGCGCGGGGGTCCGTTTGGTTGCAGAGATCAACGGCCGGGATGTGAAGTCGTGTCAGGAACGGTACCGCGCGATCCGGCGAACTGCTTGCCGGAGAACCGGGCATCTGGTAGTGCGGTGGCCCGAAAAGGCGAAGGCCGCCCCGGCTTTCGCCGGGACGGCCTTCGTGGGTGTGAGCGGGCTCTCAGCCCTCCTCGCCCATCAGCTCCTTGGCCTTGGCCCGAAGGTCGTCCAGGCCGCCGCACATGAAGAACGCCTGCTCCGGGAAGTGGTCGAACTCCCCCTCGCTGATCCGGCGGAAGGCGTCGATGGTCTCGGCGATCGGGACCGTCGAGCCGGGCACGCCGGTGAACTGCTCGGCCGCGTAGGTGTTCTGCGAGAGGAACCGCTCGATCCGGCGGGCACGGCCGACGGTGAGCTTGTCCTCCTCGGAGAGCTCCTCGATACCGAGGATGGCGATGATGTCCTGCAGGTCCTTGTAGCGCTGCAGGATCCGCTTCACCTCGGTGGCGACGGCGAAGTGCTCCTCGCCGACGAACTCCGGGGCGAGGATCCGGGACGAGGACGCCAGCGGGTCCACGGCCGGGTAGATGCCCTTGTCGGAGATCGACCGCTCCAGGTTGGTGGTCGCGTCGAGGTGGGCGAACGTGGTGGCCGGCGCCGGGTCGGTGTAGTCGTCGGCGGGCACGTAGATCGCCTGCATCGAGGTGATGGCCTGGCCCCGGACGGAGGTGATCCGCTCCTGGAGCTGGCCCATCTCGTCGGCCAGGGTCGGCTGGTAACCCACGGCGCTCGGCATACGGCCGAGCAGCGTGGAGACCTCGGAACCGGCCTGGGTGAAGCGGAAGATGTTGTCGATGAAGAGCAGCACCTCCTGCTTCTTCACGTCACGGAAGTACTCCGCCATGGTCAGCGCGGACAGCGCGACCCGCAGGCGGGTGCCCGGCGGCTCGTCCATCTGGCCGTAGACCAGCGCGGTCTTGTCGATGACGCCCGACTCGGTCATCTCGGCGATGAGGTCGTTGCCCTCGCGGGTGCGCTCACCCACGCCGGCGAAGACCGAGGTACCACCGAAGTTCCGGGCCACACGGGTGATCATCTCCTGGATGAGCACCGTCTTGCCCACGCCGGCACCGCCGAACAGGCCGATCTTGCCGCCCTTGACGTACGGGGCGAGCAGGTCGATGACCTTGATGCCGGTCTCCAGCATCTCGGTCTTCGGCTCCAGGTCGGCGAAGGCCGGGGCCTTGCGGTGGATGCCCCACCGGTCGTCGGCCTGGATGGTCTCGCCCTCGGTGAGGTTGAGGCACTCGCCGATCGCGTTGAACACGTGGCCCTTGACCGCGTCGCCCACCGGCACGCTGATCGGCGCGCCGGTGTCGCGCACCTCGGTGCCGCGCACCAGGCCGTCGGTCGGCTGCATCGAGATGGCGCGGACCAGGTTGTCACCCAGGTGCTGGGCGACCTCCAGGGTCAGCGTCTTCTCGCCGCCGGAGAGCGTCACGTTGACGTGCAGGGCGTTGAACAGCTCCGGCATGGCGTCGCGCGGGAACTCGGCGTCGACGACCGGGCCGATGACCCGGACCACGCGACCCGTGGCCGTCTTGGTCTCAACTGCGGTTACAGTCATCACACTTCACTTCCCGACGCGGCCAGCGCGTTCGCGCCGCCGACGATCTCACTGATCTCCTGGGTGATGCCGGCCTGACGGGCCGAGTTCATCTCACGCGTGTACTTCTCGATCATCTCTTCGGCGTTGTCGGTGGCGCTCTTCATCGCCCGCCGACGGGCGGCCGACTCACTGGCCGCCGACTCCAGCAACGCCGCGAAGATCCGCGTGTTGATGTACTTCGGCAGCAGGGCGTCGAGCAGCGACTCCGGCTCCGGCTCGAACTCGTACGCCGGCAGCAGGCCCTCGGACCGGGGCCGGTCCTCGACCTGCATCGGACCGACGATCCGGGTCACCGGGTTCTGCGTCATCAGGGACTTGAACTCGGTGTAGACGATGTGCAGCTCGTCCACGCCGAGGATCCCGTCGGCGCCGGCCTCGTTGTCCGTGTCGTCCGCGCCCGCGGTGAACGCCTTGATCAGCGTCTCACCGACCTCGCGGGCGTCCTCGAACGTCGGCTGCTCGGAGAAGCCCGTCCAGCTGGCGGCGATCTGCCGGTTGCGGAACCGGTAGAACGCCACGCCCTTGCGGCCGATGACGTAGAGCACGGGCTCCTTGCCGTCGGCGCGCAGGCGGGCGATCAGCGACTCGGCGGTCCGGATCGCGTTCGAGCTGTAACCACCGGCCAGGCCCCGGTCGGCGGTGACCAGCAGGACGCCCGCCCGCCGCACCCGCTCGCGCGGGGTGAGCAGCGGGTGGTCGATCCGCGCGTTCGAGGCCAGCGCCGTCAGCACGCCGGTGATCGCCTCGGCGTACGGCAGCGAGGCCGCCACCTTGGCCTGGGCCTTGGCGATGCGGCTCGTCGCGACGAGCTCCATCGCCTTGGTGATCTTCTTCATCCCCTTGGCGGAACGGATCCGCTGCCGGAGAACGCGTACCTGGGCGGCCATCGGATCAGCTCTCGGCCGGGCGGTCGGTGCTGCCGTCGCGGAAGCGGGTCACCGTCTCGCGGGTCTCCTCGCCCTCCAGCGGCTTGGCCGGCGCGTCGTTGACCCGGACCTCGTCCTCCTTGCCCAGGAAGACCTGCTTGAACTCGGCGATCGCGGAGTCGAGCGAGGAGATGATGTCGTCGTCCCACTTGTTGTCCGCGATCCCGGCCAGGACGCCCTCGTGCTTGTGCCGGAGGTACTGGAGGAACTCGGACTCGAAGCGGCGGACCTCGCCGACCGGGACGTCGTCGAGCTTGCCCTCGGTGCCGGCCCAGACGGAGACGACCTGCTCCTGCACCGGGTACGGCGAGTAGTTCGGCTGCTTGAGCAGCTCGACCAGGCGGGAACCGCGGTCCAGCTGGGCCCGGGAGGCCCGGTCCAGGTCGGAGGCGAAGGCGGCGAACGCCTCCAGCTCGCGGAACTGGGCCAGGTTCAGCCGCAGCGAGCCCGCGACCTTCTTCATCGGCTTCACCTGCGCGGCGCCACCGACCCGGGAGACCGAGGTGCCGACGTTGATGGCCGGCCGGACGCCCTGGTTGAACAGGTCGGTCTCCAGGAAGATCTGGCCGTCGGTGATGGAGATGACGTTGGTCGGGATGAACGCCGAGATGTCGTTCGCCTTGGTCTCGATGATCGGCAGACCGGTCATCGAGCCGCCGCCCAGCTCGTCGGAGAGCTTGGCGCAGCGCTCCAGCAGACGCGAGTGCAGGTAGAAGACGTCACCCGGGTAGGCCTCACGGCCCGGCGGGCGGCGCAGCAGCAGCGACACGGCGCGGTACGCCTCGGCCTGCTTGCTCAGGTCGTCGAAGACGATCAGGACGTGCTTGCCGCCGTACATCCAGTGCTGTCCGATGGACGAGCCGGTGTAGGGGGCGAGGTACTTGAAGCCGGCCGGGTCGGAGGCCGGCGAGGCGACGATGGTGGTGTACTCCATCGCGCCCGCCTCCTCCAGCGTCCCCTTGATGGAGGCGATGGTGGAGGCCTTCTGGCCGATCGCGACGTAGATGCAGCGGACCTGCTTCTTCGGGTCGCCGGAGCGCCAGTTCTCGCGCTGGTTGAGGATGGTGTCCAGGGCGACCGTGGTCTTGCCGGTCTTGCGGTCACCGATGATCAGCTGGCGCTGGCCGCGGCCGATCGGGGTCATCGCGTCGATGGCCTTGATGCCGGTCTGGAGCGGCTCGTCGACCGACTTGCGGGACATCACGTTCGGGGCCTGGAGCTCCAGCTCGCGGAAGCCCTCGTTGGCGATGTCGCCGAGGCCGTCGATCGGCTCGCCCAGCGCGTTCACCACGCGGCCGAGGAACGCGTCCCCGATCGGCACGGAGAGCACCCGGCCGGTGCGCTTGACGCGCTGACCCTCTTCGATCCCGCCGAAGTCACCGAGGACGACGACACCGATCTCCCGGACGTCGAGGTTCAGCGCCACGCCGAGCGTGCCGTCCTCGAACTCCAGGAGCTCGTTGGTCATGGTCGAGGGGAGACCCTCGACGTGGGCGATGCCGTCACCGGCGTCGGCGACGGTGCCGACCTCCTCGCGGGAGACGTCGGCCGTGTAGGAGGAGACGTAGCGCTCCAGGGCGCCGCGGATCTCCTCCGTCGAGATGGTCAGCTCGGCCATCCTCTGCTTCCTTAAGTATCAGGGGCCCGGGATACCTAGTACCGACCGGTCCGATGGCGTCGAATCAGGGCTGCTAAGACGCTGGTCAGCGCTTCGCGAGCGCGTTGCGGGTCTCGTTGAGGCGGCGCAGGACGGTCCCGTCGTACAGGTCGGATCCGACCCGTACGCGCACTCCGCCGAGCACGTCGGGGTCGACCGTCTGCTTGACGGACACCTCCCGACCGTACATCTGGGAGAGGCGGGCGCCGAGGCGTCGCTCCTCCTCGTCGTTCAGCGGAGCCGCCACGGTCACGTACGCGACCTGACGGTCCCGCCGGTCGGCGGCCAGCTCGACCAGCCGGGTGAGCGCACCGGTGAAGGAGCGTCCCCCGAAGCCGGCGAGCGCGGCCTCGACGAGGCGGACGGTGACCGGCCGGGCCTTGCCGGCGAGCAGCTGCCGGGCCAGTTCGGCCCGCCGCTCGACAGTGGCCATCGGGTCGGAGAGCGTGTTGGACAGCTCGCCGGAGCCCGAGACGACCTGCCCGAAGCGGAACAGCTCGTCCTCGACCTCGCCCAGCTCGCCGGTCGAGTCGGCGCTCGCCAGGAGCGCCTCCACGCCGAGCCGCTCGACGCCGTCGAGCAGCTCCGACGGGGCCGACCAGCGACCGGAGACCAGCGTGGTCAGCAGGTCGAGCGCGTCCGCGCCGACCTTGCCGCCCAGGATCCCGGTGAGCAGACCGACGCGGTCCTCACCCGAACGCGCCGGGTCGGACAGCGCCCGGCGCAGCCGCGGCTCGTGCCGCAGCAGGGCGGCGACGGAGAGGATGTCGTCGGCGGTGGAGGCCACCGCCGACGGCTCCGCGCCGCGGGCGTACGCGTCGAGGCGCTCGGCCCCGGCGGAGTACGACTCCCGGCTGGCGGCCTGCATCAGCGGGCCCCCGTGCTCTCGAGACCGCTCAGGAACCGGTCGACGGTGCCCTTGCGACGCGCCTCGTCGGCCAGCGACTCACCGACGATCTTGCTCGCCAGGTCCACCGCGATGGTGCCGACCTCGGTGCGCAGCTCGCGCACGATGGTGGCCCGCTCCGCGGCGAGCTGCTCCTTGCCGGCGGCGATGATCCGGTCGGACTCCTCGCGCGCCTTGGCGAGGATGTCCTGGCGGATGCCCTCGGCGTCGGCCCGGGCGTCGTCGCGGATCTTGGCGGCGTCGGTACGCGCCTCCGCGAGCTGGGCCCGGTACTGCTCGAGCAGCTGGTTCGCCTCGGCCTGCGCGGCCTCGGCTCGCTTGATGCCGCCCTCGATCGCGTCCACCCGGGCCTGGAACGTCTGCTCCATGCGCGGGAAGACGAACTTCATCAGCACGAAGCAGAGGACACCGAAGGCGACCAGCCCGACCACGATCTCCTGCCAGACAGGAATGATCGGGTTGTGGGTCGTCTCACCACCCTCAGCGGCGAGGAAGTACATGGGAAAACCTCCCGGTCAAAGGGGCTGGTTCAGCCGGCCCAGATGAAGCCGAAGGCGATGCCCAGCAGCGCCAGCGCCTCGATGACGGCGAAGCCGATCCAGACGTACGGAAGGGTCATCCGGGACGACTCCGGCTGGCGGGCGGTCGACTGGATGTAGGCCGAGAAGACCAGGCCCACGCCGATGCCCGGGCCGATGGCCGCGAGACCGTAGCCGATGGCGGCGGTGCTGCCCTCTACCGCGGCGTAGATGTCCATTGGTTGGTTCCTCCTGGTTATCACGCGTGACGGTCACGCGGGACGACAACGGTTGGTGCGAAAGATCGGATCAGTGCTCGTCGGCGAGGGCGCCCTGCACGTAGCTGGCGGTCAGCACCGTGAAGACGTACGCCTGCAGACAGATCACCAGGAACTCGAGGAAGGTCAGCGCGATCGTCATCACCCAGGACAGCACCGAGACCGGCGCCAGCCAGACGTTGGCGCTGAGCATGGCGAACCCGCCGAGCGTGAAGACCAGCAGGAGCATGTGGCCGGCGAACATGTTCGCGAAGAGACGGACGGCCAGCGAGAACGGCCGGACCAGGAACGTCGAGAAGAACTCGATCGGGACCAGCAGCGGCAGGATGTACCAGGGCGCCGGCGGGACCAGAGAGGCCTTGACGTACTTCACGAAGCCGTGGTGCCGGATGCCGACCCAGATGAACATCACGTAGCTGATCACGGCGAGGATGGCCGGGAACGCGATGTGCGAGTTCGGCGAGATCTGGAAGAACGGCACGATGGCGAAGAAGTTCGTCAGCAGGATGAAGCAGAAGAGCGTGGTGAAGTACGGCGCGAACCGCACTCCCGCGTGCCCGATCATGTCCACCGCGATGTTGTTGCGCACGAAGCCGTAGATCGACTCGGCGAACCACTGCTTCTTGGTGGGGACGAGCTGCGGCTTCCGGTACGTGGCCAGGAAGAAGATGATCAAGATACCGACGGCGATCCACACCATCGCCGTGATCTTGGTGAACCAGTACGAGTTCTCCGCACCCCAGGGCAGGATGCTGGGCAGGTAGAAGTCCCCCACACTGGGTGGGAATTCCGCCTGGCCCTGAGCCAGGACGTTCGCCTGTCCGAACACCGCGTCCCTTCCTAAGTAGGCGTGCCCAGTCGGCGGACGACCAGGATGATCCCCCCGGCCATGCCGAGCACGACCCCGATACCGGTGGCGACGCCGCCGGTGTCGAGCCAACGGTCGACCAGCCAGCCGATGAAACCCCAGACGAGCATGCCCCCGATGAGGTATGAGAGCGCGGTCCAACCCTGACCGGCACCGGACGGAACGTCGCCCGGGCCGCCAGTGTCGGGGGGTTTCTGGTCACCGGCCATGACGGGGCGAACGATATCAGTCGAGCAGAAGAGGCTGTGCCTCACCCCCCGCACAACCTGGTTGTGTGGGACACGGGCGGGCGAAGTCGTCTGGAGGCACGGTACTCCTCCCCCGCCACTGAGAGAATGACCGATCGCGGACAGAACAACGCGTCGCCCGAAGGGTGGGACGGCTCAGCGCGGCATCCGTCGGGCGTGGACCGTGGTCAGCCACCAGACGTGCACGCCGGTCCACACCACGACGCCCGCGGCGATGCCGAGAGCGAACGGGATCAGCCCCGGCCAGCCGGTCGAGGCGACCAGCACCATCACCCCGCCGAGCGCGGTGATCTTGGCGACGTAGAGGCCCAGCCCGAACGGCAGCACGAGCTGCGGATCCTTGGAGTCCGCCCAGGCCAGGACCACAGTGGTGAGCGTGTAGCTCGCCGCCGTGACGGCCACCCCGGCCGCCGCGCCGAGCGCGCCGTCCGCGCCGCGCCACATCCCGCCGGCCACCGCCGCGACGGCGGCGAGCACCGCCACCGCGGCCAGCAGCACCGGCAGATGGCGCAGTCGCCAGCCGCGGTCCGCGGTCTCCTCCGCCGCGCGGGTCCCGGGCTCAGCCACGGGGGTACGCCGGGAACTCGGTGACCAGCGCGGTCACGTCGGCGGAGATCCGGGCCAGTTCGTCGCCGCCCCCGGGAGACTCCGGATCGGTCCGCACCGCCCGCCCGATCAACGTGGCGATCCGGCGCATCTCCCCCTCCCGCATGCCCTGGGTGGTGACGCTCGGCGAACCCACCCGGATGCCGGAGGCCACCGCCGGCGGCTGCGGGTCGTACGGGATCGCGTTCTTGTTGAGCGTGATGCCGGCGACGTCGCAGCGGGCCTCGGCCTGCGCGCCGGTCACGCCGGTCTCGCGCAGGTCGAGCAGGGCCAGGTGGGTGTCGGTGCCGCCGGAGACCGGCGGCAGCCCCTCCGCGGCCAGACCGTCGGCGAGCGCGCGGGCGTTGGTGACCACCTGGGCGGCGTACGTGCGGAACTCCGGCTGCGCGGCCTCGCGCAGCGCGACCGCCTTGGCCGCGACGGCGTGCATCAGCGGGCCGCCCTGGGTGAACGGGAAGACCGCCTTGTCGATCCGGGCCGCCAGCGGCTCCCGGCAGAGGATCATGCCGCCGCGCGGGCCGCGCAGCACCTTGTGGGTGGTCGCGGTGACCACGTCGGCGTACGGCACCGGTGAGGGGATCGCACCGCCGGCCACCAGGCCGACGAAGTGGGCGGCGTCCACCATCAGGTACGCGTCGACCTCGTCGGCGATCTCCCGGAAGCGGGCGAAGTCGATCAGGCGCGGGTACGCGGTCGCGCCGCAGATGATCATCTTCGGCCGGTGCGCGCGGGCCAGGTCGCGCACCTCGTCGTAGTCGATCGTCCCGGTGTCCCGCCGGACGGTGTAGCCGACCGGGTGGAACCACTTGCCGGAGAAGTTCACCCGGCTGCCGTGGGTCAGGTGCCCGCCGTGCGGCAGGTCCATGGCCAGCACCGTGTCGCCCGGCTGCACCAGTGCGGCGTACGCGGCCAGGTTGGCGCTCGCCCCGGAGTGCGGCTGGACGTTCGCGTGCTCGGCGCCGAACAGCTCCTTCGCCCGGGAGACGGCCAGTTCCTCGGCCCGGTCCACCTGGGCGCAACCGCCGTAGTAGCGCCGTCCCGGGTAGCCCTCGGCGTACTTGTTGGTGAGCGTGGAACCCAGCGCGGCCAGCACCGCGGGCGAGGTGAGGTTCTCGCTGGCGATCAGTTGCAGACCGCCGCGCAG
Source organism: Micromonospora sp. CPM1 (assembly GCF_023896895.1). Classification (NCBI taxonomy): domain Bacteria; kingdom Bacillati; phylum Actinomycetota; class Actinomycetes; order Micromonosporales; family Micromonosporaceae; genus Micromonospora; species Micromonospora sp. CPM1. The sequence goes on from NZ_JAMHIU010000040.1 coordinate 30,679, forward strand.
CCGGTCCAGCTCACCCAGCACCACCTCGGCGATCTCCGGGTCGACGGCACTGAGCTGCTGGAAGTCCGGTCCCCAGAAGGTGTCCCTCGCGTTCTCCACAGCGAAGGAGTCTACGGAGCCGCACACTGGAGGCCGTGAGATGCCTCGTCACCGGTGCTACCGGCTACATCGGCGGTCGCCTCGCGCCCCGGCTGCTGGCCGAGGGGCACACCGTACGCTGCCTGGCCCGCACCGCCGGGCGGCTGCGGGACGTGCCGTGGGCGGCCGAGGCGGAGGTCGTCGAGGGCGACCTGCGGCGGCCGGAGACGTTGCCGGCCGTGTTCGCGGGCATCGAGGTGGCGTACTACCTGGTCCACTCGCTGGGCCAGCGGGGTTTCGAGGCGGCCGACCGGGAGGCGGCGACGAACTTCGCCGAGGCGGCGCGCGCCGCCGGCGTACGGCGGATCGTGTATCTCGGCGGCCCGGAGCCGGCGGAGCGCGACGGCCTGCCCTCGGCGCACCTGCGCTCCCGGGCGGAGGTCGCGCGGATCCTGCTGGACAGCGGCGTGCCCACAGCGGTGCTGCGCGCCGCCGTGATCATCGGGTCCGGCTCGGCCTCGTTCGAGATGCTGCGCTACCTGACCGAGCGGCTCCCGGCGATGGTCACCCCGCGCTGGGTGCGCAACCGGATCCAGCCGATCGCGGTCCGGGACGTGCTGCGCTACCTGGCCGGGTGCGCGCACCTGCCGGCCGACGTCAACCGGGCCTTCGACATCGGCGGCCCGGACGTGCTGACGTTCACCGAGATGATGCAGCGCTACGCCCGGGTGGCCGGGCTGCGGCCGCGGGTCATCCTGCCGGTCCGCCCGCTCACCCCCTCGCTCTCCTCGCACTGGGTCGGCCTGATCACGCCGGTGCCGAACGCGATCGCCCGGCCGCTGGTGGAGAGCCTGGTGCACGAGGCGGTGGCGCACGAGCACGACATCGCCCGGTACGTGCCGGACCCGCCGGACGGGTTGACCGGCTTCGACCAGGCGGTCGCGCTGGCGCTCACAAAGGTGCGCGACGCGCAGGTGGAGACGCGCTGGTCGAACGCGAGCGGGCCGGACGCGCCCGCCGAGCCGCTGCCGTCGGACCCGCGCTGGTCCGGCGGCACCGCGTACACGGATCTGCGGGAACGGACGGTGGACGCGCCACCGGCGGCGTTGTGGCGGGTCATCGAGGGCGTCGGCGGCGAGAACGGCTGGTACTCGTTCCCGCTGGCCTGGTCGGTGCGCGGCTGGATGGACCGCCTGATCGGCGGCGTCGGGCTACGGCGGGGCCGGCGCGACCCGCACCGGCTCCAGGTCGGCGAGGCGCTGGACTTCTGGCGGGTCGAGGAGATCGTCCCGGGTGAGCTGCTGCGGTTGCGCGCGGAGATGCGGCTGCCCGGGCGGGCCTGGCTGGAGATGCGCGCCGAGCCGGACGGGGACGGGCGCAGCCGCTACGTCCAGCGCGCCGTGTTCCTCCCGCGCGGGCTGCCCGGTCACCTCTACTGGGCCTCGGTGGCCCCGTTCCACGCGGTCGTCTTCGGCGGCATGGCCCGCAACATCGCCCGGGGCGCCGAACACCCGGGCTGACCCGCCCCGCCCGCGCCCCGCGCCTCGCGCCTCGCGCCTCGCGCCTCGCGCCTCGCGCCGGCGATCTTGCACTTGCGGCCCTTGATGCGCCCGTTATGCACTTTCTATCCGGGCAGCAAGTGCAAGATCTGTGAAGGTGGCTGTCAAGTGGTGGCTTCGAGGGTGCGCCAGATTTGGCGGGCTATGTAGCGTTTGAGGCTGCGGGTGATCTCGGCTGGGGTGCGGCCTTCTGTGGTGCGGCGGT
>NZ_JAMHIU010000041.1:0-30049 GCF_023896895.1 Micromonospora sp. CPM1
GGGTTAGAGGGGGGACTCCAGGATTCGCTGGACGACTGTGCGGGAGTGGCGGCCGGTGCGCAGGTACTCGTCGAGGAACTCGCCCTGGTCCTCGCGCCCCAGCAGCCGCACCACACCGGCCAGCTCCACCCCGTGCCGGGGCAACTGGTCCCCGGCCCGGCCGCGGACCAGCATCAGCGCGTCGCGCACCTCGGCGGCGAGCGTCCAGCCTGCGGCCAGCTCGGCGGCGTCGGAAGGGTCGAGCAGGCCGGCGTCGCGGGCGGCGGCGAGCGCGTCGAGCGTACGGGTGCCGCGCAGGGCGGGCACCTGACCGGCGTACCGGAGCTGGAGCAACTGCACCGCCCACTCGACGTCGGCGAGACCGCCCCGGCCCAGCTTGGTGTGGGTGGCCGGGTCGGCGCCGCGGGGCAGCCGCTCGGTCTCCACCCGCGCCTTGATCCGGCGGATCTCCACCACCTGCTCGCGGCTCAGCCCCTCGGCCGGGTAGCGCACCGGCTCGATCATGGCTTCGAACTCGGCGCCCAGGTCCGCGTCGCCGCAGACGAACCGCGCCCGCAGCAGCGCCTGCGCCTCCCACACCCGGGACCAGCGCGCGTAGTACTGGGCGTACGCGGCGAGGCTGCGGACCAGCGGGCCCTGCCGGCCCTCGGGGCGCAGGTCGGCGTCGACGCCGAGCGGCGGGTCGGGGGCGGGCGCGGACAGCAGCCGGCGCAGCTCCTCGGCGATCGCGTGCGCGGCGGCGCTCGCCGCGCTCTCCTCCACCCCGGGCGGCGGATCGTAGACGAACAGCACGTCGGCGTCGGAGAGGTAGTTCGACTCGTACCCGCCGAGCCGGCCCATGCCGATCACCGCGAAGCGCAGGCCGGGCGGTCCGGGGTGGACGGTACGGGCGGCGCGCAGCGCGGCGGCCAGCGTGGCGTCGGCGACGTGGGACAGCGCGGTGCCCACAGCCGTCACGTCCACCACTGTGGGCCGGCGTTCCCCGCCGCCGACCGGGCGCGGGGTGAGCGGGGCGAGCGAGCCGGCGTGGCTGAGCACGTCGGCGGCGGCGATCCGGACCAGCTCCCGGCGGCGCAGCGCGCGGACCGCCCGGATCGCCTCGACCGGGTCGTCGTGCCGGGCGACGGCGGCGGCGAATCCCTCGACCAGCGTCTCGCGCGGACGCGGGGTCAGTTCGCTGTCCTCGGCGAGCAGCCGCAGCGCCTCCGGTTCGCGGGCCAGCATGTCGGCCGCGTACCGGGAGGAGGACAGCACCCGGGCCAGCCGGCGCGCGACCGGGCCGGAGTCACGCAGCAGGCGCAGGTACCAGGGGGTGCTGCCGAGCTTGTCGGAGACCTGCCGGTAGTTGAGCAGACCGCGGTCCGGCTCGGGGGCGTCGGCGAACTCGTCGAGCAGCACCGGCAGCAGCGTGCGCTGGATGGCGGCGGTGCGGCTGACCCCGCCGGTGAGCGCCTGGAGGTGCCGCAGCGCGCCGGCCGGGTCGGCGAAGCCGAGCACCTCCAGCCGGTGCCGGGCCGCCTCGGGCGTGAGGCGCAGCCCTTCGGCCGGTACGCGGGCCACGGATTCCAGCAGCGGCCGGTAGAGCAGCTTGGCGTGCAGCCGGCGTACCTCGGTGGCGTGGGTGACCCACTCGGCGCGGAACTCCTCGACGGCGCTGCGGCCCGGCGTGGCCGCGTAGCCGAGCGCGGCGGCGAGCCAGCGCAGCGCGGCCGGTTCGGTCGGCACGGTGTGGGTACGGCGCAGGGCCTGGAGCTGGAGCCGGTGCTCGACGGCCCGCAGGAAGCGGTAGCCGCGCAGCAGCGCCTCCCCGTCGGCGCGGCCCACGTAGCCGCCGGCGACGAGCGCGCGCAGCGCCGGTACGGTGCCGGGCACCCGCAGCGCCTCGTCACCCCGGCCGTGCACGAGCTGGAGCAGCTGGACGGCGAACTCGATGTCGCGCAGCCCGCCCGGACCGCGCTTGATCTCGCGTTCCAGCTCCTTCGGCGGCACGTTGTCGAGAATCTTGCGGCGCATGGACCGGACGTCCTCGACCGCCTCGGGGCGTTCGGCGGCGGTCCACACGAGCGGGGCCAGCGCGTCGATCCACTCCTTGGCCAGTTCCAGGTCGCCGGCCGCCGGACGGGCCTTGAGCAGCGCCTGGAACTCCCAGGTGCGAGCCCAGCGCTTGTAGTAGGCGAGGTGGCTGGCGAGCGTGCGGACCAGCGGCCCCCGGTTGCCCTCGGGTCGCAGCGCCGCGTCGACCGGCCAGGCCACCAGCCCGCAGATCTGGATCAGCCGGGTGGCGATCTGGGTCGCGGCGGGCAGGTCGTCGTCGGTCGCGGAGACGAAGATGACGTCGACGTCGGAGACGTAGTTCAGCTCGTCGCCACCGCACTTGCCCATCGCCACCACCGCGAGCCGGGGGCGCGGCGTCCCCTCGGGCAGCTCGTCGGCGGCGATGTCGTAGGCGGCGGCCAGCGTGGCGTCGGCCAGCCCGGACAGCGCCGCCATGGTCTGCTCCAGGCCCCGCCCGCCGGTCAGGTCGGCCGCCGCGATCCGCAGCAGCGCGAGACGGTACGCCTGCCGCAGCAGCGGGACCGCGCCGGTCATCGTGGTCAGCCGGGCGGCGACGCTCAGGTCGAGCCGCCCGTCCGCGGTGGGGGCGAGCCCGTCCGGCTCGGTCGCCAGCACCGCCCACTGCCCGGGGTTGGCGACCAGGTGGTCGCCGAGCGCGGAGGACGCGCCGAGCACCGCGATCAACCGGCGGCGCAGCCCGGGGTCGGCGGCCAGGGCGTCGCGTACGGCCACCTCGTCGCCGGAGCGCCGCTCGGACTCGACCAGCCGGTGCAGCTGACGCAGGGCCAGGTCCGGGTCGGCGGCCCGGGACAACGCGCCGAGCAGCTCGGCGGCGCGTTCGTCGGCGGGCTCCTGGGTGTCGGGCCGCCACAGGGCGAGCCCTTCCGGGCCGAGCAGGTCGGCGGCGCGGGTGGCGCCGTCGCCCTCGGCGAATCCGTAGCGGGCCAGGCGCCCGCGGGCCGGCCGGGTCACCGTCAGGCCCCGAGCAGCGGCAGGCTGCGGCGCGGATTGTCGTCGCCGAGTTCGCCGAGCGCGAGGGCGGCGAACCGGATCGCGAACGGCTGCCACGCCTCCTCGACGTCGGCCATCACCCGGTCGCAGGCGGCCACCACCAGCTCCGGGTCGTAGTCCAGCTCGGCCAGCACGGCCGAGTCGCGGGACCACTCGGCGATCATCGCGGTGTCGCACTCGATGTGGAACTGCAGGCCCCAGGCCCGGTCGCCGAGGCGGAACGCCTGGTGCGGGTAGCGGGTGGACGCGGCCAGCAGCGTCGCGCCGTGCGGCAGCTCGGTGATCTCGTCGGCGTGCCACTGGAGCACGTCGGGCATCAGCGGCACGTACCGGAACAGCGGGTCGTCCTCGGCGGCGTCGCGCCGGCCCACGAGCGCCGGGCCGATCTCCGGCCCGGACGGGCTGCGCTCGACCCGGCCGGCGTGCGCGGTGGCGAGCAGTTGCGCGCCGAGGCAGATCGCCAGCGTGGGCACCCGCCGCCGGACCGCCTTGCGCATCAGCCCCTCCAGCGCCGGGAACCAGGGCGCGCCGGGGTCGCCGTCGGCCCGTGGGTAAGCCTGCTGGTCGCCGCCGAGCACCACGAGCGCGGCGTACCCCTCCAGGTCGGCGGGGAGTGGATCGCCGGCGTGCGGACGCAGCACGCGCAGCTCAAGGCCCCCTTCGGTGAGCCACTCCCCCAGGCGGCGGAGGTCGTCGGTCGGGTCGTTCTCGATCACCAGCGCGGTCGCCACGACGTCGAGGCTAACCGGTGCGGCCGACAGGGCACGGTCCGGCAGGCCCTAGGCTCCGATCGTGCCTGACGACTGCCTGCGCCCACCGGCCCTGCGTCCCGGCGACGCGGTGATGCTGGTGTCCCCGTCCGGGCCGACCCGTCCCGAACGGGTGGCCCGCGGCATCGAGCTGCTCACCGGCTGGGGCCTGCGCCCGGTGCCCGCGCCGAACGCGTACGCCAGGCGGGGTTATCTGGCCGGCGACGACGTGCTGCGGGCCGCGGACCTGAACGCGGCGTTCGCCGACCCGGAGATCCGCGGGGTGATCTGCACCCGGGGCGGCTACGGCGCGCAGCGGGTGGTCGACCTGATCGACATGGCCGCGGTGCGGCGGGATCCGAAGGTGGTGGCCGGGTTCTCCGACATCACCGCGTTGCAGTTCGCGCTGTGGCGGGGCGCCCGGCTGGCCGGGGTGCACGGGCCGGGCGCCGCGTGGCGGGACGAGCGCACGCCGATCCGCTCGGCGGAGTCGCTGCACGCCGCGCTGACCAGCACCGAGCCGGTGACCGTGGCGGCGGTCGAGGCGGAGGAGACGTACCCGGTGCGGGTGCCCGGACGGGCCGAGGGCCGGCTGCTCGGCGGCAACCTGTGCCTGATCACCGCGTCCATCGGCACGCCGGACATGCCCGACCTGACCGGGGCGATCCTGCTGGTCGAGGAGGTGCAGGAGCCGCCGTACAAGATCGACCGGATGCTCACCCACCTGCGCCGCTGCGGCGCGCTGGACGGGATCGCCGGGGTGGCGGTCGGCCAGTTCACCGAGTGCGCGGACGGCTGGGACACCACTGTCGTGGACGTGCTCACCGACCGCCTGGGCGACCTCGGCGTGCCGGTCCTCGGCGGCCTGCCCGTCGGCCACGGCCCGGGCCAGCTCACCGTCCCGGTAGGCACCCCCGCCACCCTGGACGCCACCAGCGGCACCCTGACGGCAACCCCCGCCGTCCGCTGACGCAGCCCCGGCCCCGGCGATCATGAGGTTAGCGGCGGTTTGGAGATCCACAACTGCCGCCAACTTCATGATCGACGCGGCGGGGGCGGCTGATCAACGCGGCGAGGGTGGCGCGGGCGGGGTCAGGTGGGCCACCGCGCCGATCTCCAGGGCCGCCCAGACCGCGCCGTCGGGGGTGACCGTGAGGCCGTGGGGTTCGGACGCCGGGGTCGGCAGGTCGTGGGCGGTGACGTGGCCGTCGGGGTCGACGTGACCGATGCGGTTGGCGCCCCACTCGGTGAACCAGCAGCCGCCGGCCGGATCAGCGACGATCGCGTGCGGGCGGGCCTCCCGGTCCGGCAACGGGATCTCGTCGATCCGCCCGTCCGGCGTGATCCGGCCGATCTGCCCGGCGACGATCTCGACGAACCAGAGCGCGCCGTCGCCGCCCCGGGTGATGCCGACCGGTCCGGCCGCCTCGGTGGGCAGCGGATGCGCTGTCACCGACCCGTCCAGGCCGACCCGGGCGATCGCGTTCGCCTGGTTGAGCGTGAGCCAGAGCGCGTCGTCCGGCCCGGCGGCGAGCATCGACGGGAAGCCCTTCTCGACCGGCAGCGGGAAGGACGTGACCTCCCCATCGACGCCCACCCGGCCGACCGTGTCGTCGTTCATGCCGGCGTACCAGAGCGCGCCGTCCGCACCCACCGCCAGCCCGCACGGGCCGCAGCCGGGCGGCAACTCCACGGAGCTGGTCTCGCCGTCGACGGTGATCCGGCCGAGGCGGTCGTCGCCCGAGCGGGTGTACCAGAGCGCGCCGTCGGGGCCGCCGGCGATGATCAGCGGACGGCTGCCGGGCGGGTCGTCGCGGTAGGTCCGCACCTCGCCGTCGAGGCCGAGCCGGGCGACGCCGCCGGAGCCGGCCAGCGTCAGCCAGAGGGCGCCGTCGGGCCCGACCGTGATCGAGTACGGCCCGGAGCCCGGCCCGGTGAGCGGGATCTCGCGGATGGCGGGCTGTGTCATCGAGTGGCCTTTCGTCGGGTTTCACCCAGCCTTGCGGGCACTCCGGCGTGCCGGCAACGCGAATAAAACGGGCCTTCCGGGCGGGATTGCCAGCTCGCTGACAGGTTCGCCACGGGTTGCCCTCAGTTCCGGCGACCACTGTCGGTGACGTCATCGCACCACCACCGAACAGGAGGATCGCATGATCCGCACGATGTCGAAGAAGCACCTGCTGGTCGGCCTGGCCGCCGCCGGTGTGCTCGGCGTCGGGATCGCCGCCCCGACGGTGGCGCTCGCCGACGACAAGAGCCCGAACCCGTCTTCGAGCGCCAGCAGCAGCACCGACCAGGGTGACGACCGCCGCCAGAAGCACGCCGACCGGCAGGCCGAGTTCGCCGAGGCGCTCGCGAAGGAGCTGGGCGTCCCGACCGACAAGGTGACCGCGGCGCTGGAGAAGCTGCACGAGCAGCGGCAGGGCGACCGCCCGGCGCGGCCGGAGCGGCCGTCGACCGAGGACCGGCAGGCCGCGCTGAAGGAGCGGCTGGACCAGGCCGTCACCGACGGCAAGCTCACCCAGGAGCAGGCCGACGCGGTGCTCAAGGCCGCCGAGGCCGGCGTGTTCCCGGGCCCGGGCAAGGGCGGCCACGACGGCCGGCCCGGCCACCACGGCAAGGGCGGCGACAAGGCCGACAAGGGCGCCGAGGCCGAGCAGGAGGGCCAGGGCGGCAAGTGACGTGGTGGCCCCGCCGCCCCTCACCGGCCGTTCCCTCCTCCTGGCCGGAGTTGAGCGGGGCCACCCCCGGTGGCGGTGCCCGGACGGGCACCGCCACCGCGCCGTTCCCGGTGCGGTCGTCGCAGTCCCGGCGACGACCGCACCCGACACACCGTCAGCCCTCGGCGGGCGGGGTGAAGACGCCGAGCAGGTTGCCCGACGGGTCGCGCAACAGGGCGCGTACGAGTCCGATCGGCGTGGTCACCGGCGCCGTCAGTACGGTCCCGCCGGCCGTCTCGGCCCGGCGGCAGGTCTCCGCGACGTCCGCCACCTGGGCGTAGAAGATCGCGTAGTTGCCGGTGTCGGTGTCCCGGATCGCGCCGCCGATCCCCCGCCCACCGCCGGCCGCCGTCTGCCGGTACGACCCGCCCGGGCCGCCCTGCTCGTCGAAACTCCAGCCGAACAGCTCGGAGTAGAACCGCTGCGCCTCGTCCGGGCGGTCGGAGCCGATCTCGAACCAGGTCACGGGCGTGCTGGACATGCTTCCTCCTGAGGGTTCGCGCCGGCGTCGGCCGGCGTCGTCAGGATTCAGCGTGCTACCGGGTCACGACAGCGTCCTGTCGGTGTTTCCACCCGGATCAGACCAGGCTGAGCGGGCGCACCCGGTCGACCGGCACGTCGAGGTCACCGGGACGCAGCTCCCGGGTCACCGGCTCGGCCAGCGGGTGCACCGACACGATCCGGTCGGTGCGGAAACAGCGCAGACCGTCGCGCAGACGGCACCAGGCGACCAGGTACCAGTGCACCGAGTTGCCCAGGTAGGCAAGCGGCTCCACGTCGCGCGCCGAATCGGCGCCGCCGCGGTCGGCGTACCGCAGGCGCAGCACCCGCCCGGCGGCGACCGCGTCGGCGACGGCGGCCGGGACGGGCGTGCCCGGCCCGTCGCCGACCAGGTGCACCCGGCCGGCGAGCCGGTGCGCCTCGGCCACCGCTGCGGGCGGCATCACCGCGACCAGCTTGCGCAGCGCGGCGCCGGCCGCCGGGGCGAACGGGGAGCCGCCGAGCCGGTGCAACGCGACGGCCATCGCCACCGCCTCGGCCGGGGTCAGGTTGACCGGCGGCAACGTGCGCGCCCGGTCGACCACGTAGCCGCCGGTGCGGCCCGGCTCGGCCCAGATCGGCACCCCGGCGCCCTGCAACGCGGAGATGTCGCGCTCGACGGTGCGGGTGCTCACCTCGAAGCGGCGGGCCAGCCAGCTCGCGCTGCGCGGGCGCGGCGACACCGCCCGCAGTTCCTCGACCAGGGCGTAGAGACGGTCGGTGCGGTTCACCCCCGGACGCTAACCCCGGGGTACGACACCACTCAGGCGATGCAGGCGCAGACGATCAGCGCGGCGCCGAAGTGGGTGGCGGCGCTGACCCGGGCCGCCGGGTGCGGCTCGTCGGCGGCGATGACGTCGCCCAGCTTGCCCGGGGTGAGCAGGTCCAGCACCAGGAACGCCAGCGCCATCACCAGCAGGCCGACCAGCCCGAACACCACAGTGGAAGCGAGCCCCTTGGTGAACGAGCTGTAGCTGGTCAGCACGGCGGTGAAGACGATGCCGGCGATGCCGAGCTGGTTGGCGGCGAGCAGCAGCGCGGCGTTGCCGTTGCGGCGTACCCAGATCAGCTCCCGCAGCCTGCCCGGGGTGAGCAGGTCGACGAGCAGGAATCCGGCGGCCATCAGCGCCACCCCGACGATCCCGAACACGATGCTCTGCCACGCCCCGTCGAGCAGATCTCCCAGCACCAACGCCTCCCCGGCTCACGCCGCCCGGCGGAGGTGCCGGGGCGGTGCCGCAGACGATAGCGGCACCGCGCCAGCGTGATCTAGAGCGACAGGTAACGCTGCCGCTCGTACGGGGTGACCTCGCGGCGGTACTGCTCCCACTCGGAGCGCTTGTTGCGCAGGAAGAAGTCGAAGACGTGCTCGCCGAGCACCTCGGCGACCAGCTCGGAGCCCGCCATCACGTCGATCGCCTCGGCCAGGTTCTCCGGCAGCGCCTCGTACCCCATGGCGCGGCGCTCGGCGCTGCTCAACGACCAGACGTCGTCCTCGGCGCCCGGGGGCAGCTCGTAGCCCTCCTCGATGCCCTTGAGGCCGGCGCCGAGCATCACCGCGAACGCCAGGTAGGGGTTGGTCGCGGAGTCCAGCGAGCGGACCTCGACCCGGGCCGAGTTCGGCTTGCCGTACGCGGGCACCCGGACCAGCGCGGACCGGTTCAGGTGACCCCAGCAGACGTACGCCGGGCTCTCGGTGATCCGGTCCGGCAGCGCCTGCGGGAACAGCCGCTTGTACGAGTTGACCCACTGGTTGGTCACCGCTGTGTACTCGCGGGCGTGGGTGAGCAGCCCGGCGATGAACGACTTGGCGACCTTGGACAGCTTCATCGGGTCGCCGGCGTCGTGGAACGCGTTGCGCTCCCCCTCGAACAGCGACAGGTGGGTGTGCATGCCGTTGCCGGGCTGGTCGGTGAACGGCTTCGGCATGAAGCTGGCCTGCACGCCGGTGGAGAGCGCGACCTCCTTCACCACGTGCCGGAACGTCATGATGTTGTCGGCGGTGGTGAGCGCGTCGGCGTAGCGCAGGTCGATCTCCTGCTGGCCGGGGGCGACCTCGTGGTGGCTGTACTCCACCGAGATGCCGATCCGCTCCAGCGCCAGCACGGCCTGGCGGCGGAAGTCCCGCGCCACGGCGTGCGTGGTGTGCTCGAAGTAGCCGCCGGTGTCGACGGGGATCGGCACCGAGCCGTCCTGCGGGCCGTTCTCCAGCAGGAAGAACTCGATCTCCGGGTGGGTGTAGAAGGTGAAGCCCTTGTCGGCGGCCCGGGAGAGCATCCGGCGCAGCACGTGCCGCGGGTCGGCCCAGGACGGGCTGCCGTCGGGCAGCGAGATGTCGCAGAACATCCGGGCGCTCTCGCCGCTGACCCCGCCCTCGAACGGGAAGACCTGGAACGTGGTCGGGTCCGGCATGGCGACCATGTCCGACTCGAAGACCCGGGCGAAGCCCTCGATCGCGGAGCCGTCGAAACCGATGCCCTCGTCGAAGGCCGCCTCCAGTTCCGCGGGGGCCACCGAGACACTCTTGAGCGTGCCGAGCACATCGGTGAACCACAGCCGGACGAAACGGATGTCCCGCTCTTCCAGCGTACGGAGGACGAACTCCTGCTGACGGTCCACTTCCACCCCTCGTGACACGTACGTCCGCACCGGTCGGGCCGGCCCGGCCTGACCGCCCAGTCTCCACCGGGCTCGTTACGCCGACGTTACGCCCTCCCCGGCCGGCCGTCCCGCCGTGTCCACCGGGCTGGGACACCGGGGCCGCGGTACCCCGTTCTGCCGTAACCGGTCGGATTCGGCCGGGACGCCTGGGGGAAGATGGGGACATGCCCACCCTGCGTCTCGCCCTGTGCCAGGTCAACCCGACGGTAGGCGACCTCGCCGGCAACGCCGGCCTGGTCCGCGCGTGGAGCCGTCGGGCCGCCGACGCCGGCGCCCAGCTCGTCCTGTTCCCCGAGCTGATGCTCACCGGTTACCCGGTCGAGGACCTGGTGTTCCGCCGCTCGTTCGTCGCCGCGTCCCGCGCCGCGCTGCACCGGCTCGCCGCCGACCTGGCCGCCGACGGCCTCGGTGACCTGCCGGTGCTGGTCGGCTACCTGGACGCGGACGGCCCTCCGCAGGTCAGCTCGGACGCCCAGCCGGGCCGGGGCGCCCGCAACGCGGCGGCGGTGCTGCACCGGGGCGAGGTGGTGGCCACCTACTTCAAGCACCACCTGCCCAACTACGGCGTCTTCGACGAGGACCGCTACTTCGTCGCCGGCGACACGCTGACAGTGGTGCGCGTGGGCGGGGTGGACGTGGCGCTGACCATCTGCGAGGACCTGTGGCAGGCCGGCGGCCCGTTCGCGGTGGCCCGGGAGGCCGGCGTCGGGCTGGTGCTGAGCATCAACGGCTCGCCGTACGAGCTGAACAAGGACGACGTGCGGCTGCCGCTGGTGCGCCGGCGCGCCGCCGAGGCCGGGGCCGCCATCGCGTACGTGAACATGGTCGGCGGCCAGGACGAGCTGGTCTACGACGGCGACTCGATGATCGTCGCCGCGGACGGCACGCTGCTGACCCGGGCGCCGCAGTTCGTCGAGCACCTGGTGGTGCACGACCTGGAGCTGCCGGCGGCGACCGGGGCACCGGGCGAGGCCGGCGCGCTGACCGACGGGATGCGCGTGGTCCGCCACGAGATCCCGGCGATCCCGGCCGCACCGCCCGGCCCGGCGGCCGACGGCGGGATCATCGAGCCGGTCGCCGACGAGGCCGAGGTGTGGCACGCGCTGGTGCTGGGCCTGCGCGACTACATCGACAAGAACCGCTTCCCCTCGGTGGTGCTCGGCCTGTCCGGCGGCATCGACTCGGCGGTGGCGGCGGCCATCGCGGTGGACGCGGTCGGCCCGGACCGGGTCGTCGGCGTCTCGATGCCCAGCCAGCACTCCTCGGAGCACTCCCGCACCGACGCCGAGGACCTGGCGAAGCGGACCGGCCTGGACTACCGGGTCGAGCCGATCCAGCCGATGGTGGACACGTTCCTGGCGAACATGTCGCTGTCCGGGGTGGCGGTGGAGAACCTCCAGGCCCGGGTACGCGGCGTGATCCTCATGGCGCTGTCGAACCAGGAGGGCCACCTGGTGCTCACCACCGGCAACAAGAGCGAGCTGGCGGTGGGTTACTCGACGCTCTACGGCGATTCGGTGGGCGGCTACAACCCGGTCAAGGACGTCTGGAAGACGCTCGTGTGGCGGCTGGCGAAGTGGCGCAACGCCGACGCGGTACGGCGCGGGCAGACGCCGCCGATCCCGGAGAACTCGATCGGCAAGCCGCCGTCGGCGGAGCTGAGCCCGGGCCAGCTCGACAGCGACACGCTGCCCGACTACGACGTGCTCGACCCGATCCTGATCGGCTACGTCGACGGTGACCTGGGCCGCGACGGCCTGGTCGAGTCCGGCCACGACCCGGCGGTGGTGGACAAGGTGCTGCGGATGGTGGATACCGCCGAGTACAAGCGACGGCAGTCGGCGCCCGGCACCAAGATCTCCATGAAGGCGTTCGGGCGGGACCGGCGGCTGCCGATCACCAACCGGTGGCGCGAGGACGGCTGACCGCTCCCCCGGCCGGGGAGTGACATCCTCCACTCCGACCTGCCCGCGGCCCGCCGCCCGGTGCGACGATCGCGGGGAACCCGGGGACCGCGTGCGCGGCCTCGAGGAAGGAGATTGTCATGGTGGAGTCCACCCCGGCCGAGGTGACCGCCCTCTACGGCGGGCCGGCCACCCGGCGGGTACGCACCCGCGACCTGATCGCCGCCAAGGAGCGCGGCGAGCGGTGGGCGATGCTGACGTCGTACGACCAGTACACGGCCTCGATCTTCGACCAGGCGGGGATCCCGGTGCTGCTGGTCGGCGACTCGGCGGCGAACAACGTCTTCGGCTACGAGACCACGCTGCCGGTGACCGCCGAGGAGCTGCTGCCGCTGGTGCGTGCCGTGGTCCGCGCCACGAAGCACTCGCTGATCGTCGGTGACCTGCCGTTCGGCTCGTACGAGGAGGGGCCGGCGCAGGCGCTGCGCACCGCGGTGCGGTTCATGAAGGAGGGCGGCTGCCACGCGGTGAAGCTGGAGGGCGGGCGGCGCTGTGCCGCCCAGATCGAGGCGATCACCGGGGCCGGCATCCCGGTGATGGCGCACATCGGCTTCACCCCGCAGAGCGAGCACACGCTCGGCGGCTACCGGGTGCAGGGCCGGGGCGAGGCGGCCGAGGAGGTGCTCGCCGACGCGCGGGCGGTGGCCGAGGCGGGCGCGTTCGCGGTGGTGCTGGAGATGGTGCCGGGTGAGGTGGCCAAGCGGGTCACGGCCGAGCTGCCCATCCCCACCGTCGGCATCGGGGCCGGCCCGGACACCGACGGGCAGGTGCTGGTCTGGCAGGACATGGCCGGGCTGCGGACCGGCCGGGCGCCGCGCTTCGTGAAGCGTTACGCCGACCTGGCCGGCGTGCTCACCGACGCCACCCGCCGGTTCGCCGACGACGTGCGCGGCGGCGAGTTCCCGGCGGCCGAGCACACGTTCTGAGGCGGGTACGGCGGGAGCCGGCGCCGGCCGGCTCCTGCCGCGCCCGTCAGAGGTCGGTGACGCGGATGCCGGCGTGCGCCTTGTAGCGCTTGTTGATCGCGATCAGGTTGGCGGTGAACGCCTCGATCTGGTGGGCGTTGCGCAGCCGTCCGGCGTAGATGCCCCGCATGCCGGGGATCCGCGCGGCCAGCGCGCCGACCACGCCCACGAGTTCCCGGTCCTCGGTGCAGATCAGCACGTCCAGGTCGATCCGGTCGATCTCCGGGTCGGCCAGCAGCGGCGCGCTGACGTGGTTGAACGCGGCGCACACCCGGGACTCGGGCAGCAGCGCGGCGGCCTGCTGCACGGCGCTGCCCTCGGCGACGTCGAGCGCGTACGGGCCCTGCTTGTCGAAGCCGAGCGGGTTGACGCAGTCCACCACGATCTTGCCGGCCAGCGGTCCGGCGAGTGCGGCGACGGTGGCCGCGTGCCCGTCCCACGGCACCGCCACGATCACCACGTCGCTGCGCCGCGCGACGTCCTCGTTGTCGCCGCCGGAGACGACGGCACCCTCGGGTACGTGCGGCAGGGCGGCGATCTCGGCGGCGGCCTGGGTGGCCCGCTCCGCGGTGCGGGAGCCGATCAGCACGGTCTGCCCGGCCCGGGCGAACCGGTAGGCGAGACCCCGTCCCTGGTCGCCGGTGCCACCGATGATGCCGACGGTCAGCCCGGAGACGTCGGGCAGCGTGGTCGCGTCGTAAGCCATGGGCTCATCCTCGCAAAGCGGGGCCGCGTGCGGTGCATCCCGATGCTGTGACAATGGCCGCGCTGGTCACGCCCGTTCGAAGGCGACCCGGCGCTGGGCCGGGTCGGCGGCGGTGAGGCGTACCCGGACGCGTTCGCCCAGCGGCAGCTCGCCGGTGCAGCGGGCGCGCACCGGCGGCTCGTCGAGCGCGATGGTGCCGCCGGGCGGGCGGCCGGGGCGTCCGTTGCCCGCCGGGCGCGGTTCGTCCACGTCGAGCACCGCCGCCTCGAACGTCTCCCCCACCCGGTGTGCGAGCAGCACCGCCTCGGCCAGTTCCACAGCGCCCCGGGTGGCGGCGCCCGCCGTACGGTCGGTCGCGGCCATCACCTCGGGCAGCTTCGGCAGCGCGGCCCGGACCTGCTCGGGCACCTCGCGGCCCTCGTGCAGCGCCAGGCAGACCTCGGTGGCGTAGCGGTCGGCCAGCCGTCGCAGCGGCGCCGTGACGTGCGCGTACGCGGCCGCCACCCCGCCGTGCCCGGGCTGCTCGGGCAGTTCCCCGTCGAAGGCGGTGTACGCGGCGCCGCGCATCAGCTCGGCGGCCTGGTCGACGAAGGCGGCCACCCGGGGCTGGGAGGTGTCAAGGCCGTCGAGCACCTGGCCCACGGGTGTGCCGTCCGGCCAGGGCACGCCGAGCGGGCCGGCGGCGAGCCGCAGCCGCTCGACCGCCTCCGGGCGGGGGCGGGGCATGGTGCGCAGCAGCCCGATCCGGCCGGCCAGCATGATGTCCGCCGCCGCCATGCCGGTCAGCAGCGAGATCTGCGCGTTGTGCTCCTCCATCGGGCCGGGGCCGCGCAGCACCAGTCGCCACCCGTCGCCGTCGGGTTCGACGTCCTGCTCGGGCAGCGGCAGGTTGATCGCGCCCCGGCTCAGGCCGCGCGCGGTGAGCAGCGCCCCGATCTCGGGCAGCAGGGCGATCGGCTCGGGCAGCCGGCCGGCGTCGGCGTCGCGCTGCACGCCGCCGTAGTCGAGCTTGGCCCGGCTGCGCACCAGCGCCCGCTCCAGCGTGACGGCGACGGTGCCGCCGTCGGCGTCCAGGTCGACGGTCCAGAGCACGGCGGCCCGGTCGGCGTCGGGCAGCAGGCTGGCCGCCCCCTCGCTGAGCGTGTGCGGGTGCAGCGGCACGTTGCCGTCGGGCAGGTAGACCGTCTGCCCCCGGCGCCACGTCTCGGCCTCCAGGTCACCGCCGAGGCGTACGTGGGTCAGCACGTCCGCGATCGCGTACCGGACGCGGTAGCCGCCGCCGGGACGGCGGGTGAGGTGCATGGCCTGGTCGAGGTCGCGCGAGGTCGCCGGGTCGACGGTGACGAACGGGATGTCGGTCCGGTCGGCGACCGCCGGTGGCGGCGCGGCGGCGGCCGCGTCGGCCTCGCGCTGCGCCGCGGCCGGGAAGCTCTCGGGCAGTCCCAGCTCGCGGCGCAGCGCGCCGAAGTCGATACGGGGCGCCAGTACGCGTCGGATCACCACGCGGTCAATCCTGA
Source organism: Micromonospora sp. CPM1 (assembly GCF_023896895.1). Lineage (NCBI taxonomy): Bacteria > Bacillati > Actinomycetota > Actinomycetes > Micromonosporales > Micromonosporaceae > Micromonospora > Micromonospora sp. CPM1. The sequence goes on from NZ_JAMHIU010000041.1 coordinate 14,889, forward strand.
CAGCGCCCCGCACGTTCCGCTCCCCGGGAGGGAGCGGTGTCCGCGGCGTCAGGCGCGGCGGGCCGGCGCCTTACGTGCGGCGGTGCTCTTCGCGGCGGTGCTCTTGCGGGCCGGCGCCTTCTTCGCGGCGGTGGTCTTCTTCGCCGTGGTGGTGGTCTTGCGCGCGGTCGTGGTCTTGCGCGCGGGCGCCTTCTTCGCCGCCGCCTTGCGCGCCGTGGGACGCGTCGAGGCGGTGGTCTTCTTCGCCGGCGCCTTCTTCGCCGCCGTGGTCTTCTTGGCGGCGGTGGTCTTCTTCGCCGCCGAGGTGACCTTCCGCGCGCCGGTGGTCTTCTTGGCCGCCGTCGTCTTCTTCGCCGCCGTCGTCTTGCGGGCCGGCGCCTTCTTCGCGGTGGCGGTGGTCCGGGCCGTCGTGGTCTTCCGGGCCGCTGTGGTCTTCTTCGCCGCCGCCGTCTTCTTGGCCGCCGTGGTCTTCTTCGCGGTCGTCTTCTTCGCCGTGGTCTTCTTGGCCGGCGCGCTCTTGGCGGCGGCCCGGCCGGCCGGTGCCGTACGGGCGGCGGTCTTCTTCGCCGTCGTCCTGCTGGTGGTGGCCTTGGTGGCCGGCGCCTTGCGGGCCGCCGACACGACCTTCCTGGCGGCTGCCTTCTTGGCCGCCGCCTTCTTCGCCGGTGTCCGTCCGGCGCCGGCGCCCGAGGCGTTCGGCGACGCCTTGGTGACCGTCGTCGTCCTGCCCGCGGCGGTCCTCTTCGCGGTCGTCCGTTTCGCGGCCGGGCGGGTGGCCTGCTGTGCTTCGGCCATCTCGGTTCCCTTTCCTGGGGACGTGCTCCCGCCCTCGCGGGAGCACGGATCACCTCGACGCGGGCCCTCCCGCGCCGTCTAGCGGCCCTCCCCGGCCCAACGGGCGTCCTCGGCGTCCCACGCGTCGTTCCGCTCCCGCACCTTCTGCAGGGCGTTGTCCGCGTCGGCGGCTGAGGCGTACGGTCCGAGAACGTGCTTGGCGGGGCACACGTCGGCATCGGTCTCGACCCGGTGGTGTCGCGTGCACCAGTAGTAGTGCCCACCACTTCCGTCGTCGCTCATGCGATCACTGTGCACCGGGAACCGCCCGGCCGCCACCGGAACGGCACAAATAGTCACGTCCTTCTCCACATTAGACCTGGTCGGGGCGGTTGCGGCGGGGAACGGCGGAAGACCCGGAGATGCCCGCACTCGTCCGAACGGCCGGTACCGGCGCGGGTGGGAACCGGACAGGATCGGCGCTCGTGATCACCACGACGACGGGCACGGGGGCCTGTCCGCGATGCGGCGCGACGCCGGTGTCGCTGGACGGGGCGTTGCCCTGGTGTGCCGGCTGCGACTGGAACCTCGACACCTACGACGCGCGCCGCCAGCCGCCGGAGTTCGGCTGGTCATGGGTCGACCGGCGGACCCACCGGCTCGCCGCGCGGCTCACCCGCCAGCAGTACGCCACCCTGCTCGGCCGGTCGCTGGAGTCGACCGGGCCGGGGCTCACCGGCGTGCTCGTCGCCGGCATCTCGGTACTGCTCCTGCTCGGCGTCGCGGGACTCGCCGTGGCCGGGGTGTGGCTGCTGTTCGCGTACCCATTCCCGAACCTCGCGGTGGTCGGCGGCGTGGCGCTCCTCGCGCTCGCGGTGGCGCTGCGGCCGCGTTTCGGCCGGCTCGACCGGGACCTGGACGTGCTGACCGAACGGGAGGCGCCGCAGCTGCACGCCCTGGTCCGGGAGGTGGCCACAGCGGTGGGCGCGCCGATGCCGCACGTGATCGGCGTCGACGGCGACATCAACGCGTACGCGACGTCGGTGGGACTGCGCCGGCGGCGCGTGCTCGGTCTCGGACTGCCGCTGTGGGGCGCCCTGGACGGACCGGCACGGGTCGCGTTGCTGGGCCACGAGCTGGGCCATTTCGTCAACGGCGACGTACGCCGGGGGCCGGTGACCCAGCCGGCGCTGACCATGCTCGGCAACGCCGCCGACCTGTTCCGGCCCCGGGGCGGGTCGGACGGCGGCGGGCTGCTGGTGATGGTCGGCGAGTGGCTCGGGCACCTGGCGTCCTGGACGCTGTCGCGGCTCCTGTTCGCCGGGCACGTGGTGCTCGTCGCCACCGCGCTGCGGGAGAGCCAGCGGGCCGAGTACCTGGCCGACGAGATGGCCGCCCGCGCCGGCGGCACGGCGGGCGCGACCCGGCTGCTGGACACGCTGCTGCGGACCGAATCGGTGGCCACGGCGGTGCGCAACGCGGTGCGCGGCGGCCACGGGCCGGACACCTGGCGGGTGGAGACGGGACGCGCGCTGGACGCGGCGGCCGGGCGGCTGTCGCTGGAACGCCAGCTCACCGTGCGGGAGGACACCTCGCTGTTCGCCACCCACCCGCCGACCGGCCTGCGGCACCGGATGCTCGGCGCGCGGCCCTGGCAGGACCCGGCGGTGACGCTCACCGAGGAACGGGCCGCGCGGATCGACGCCGAGCTGGCCGGGCACTACGAGCGGGCCGGCCGGGCGCTGAGCTGGAACGCCTGACGGTCAGGCGGGGGCCGGGACGGACGCCGGACCGGGTACGGCGGCAGGCGCCGGCCGGGCCGCCGCGATCGCGTACGCCAGGGCGTAGGGCGTGCAGGCCAGGTGGAACATCGGCTCGACGAGCACCCGGTCGGTGATGAGGAACCGTTCCCACCCGGTCGGCCGGGGCAGCCCGAACGACGAGTCGGTCCAGCAGGTGAGCAGCCAGAGCGGCGCGGAGATCCGGTCCACCGAGTCCGGCGGCAGGCCGTCCGCCACGGGTGCGGTGGCCGGGATCGAGGTGACCACCGCGAGCACCACCGCCGCGTCGGCCGCCACCAGCGCGCCGAGCAGCCCGGCCGACCACGCGGCCCGGACCCGACCCCGGCGCGCCAGCGCCCCGGCGGCCCAGAGCGCCGGGACCAGCAGCGCCAGCCAGAGCAGCAGCCCGGGCACGCTCTCCCGGACGCGGCTCTCGCCCCGGGCGGCGAGCAGCGCCAGCGTGGCGGTCACCGTCGCGGCGATCGGCAGCACCACGCCGAGCGCGGTGGGCAGCGCCCCCACGCGTACGGTCCGGCGCGCGGCCTGGCCGACGACGAGCGCGAGCGCCACGCCGAGCAGCGCGGTGAGCGCCGACCAGGTCGGCAACTGCGCGGCGGCGGCCCACGGCACGCGCATCTCCAGCCACCCGTGGGTCAGGCCCATCACCGCGCCCGCCAGCACGAGAACGGCGACGCAGGCCGGCGGCGCGAGCAGCAACACCCCCGCGGTTAGCCCCAGCCGCCGCGCCCCGGCCCGGCCGGTCAGTGGCGGGGCGGCCCGGCTGGCGGCCAGGCTCGCGGAGAACCGAAGCATCCCCCACCGCCGGCCGGTCCGGGCCAGCTCGTGCAGCTCGGCGGCCCACTCCCGGGCCAGGCCGGCACGCAGCTCCGCCGGCCAGCGGCGCACCGCGACCCGCAGCAGCAAGGCGGCCACCCGCCGCGTCACCACGCGGGCGCCCCGGCCGGGTCCGCGCCGGCACGCTCAACGGATACGAGGGCACGCAGCTCGGCCAGTGCCAGCCGGGCCGACCGGATGCCCTCGCCGGTCAGCCGGTAGTAGCGGCGGGCCGGGCGGCCGGCGGCGACCGGGTCGACGTCCTCCCAGTCGGCGACGAGCCAGCCGGCCGCCCGGAGGCGGTGCAGCACCGGATAGAGCGTCCCGCTGGACAGGCCGGTGAGCCGCATCAGGTCGAGGCCGTAGCGCGGCGCCCCGGGCTCGGCGAGCAGCGCCGAGAGCACCTTCGCCACCGGAACGGTCAGTCGCACGGGCCTACTCTATCGGAACTCTACATAGGGTGGGGGCACTGTCGTAGCAGGACAAACGGTGATCGGCAATGGGACGCCGTGGTCCCTTTGGCGGGACCGGCGGCCGGTCCGGCGGGGACCGCTCAGGTGGATCACCAGCGGCCCGGATGCAGGCCGGGACTCCATATGCGAGCCTCGACGGACCGAATCCGCTGCCCGCCCGCTCCGGCGGACAGCGGCCCGAGCTGGGGAGAGAGAAAATCGTGGGCAACCTTGACATCGCGCTGAAGAACGCGATGAACATCGACGGCGCGATCGGGGCCGCGCTCGTCGACTACACCAGTGGCATGACCCTCGGCGTCGCCGGGGGCACCGGCGAGATCGACCTGACGGTCGCCGCCGCCGGCAACACCGACGTGGTACGCGCCAAGCTGCGCACCATCGAGATGCTCAAGCTCGACGACGAGATCGAGGACATCCTGATCACGCTCGGCAGCCAGTACCACCTGATCCGCCCGCTGAGCAACCGCACCGGCAAGGGCCTGTTCCTCTACCTGATGGTGAGCAAGAGCCGGGCCAACCTCGCGATGGCGCGGCACCAACTGCGCACGATCGAGGAGAGCCTGGAACTGTGAGCCGGGTGGACGACCTCCCCCGCCGTACGCGCGCCCAGGCCGGCACCCTGCCGCCACCACGGGCGCTCCCACAGTCGCTGGCCGGCAACCCGGCGCTGCCCTACCCGGCCATCGCCCAGGAACTCTCCGCCCTGCGGTTGCAGATCCCCGGCGTGCACGGCTGCGTCCTCGGCGGCGTCGACGGGCTGCTCGTCACGCACAACCTGCAGAACGGCGCCGACCCGGACGACCTGGCCGCGCTCGCCGCCACCATGTACGGGCTCGGCCGCCAGGTCGGGTCGCGGCTCGGACAGGGCGACTTCCAGCAGTCCACGGTGCGCAACGCGGGCGGCTACCTCAGCGTCTACGCGATCAACGGGCAGGCGCTGCTCGCCGTGATCGGCACGGACAGCATCAACGTGGCGCGGCTGCACCTGCACGCCCCGACCACAGCGGCCCGGCTCGCCGAACTGCTCGACGGGGCCACTCCGGCCACGTCCTGACGTACGCCGGTCGTCCCGGTCCCACCCGTCCGGACCGGAGGCGGCCGGCGTACCCCCGGGTTCTGTGGCGCGGCGGTCGCGCGTCTTGTGCGGTGGCCTCCTGGCGGGGTCGCGTGCTCTGGCGCGGTGGTCGCGCGTCTTGCGCGGTGGCCGCCGCCTGGCGCGGTCGCGCGCTCGGCGCGGCGGTCGCGTGGTGCGGCGGTGGGTGCGGCGGGTCAGACGCCGAAGCGGCCGGCCCACGTGGTCACGTCGGCGACGGTGGTGTTGCCGCCGCAGACCACCAGGCCCAGCCGGGCGTCATCCCCCACCCGCTCGATCACCCGGCGGGCGGCGGGCAGCAGGCACCCGGCGGCCGGCTCGGCCCACACCTTGGCGTGCTCGGCCAACTGGACAGTGCCGCGCACCGCCTCGGCGTCGGAGACCACGAGAACGTCGCTGACCAGCGCCGTCACATGGTCGTAGGTGAGCTGCGAGACGCTCGGCGCGCTGAGCGTGGTGACGATCGACGACAGCGGCACCTCGACCGGGCCGCCCTTCGCGATCGCCTGCGACATCGCCTGCGCGCCCTCGGTCTCCACGCCCCAGACGCGTACCCCCGGCCGGAGCGCCCGCAGCGCCGCCGCCACTCCCGAGATCAGCGCGCCCCCGCCGATGCTGACCAGCACGTCGGTCAGCTCACCGGCGTCGTCGGCGAACTCCAGCCCGACAGTGCCCTGCCCGGCGAGCACAATCGGGTCGTCGAACGGGTGCAGCAGCGTCACGCCCTCGTCCCGCAGCCGGTTCATCAGCGCGAACGCGCCGGCCATGTCCTCGGTCAGCCGCACGTCCGCCCCGGCCGCGCGGGCCACCTCGACCGCGCGCGCCGGCGCCGTGCGGGGCATGACCACTGTCGCCGCCACGCCGAGGGCGCCCGCCATCACCGCGACCGCGATGCCGTGGTTGCCGCCGCTGACCGCTACCACCCCGGCCGCCCGCTCCGCGTCGTCCAGCGCGAGCAGCTTCGCCGCCGCGCCCCGGGCCTTGAACGAGCCGGTACGTTGCAGCAGCTCCAGCTTGGCGGTGACCGGCACGCCGAGCAGCTCGGTCAGCCCCGGGCTGGGCACGGTCGGGGTGTGCACGACGACGTCGGCGATCCGGTCGGCGGCCGCCTGGATGTCCGCAAGCTCGATCACCACCGCAGCGTGCCACACAAGCCCGCAAACCCCGCGCCGTCCCCGCCGCGCGCCCTCGTGGCCCGCGCTCGTCGATCTTGGAGTTGTGGCGCCTGTAACGCCCCATCCGCGAAGTTCGAGAGGTGCCACAACTCCAAGATCGGCGGCTGGAGCCGGGGGCGACCGTTCGGTCGCTGTCACGATCGGGTGGCGGCCACCTCGGCGTCGCTGCGGAGGATGCAGAACTCGTTGCCCTCCGGGTCGGCGAGCACCGCCCAGCCGGTGCCGTCAGAGTTGCGCCGATCGGCCACCACTGCCGCGCCCAGCCCGGTCAGCCGGGCCAGTTCCTCGTCGCGCGTCCCCTCGACCGGGCGCAGGTCGAGGTGGATACGGTTCTTGACCTGCTTCGCGTCCGGCACCTCGATGAACAGCAGCCGGTGCCGCCCGTCCGGCGAGTAGATCATGCACTCCTCATGGCCCGGCTCGTTCGGGTCGTCCGGGTCCTCGCGGTAGTCGAGAACCGATGCCCACCAGCGGGACAGGGCGTAGGCGTCGGCACAGTCCACGGTGGTGTGGGACACGTAGGAGGTCATCACTGGATCATCGCAAGGTCTGGCGGGAGATGTTCCACCGCGCCGAGGGCGGGTACTCCCGATCGTGCGTATCGACATCGACATCGACGAACCGAGGGCCGCAGAACTGTTCTGGGAGGGCATGCGGGAGGTGGCAGCCGGCGCAGCCCGGCATCAGGACGACGAGCTGTACCGGGCGATCGTCAAGATCGGCCGGGGTGCGCTGGCTCAGGGCGGCGAGCTGGTGCCGCAGTGCGGCCTGTTCCTCCAGTGCCCGGTCTGCGAGGCGGTGGCGGGCCAGCGGTGCATCAACGTGCCGCGTCACCCGCTCCGCGAGAACCTCCTGCATCCCGAGCGTGCCGAACTGGCCGGGATGGCACTGCGGGGAGAAGCGCCGCTGCCCCCTCCGCTGCGGGATGAGTGAGCTGGTTCGAGATCGAATGGCGACGCGACCACTGCCGGCGTGAATCGACCCGATCCGCGCGCTCGGGGTCGACAGCCTCGACCGCTCACAACACGTCGCCGGCCGCCAGTCCGGCATCGAGCGCGGTCAGGAAGTCCAGCAACTCACGCCGTGCGGCCTCGTCATGTGTGCGGTGGTTCAGGAAGTCCGACGTGACGCAATGGGAGCGGTCCTCGACCACCTCGATCAGCTCGGCCAGTTGAAGGCGGGCCTCGATCACCGCGGCCGGACCCGCCTGACGGCACCAGTCCTTGATGAGAGCGGGGTCGGTGGAGACGGCGTCGATCCCGCAGCACCCGCGAACGCACTCGACCTCGCAGAAGACGACGCACTTGCGCAGGGGCGACGGCACTTCGACCGACACGTCTGCCATCGCCGCCCTCTTCCTGTGCCCGCCCACGGTGACGGGTAGCCGATGCTAGCGCCGCCACCGCGTACCGCTCGTGCGAATTCGGCGGCCGATGCGGAGCCATAGCCTGGTGATCGTCGAGGAGGTCGCCGGGTGAACATCTCGTGGAGTGCCACGTCTCCCACGTCAGGGAGGTTCGTGCCGATGGAGCGGTCGGGCGTCGCGAGTCTCATCGAGCGGTTCGAGGAACTGCGTGCCCAGGGGCGCGGCTACCTCGAAGTACGGGGCGACGCCGCATTCCCGGTGCTGACGCTCGGGTTTACGGGGTCTGCGGCGGTCGTCCAACTGATCGCGGACGAGGATGCCGTGTCCCTGCTGGCCGCCGACGAGCCTGCGGTGGCGGATGCCGGGGTACTGATCCTGGACGAGCCGGTCCGGTTCACCGCAAACTTCGTCCTCGACCTGGAACGCGCCTGGCGGGTCGTCGAGGAGTTCGTCCGCACGGGCGATGCTGGCCTGGCACGAGAATGGCGTGAGTTGTAGCGCCGGCGGTCATGGCAGGCGACGGACGACTCGGCCTGCACGCCGGCTCCGTACTGTGGCAGTCATGTCACGCGGTCTGCCTCTCCTCCTGCTGGACGTCGACGGGGTTCTCAACCCGTTCGGGGCAGACCGCTGCCATCCGGCTACGAGGAGTTCGACTTCTTCCCGGACGAGGAGCCGGTACGACTGTGCCGCGCTCACGCGGCGTGGCTCCGGGATCTGGGTGACCGGTTCGACATGGTCTGGGCGACCGGGTGGGGCGCCGAGGCGAACCAGTTTCTCGCGCCGGTGCTACAACTTCCGGAGCTACCCGTGATCGGCTTTCCTCCGATCCCGTTCGAGCCACGGGAGAAGGTGCCTGCCATCGCCAGCTATGTCGGCTCACGGCCTGCGGTATGGATCGACGACGCGTTGACGCCGGAGGCGCATGCCTGGGCCGAGGGGCGCACGGCAGCGACGCTGTTGGTCGACGTCGACCCCGCAGAGGGGCTGACACAAGCCGTAGTCCGCCGGGCGCTTTCGTGGGCTGAGGACTTGCGTGGCGGCGAGCGGAGTTGGTGACAGCAGCATTCGAGCACGTCGGTCGAGCGAGGCAGCGCCATGCTGTGGATGTTCGATCCTGCGGTAGCGGCGGTACTGCCTGATTTCACGACCGACCACGGCAGCGAGAGCGACGTGAGCAGCCACGTAACGACAGCGCTGTGGCGCCCCATGGGACAGCAGGAACTCCGCCTCGTCCGCGAGGCAGGCGGGCGCAGGTGGCCGGCGCTCCGGCCACACCAAACCCACTTCTTCCCGATGCTCGACGAGGACTACGCGATCAGGGCTGCGCAGAACTGGAACCTGTTCGGACCCGTGCGCTACGTGGCCCGCTTCCACGTCGAGACAGGTTTCCTGAGCCGCTACTCGACGCGGTCCTTCGGCGGATCCGCCACTCCGATGCTGTGGGTTGCAGCCGAGGAACTCGACGAGTTCAACGCGCACATCGTCGGTTCGATCGAGGTCGTCCACGAGTTCCGATAGCGGGTGACCGCAAGGCGGCCGTCGGATGATCCCGACGACGTGCGGCCGGTTGGGCTGGACGACGCCGCGCGGAGGCAGCACCGCCGAGACGACGGGTGACGTCGTCTGGGCCAGGGGTATACCGCTGTCACGGAAGCTCTTCTCCGACAGCCGAACCGAACAGGCTGTCGATGCTTGCGCGGTATCAGGTCATCGCTGAGTCGAGTCCCCGATCTTCCGCCACACACCGCCGAGATCAGGGCGTCGTCAGGGCGTCCGGGCTGCGCGGAAGCGGGCCGGACCGGCCGCTTTGACGGTCAGTCGTCGAACTCGAAGCCGCTCGCCTCGGCGTCCGTGATCAGCCGCCGCATGCGTTCGCCGTCGGTGGCAACCGCGGTCATCCGCGCTTCCAGCTCTTCCAGCGCCCCTCGGTCCGTGCCGTGGGCGCAGAACGTGTCACCCTCGCAGGCGTAGACGAATCGGCCGTCGAGGGACTGAGCCTCCGTGCTGACGAGAACCTGCGCCACGCCCTCCCAGAAGTACCCGTTGGGCTCGTGATCGAGTTCTTCGATCAGGTCGTCGACCGGCGTTGTCCCCGCGTTCAACAGGAGCGAATACTCACCGGGCGTCGTCTCGATCATGAGAAACAAGGTCATCGGGGGAGCCTGGCAGCCGTCGGTAGCCGGCGACAAGATCCTGGCGGTCGCTCTCACGATGCGCTCCCGCATCTCCGGAACCAGGCTCGAACAGGCGGTCGACGGCCTGCCGGGTGCGTTCCTCGCTGGCCTGGGCGGTGAGCCACCGACAGCCGCCGAGACACCGCCCCACAGCCAGAGCTCAGTTCAGCGCGAGTTCGTCCGGGAAGCGCTCGTGAAGCGCGGCGACCGCATGCTTCAGGCAGTAGTCGAGGCTGTGGCCGTCGACCCTGATCGACACACCGTCGAGCCGCTGACCCGAGATCACCACGGTCCAGGGCTTGCGCTCCCGCTCCCCGTCAATCTTGACCAGCCCGACCAGGCCCATCTCCCCCAGGTGCGCCAGCAGCTCCGGCACGCACTCGTCCCACCTCATCCACGAATGGGACCACCAAGACCGCTACGGAAGCCAGCGGCTCGGCCAGGTCGTGCGTCAGGGCTTCTGTGAGCTGGTGGGCGACGGACGAGTCGACCTGTACGCCGGATTAAGATCATCGCACCCCCGCTGACCTGGGACGGAGCCTGGCAAAGGCCTCTGTAGGCGGCCCCCAGGCCGTCAGGTGCTGACAATCAACGCCCCTTCGCAAGGGCGGCAACCAACTCGACAGCTTGGGAGTGAATGCCTTCCTGCTGAAGCCAAAGACGAATGAGTACGTTGACCAGGAACCCCTTATCGAGACCAAGTTCGGCCGCGAGCCGGCCAAGCCAGTACTGGTGATCGAAGAACTCATAGCCATCGAGGGCCGCTAGCAAGCCATCCTCGCTTCGCCCCAGTGCGACCGCCACTTCGTCAGTGGCCCGCAGCGCAAAGCGCAGCAACTCTTGTTCTGGATCCAGCTCTCCTGGCAGGGAGAAGAGACCCTCGAACTTCCCAGCAAGTTCACGCTGATCAGCATCTAGAACACCGTATACGTGCAACCGAGAGGAGTTAGAAAGGATCCTTACTCCCGCAACAACCTCATCCTTTCCACCTGCACACACGATCTCAATACTTCCACTTGGGAAATCAAGGAAACCGAATATTGCCCCAAGAACCGACGCAGCAAATGCGTCCTCTACAAGCACAGTTCCAGTTAGGGGCACCTCCACCCCGACCACCCGATTGACCTGTTCGAGGGAACTGGGCACTAGGACACGAATCCTACCCGCCGACCCTCGAACGCACATACGCACGTTCGCGGCGGGGAACCGGGAGAGAACCTGAGGCGAGTGCGTCGCCACAACAAGCTGTAGTTTCTGCTCCAGCGCACGCCGCGCCACCTCGTCCACGAAAGCTCGGTGCCCTCGCAACGCTAGGAAAGATTCAGGCTCGTCCAGCATGAAGAGGCACCCGGCCTGCAGCCTGCGCTGCTCCCAGAGGGCTTGGTGTACCCACAGTTCACCTAGACTGAACTTCGTGCTGTCCGTCTCCCCAATTTCAGTCACCGCCGTCACGAAGGGGCCTTGAGAATACCAGCTATTGTCGTCCAAGCCCTCATCGAGTAAAAGCGTCTGCACGAGTACCGACTCATACCTCCTACCCAGGATCGCCTTCAGGGCCGCCAACTCGATGGCCTTGAATCGGTGCTCGTGTAGCACATGATCCCGACTGTGAGGTAGTTGCTGGTAGTACCAGATGAAGTTATTTGCCAATTCCGCTGAACTGGCAAAAGCTGGCCAAAAGTTTGGCGACAGCTTGCGCGCCCAGATTTCAGCACGATCGCGTTCGCTTAGAGATAGATCGACGACTTGGCGGATTTCTTTTTCGCCCCCCACGGAGATGACTAGCTCAACAACGCCTGCAACAGGCTCTGGGTCGAACTCGAACTGCCGACTGCCGCCAACGAACGGCGGAGTGTGACTACTGTACCCAAAGGCCGCTTCGATCAACCGAAGGAGGAGGGTTTTACCGGACCCGTGAGAGCCAACAACGCAGTTCACCGAATCAAATTCGATTATCTGCTCTTCGAATATCTTTGACTCAATTATTCGAAGAGACTGAACTCGAACCGGGGGCATCGTCTTTAATAGCCGACTCCATACTCTGTTCCGCGAGTCAGACTCAGTGGCGACCATAGGTACACCTTCGCAAGCACCCACACCGGATGTCGAGTGAGAACGGCCCGTCCTTGGGGCGAAACCTCGCGTTTGGGGTGCCTGACGCTAGGCTCGGGGCCATCTTCAGCAACGGGTTCCTACGGCTCAGTCAAGGAACAGATCATCGATGGCCCGGCGGGTGCGTTCCTCGCTGACCGGCATCAGGTGCGTGTAGAACCGGAGCGTGAACCCGGGGTCGGCGTGGCCGAGGTAGGACGCGAGGGCCTTGATGCTCTCCCCCGCGTCGAGCAGCGACGAGGCGTAGAAGTGGCGCAGCGCGTGCATGCCGGTTGCCCGGGTCGGAGTGATGCCGGCCGCCCGTACGGCGGGTCGCCAACTCTTGTCGTCGAAGGTGTGCCGGTTGATCGCACCGCGCCGGGTCGTGGTGAACAGCAGCGACACCGTCACCCGCTCATCGTCGGCCGGGTTCTCCCACGGCAGGGTGAGCGCCACGGGCGGGAAGTCGTCGATGTGCTGACGCAGCACCAGGGCGACGGAGTCTCATCCACGCGCACTCCTCAGGCACAGAAGTGGGTCGGCCGAGCCGCCGTTTCCGCTCCCGAGAAGCCGTTGATGACCAGAGCCGGCGCTCTGCTTTCGTCGGCCGCCCTCAAACGCCTCAACCAGAGGTGAGCCGTGCTGGTCCCCGAGCAACAGCCAGAACCCCCGCTCCCCGTCCTGATGGCCGGCTACGTCATCGACTTTCACCACCGCTCCGTCTGCTCGAAGTGCGTCGATGACGGCTGCTCCCGCCTCGCAGCGGCCGGTGTAACCGTACGCGCCTGGCGAGACAGGAAGGGCCGGCATGAAAGCGGGTGACCTTCTACACCTAGACCGCGCAGCCAGCCCTCAATTCATACGGCCGATCTCCTTCCGCCTCATCAAGGTCCGCACAGAGTAGAGCACCTATGACGGTTGGGCATGGCTAGATAGCTACCAGCTAGACGCTAAAGGCGACGCCACCGCTCGCAGAGAGTTGTTCGTTTTCAAGGCAGGGGTGCGACGGATCGTCCACCAGCGAGCCGGAGCACACAAAGCAGATAAAATCTAGCCTATTAAGACTTGAGTATCATTCGCGCCGAATGGCACCATTCGGCAATGGCAGCCACCTTGGCACAAGGGTTGAAGCCCGCGTGTCGGCCCACCATCCCGCCGGGCAGCTCAGTATCCTCAACGTTGTGGCCGACCTGAAAAAATCGCGCGGTAAGTTTTTCCACGAACACCGAATGCCCTCCGACCTAAACTTTTGGATTTACTTTTTCCGGCACGCCGGCAAACCCCTGCCCGAAAATCTGTTGTCGCGAGCCCTAGAGTTCAAACCTGAACATTCAAACTGCCCACAGCTTTCACTGACAATAAAGAATCTAATATCTAGCATTCCCAATGAATGGCGAGCGCTGGCAAACAATGTCTTCGTTGGCAGGGTAATGAAAGGAGATCTTAATGCCAAAGCTTGGACTGAGCGCCAAGCGGGAGTCATAGAGATAAACATTCAATACTCGTTCACTCTGACGGCGTACGCCGCAGCCTACGACGAGTTCTTCCACAATATTAAGTCATTCTACGGGGACATCAGCGCGAATCGCCCCGAACTCGACAGAATGGTCGATGAACTCAATAGACGATTCTCCAAGCCCTGGAATGAACTCGATGCCGCCAAGGCCCAGTGGACCGACCATCGCCTCGTCAGGACCGCCAACCCGATTGCAGCCCTCGGAGCGAAAGGCCGGGAGGCCCTACACGAGGATATGGTTGACGCCGCCGAATCCTTCGTCATAGCCCATGAATTGGCGCATCACCTTCTCGGGCATACCGTCACTAAGCGCGATAAGCGCAAAGCCAAGATCGTTGTAGACGAGACGATCGAACGCCTTAAAATCTTTGATTCCTTGGTGCAGCTCAACCAGTCCCAGCGGGAGGAGATCCAGGCGGATATCCTCGCATACCTGATCGTCGCTGGCGCAACAGAGGGCACGCCGAGCTTTCCGGACCTGTATCGAGCCGTAGCGGGCTCCACTCTTGCTCTCGTGGCCCTTGCTCACGTTGAAGAATCGTGGGTGGAGCTTGATTCTGCTGCGACCCATCCGGGGTTTACCACTCGCTTTGACATTATCCACAAACTGACGGAACTCCTCAGCGTTGAGCAGCCAGCAGGAGACATCGGCGATCACCCCTTGGGCTTCCTTGCCCAATTGTCGACGTTCGCTGGGGTAGCCCTGAACACTTGGACCAGCAGGACGTTTCCCGAACACCAAAATCCGGTCGGCATACTGGAGGCCACCGACCATCTACTGCGTCTGATGGACGGGGTTTACAGCAGAATTCCGAATGCCCGACAGGTAGTAGACGAAGCCGTCGAACCGAACCCACGGGTGTCATCAAGAGGAACTGACGAATGAGATGAGAGCAAGACTAAACCTCATCGGACTTAAGCATGGGGCGTAGTCGATCAGATCGCCAGGACTCCCAGCGCCTTTGTCGGCCATCCGCGTAGCCTACAAACGGATATCCGCAAACGTGTGCGAGCGTCGCTGCCGAAAAGCTCTCATTAGGATCAAGGCACCGCGCTCCGCGCGGCGCGGGGCGGGCAAGCCCGGCCTGCGGCAAGCCGCCCCGGCCGCCTACGGCGCCGGGGCGGTGAGCCACCGACAGCCGCCGGGACACCGCCCCACGCGCCGTCAGGACCGTCGAGGCGGTTGGAGCGTAGAGCTGCCGCTGTTGCCTCTATCGGCCCTCAGTCCTCGTCAAGGAGGCCAAAGCTCTCCGGCAGCTCTTCCAAGAGCTCACGCACGGCACCGGTCGCCTGAATCGCCCGCTCCCCCACAAACCTGGTAAGCACCTCACGCTCGTCCGGACCCAGAGCACCGAGAATGCCGGCCACTCGATGTTGGACTGACGCCGCCTCATCCGGATCGACCACATCGTTATCGCTCAGCTCCAGGAACACCAGACACTCAAGTAGGGCATCCAGAAGCACGCCAGTCAGCATCGGGCGATCGTAGCGCCGGGGTACGGAAGCCGACGTGGATGGCGTTCGTCGAGGCCGGGGCTTCCGTCTTCCGCGCCAGTCCGACCCCGGGGACTGGCTTGCCACCGGATCACCGGGCCGCGGCACCAGCTCCACCCCCAGGACATGCCCGGCCCTCCCCTACCGCCGCCGTCTTCACGCCGAAAGCACCGAGCGCAGGCCCTCAGCGGCCCAGCCAGCCAACCCGACCCGAAGTCGAGGTGTCAACTGAGCCGGCGCTCAGGCCGTGGCCAGGCCGTCTCAGGCCGTGGCCAGGCCGTCTCAGGCCGTGGCCAGGCCGTCTCAGGCCGTGGCCAGGCCGTCTCAGGCCGTGGCCAGGCCGTCTCAGGCCGTGGCCAGGCCGTCTCAGGCCGTGGCCAGGCCGTC
>NZ_JAMHIU010000042.1:0-28285 GCF_023896895.1 Micromonospora sp. CPM1
ACAAGTCGACGCCACGGCACACCAACTGACAGCGGCCAGATCTTGCATGAGTCACCCATAGATCACCAACGTCGAACCCTACCGATACCAACCTCCCGGAACCGGCCCACCTATAGAAGCGTCGACGGGGAGAGGGAGAGGGAGAGGGGGAGGGGGAGGGCGGGGGAGGGGGTTAGGGGGTGGGGGCGCCTGTGTAGAACGCGGTTACTCGGGTGCCTGCGGTTTGTGCCTGCTCGGTGGGGGTGCCGGCCTCGATGCTTGCCCTCGTCCAACTGTTGCTGGACTCGGTGACGAAGCGCAGGCCCTCGGGTGAGGCCATCCAGTCGGCTGCGGCGGCCGGGTCGACGCCCGTGCCGTCGGCGGCGAAGTGGGAGGCCAGGCCGACCAGCGCCAGGTCCCAGCCGATGCCGACCGCGCCCGGACCGTACTCGGCCCACCGCTGGTCGTCGACGTGCGCGACGTGTTCCAGCTCGAAGCGGGTACGCCCCGGTCCCGCCTCGCGCAACCGCACCTCGATCCAGCTCACCTCGCCGCCGAACTCCCAGGTTGCGGCGAAGCCGTGCGGCGGGTCGCAGCGTTCGACGGTGCCGACGGCGTTGCCCTCCAACTGGTAGCGGCCGCCGAGGCTCAGGTCACCGGAGACCGGCAGGAACCAGCGGGGTATGCGTTCCGGGTTCGTGCAGGCGTCGAAGACGTCGGCGACCGGCGCGTCGTACGTCTGGGCGATGGTGAGCACCCGCGCCTGCCCGGCGGGGAGCGTACGGGCGCCGATGTGGCGCTCGACGGCGCTGATCTGTCCGGTCACGTCGATCATGGGTCGGTCCTCTCGTCGTCGGTGGTGTCCTCGCGCAGCCGTCGTTCGCGGCGGCCCCGGGCCAGCTCGGTGGCGAGCGCCGCCAGTGGCGGCGTCCAGAAGCGGCGGAACCCGTCCAGCCATGCGTCGATCTCGCGCAGCGGGCCGGGGTCCACGGCGTAGAGCCGGCGGGTGCCGTCGGCGCGCACAGTGGCGAAGCCGTGCTCGCGCAGCACCTTGAGGTGCTGCGAGACGGCGGGCTGGCTGATGCCGAACTCGCGCCGCACGGTCTCGCCGAGCGCGCCGGCGGGTTGCTCGCCGTGGGCGAGCAGTTCCAGGATCCGGCGGCGGACCGGGTCGCCGAGGACGTCGAAGGCGTGCACGACCCATGTATATCAGGCGACGCTTATATAAGCGAGGAATAACGCTGACACGACGCGGGGCGCCCGTCGCACCCGGGCGCCCCGCGTACCCCCGTGGTCAGCCGCCGAGACGGGCGGCGACGGTACGGCGCAGCTCCGGCAGGCGGCCGTGCAGCAGGCCCGGGCACTGCGTGTCGTTGAAGTCCTTGTGCCCGTAGATCTCGGTGGGCGCGATGCCGTACTGCTGGCAGGTGAACGCGCAGAACGTGACCAGGCTGCTCCACAGCGCCTGCGGCGGCTGCACGTCCACGTAGATGCCGTCGTTCTCGATGCCGATGGCCTGGCTGTTCTGCCCGACGCAGTGCGCGCCCTGCACCATGGTCTGGCCGTGCAGCAGCGCGTAGAGGCTGCCGTGCCGGCCCTCGGTCAGGTAGCCGCCCCGGCTGTTGGTGAAGTGCTGCCCGGAGTCGAGCCAGCCGTTGCTGTCCATGTGCAGGTTCTGGATGTCGCGGGAGTTGCGGTACGCCTGGGCGAGGCTGTAGTCGGTGGTGTTCGGGAACGCCGTGTGGTGGACGATGATTTTGTTGGGCCGGCTGGCCACCACGCTCACTGGCGACGAGGGCGGGCGGGCGCCCCAGGTCGCGCAGTTGGCGATGGTCGGCTGGTCGACCCGGGTGGCGGCGGCCCGCGCGTCGGGGCCGGAGCCGATCTGGGTCAGCGCGCCGACGCCGGCGGCGGCGCCGAGCAGGACCGCGCCGCGCAGCACGGTCCGCCGGGGGACATGGGCAGGCATCGCAGCCTCCTGGGGAAGAGAGACGGCCGGGCGTGGCGGGACCGGCACCGCCCGCCACGCCCGTGCCGGGGTCAGCAGGGTCCGTTGCAGGCCAGGACGCGCAGCCGGTCGAGCGAGCCGTTCCAGACGTTCTGGTCACCGGGGAAGACCCCGGAGGAGGACCACTGCCAGAACGAGTACGTGCTCCAGCCGGCCGGCAGCGTGCCGACGCTGCTGGAGTACCTGGCGATCCACAGCGGGTTGTTGGCGGCGAACTGCGAGGTGTTGCCGGTGCAGGTGCTCCACCAGTCGGTGGTGGTGTAGATGGTGGCCCACCGGCCGGTGCGGGCGTAGTACTGGTTGACGAACGAGGCGATCCAGCTGCGCATCGACGCCTGGCTCAGCCCGTAGCAGGTCGCGCCGTACGGGTTGTACTCGATGTCCAGCGCGCCGGGCAGCGTCCGCCCGTCCTTCGACCAGCCGCCGCCGTGGTCGACGAAGTAGTTGGCCTGGGTGGCGCCGCTCGTGGTGTCCGGGCGGGCGAAGTGGTACGAGCCGCGGATCATCCCGACGTTGTACGAGCCGTTGTACTGCTGCGCGAAGTACGGGTTGGTGTAGTACGTGCCCTCGGTCGCCTTGACGTACGCGAACCGGGCGCCGTTGGCCCACGCCCCGGACCAGTTCACGTTGCCCTGGTAGCTGGACACGTCCATGCCGGGCAGCCCGGCCGGGGCGGCGCCGGCGGGGGCCGCCCCGAACAGGGTCGCCGCGGCGACGGTGGCGGTGGCGAGCAGCGCGGCTCCGGCCGCGCGCAGCGCCGATCGGATCGAACGGTGCATCTGTCCTCCCTGGGGGTTGCCGCGCTCCGGCGGCGGGAGTATGACGAAAGGAACTGTCGTCATTAGGTCACAGGGCGGAGAAACTTTTCAATAGATTGCATCGAAGAATCTCACTGGATAGGGTGCTCAGCCGAGCTGGGCGAGCGCCTCGGCGGCGGCGCGCTCGCCGGCGGTCACCGCGCCCTCCAGGTAGCCGTTCCACCGGGTCGCCGTCTCGGTGCCGGCCCAGTGCACCCGGCCCGCCGGCGTCCGCAACTCGGGGCCGTACGCACACCACGCGCCGGGCGGCAGGACGCCGCAGAAGCAGCCGCGCGTCCACTCGTCGGCCGACCAGTCGTACTCGACGAGGTCGTCGGGGCGCGCGGCGGCCGGGCCGAAGATCGCGGAGAGCGCCTCGCGCAGCGCGTCCCGGCGCGCGTCGTCCGGCAGCCGGCGCAACGCCCGGGCCTGTGCCCCGTAGCTGAACGCGGTGAGCACCCCGCCCGGCGCGTCCGGCAACGAGTTGTCCACCGTCTCGGTGAGCGGCCCGGTGTCGGTGCTGGACACGCCGGAACGGCCGTCGGCGCGCCAGAACGGCTCCGGGTAGAGCGCGTGCACCTTCAGTGCCACACCCATCGGCATCCGCTGGGTCAGCCCGTCGCGCAGCGGCGGCAGCGGCGGGTCGTACCGGATGCGCCCGGCCAGCGCCGGCGCCAGCGCCACCACCACCGCGTCGCCGCGGTACGTCTCGCCGCCGGCGCGCACCCGCACGCCGTCGCCGTCCTGCGCGACGCCGTCCACCGGCGCGCGCAGGCACAGGCTCCCCGGCGGCAGCGCGGCGGCCATCCGCTCGGCCAGCACGGCCGGGCCGCCGACCAGCCGGTCCTGCTGGGCGCCACCGGCCATGCGCAGCAGCGACCGGGTGCCGCCGCCGCTGCGCAGGTAGAACAGCATGTGCAGCAGCGAGACCTCGTCCGGTGAGGCGGCCAGCAGCCCACCGGCGAGCAGCCGGCCCGCGTACCGGGCGGTGACCGGGTCGGCCGCGCTCGCGTCGAGCCAGCCGCCCAGCGTGATCCGGTCCCACCGGACCGCGTCGTCCGCCCGCCACGGCGCGGCCGGGTCGAGCCCGGCCGCCATCTCGTCGAGCGTGCCGAGCAGCCCGGACAGCCCGGGCGGTTCGCCGGTGGCCGGGCGCCCGCCGAGCAGCAGCGTCGGCGCACCGTACGCGGGGGAGGGAAAGGTGGTCAGGCCGTACGCGGCGACGAGCGCGTACATCCGGTCCTGGGTCGGGCCGATCCACTGCGCGCCGAGATCCAGCCAGCCGCCGCCGGGCAGCGGGCGGCTCAGTGTCCGGCCGCCCACGCGGTCCCGCGCCTCCAGCAGCCGCACCTGCGCGCCGGCCGCGTCCAGCGCGAGCGCGCAGGCCAGGCCGGAGAACCCGGCGCCCACGACGACGACCCGGTGGCGGCGCACGCGTCGGCGTACCCCGCTCCCGGCCGGATTCACCCGGACCGGCGTGTCGAAACGGGCGCCCACCGTTCGTGTGGAGGGTGAAGGGACGGCGCGGGGCCGTCCGGCGGTGACGAGGAGAAGCCGATGAAGCAGTACCTGATCAGCATGTACCAGCCGGCCGGCCAGGGCCGTCCGGACCCGGAGTTCCTGGCCGGGGTGATGCGCGAGGTCGAGGCCATCGGCCGGGACCTGCGGGAGGCCGGGTGCTGGGTGTTCGGCAACGGCCTGCACGACCCGCAGACCGCCACCGTGCTGCGCCCGGCCGGTGACGAGGTGCTGGTCACCGACGGGCCGTTCGCCGAGGGCAAGGAGTACCTGGGTGGCGTCACCGTCATCCGGGCGCCGGACCTGGACGCCGCGCTGGACTGGGGCCGCCGCTACGCCCTGGCCACCACGCTGCCGATCGAGGTCCGCCCGTTCCAGGGCGAGGGATGACCGACGTCGAACGCGTCTTCCGGGCCGAGTACGGCCGCGCGGTAGCCGTCCTGGTCCGTCTCCTCGGCGACATCGACCTCGCCGAGGAGGCGGTCCAGGAGGCGTTCGCGATCGCCGTGACGCGCTGGGCCGCCGACGGACCGCCGCCCAGTCCGGCCGGCTGGATCATCACCACCGCCCGGAACCGGGCGATCGACAGGTTGCGGCGCGAGGCGACCCGGGAGGCGCGGCACGCCGAGGCCGCCCTGCTGCACGCCGCCGACGACCCGCCCGCCGAGGAGGGGCCCGTGCCCGACGACCGCCTGCGCCTGATCTTCACCTGCTGCCACCCGGCGCTCGCCGCTCCCGCCCGGGTGGCGTTGACGCTGCGCCTGCTCGGCGGCCTGAGCACCGCCGAGATCGCGCGGGCCTTCCTGGTGCCGGAGACGACGATGGCCCAGCGCCTGGTCCGGGCCAAGGCGAAGATCCGCGACGCCGGTATCCCGTACCGGGTGCCGCGCGACGCGGACCTGCCGGACCGGCTGCGCGGGGTGCTCACCGTGGTGTACCTGATCTTCAACGAGGGGCACACGGCGAGCGCGGGGGAGCGGCTGGGCCGCGCCGAACTGGGCGCCGAGGCGATCCGGCTGGGCCGGCTGCTGGTGACGTTGATGCCGGACGAGCCGGAGGCGCTCGGCCTGCTCGCGCTGATGCTGCTCACCGAGGCGCGCCGCGCCGCCCGGACCGGCCCGGACGGGGTGCCGGTCTCGCTGTCCGAGCAGGACCGCGGCCGGTGGGACCGGGAGTTGATCGCCGAGGGGCAGGAACTGGTCCGCCGGTGCCTGCGGCGGGGCCGGCCCGGCCCGTACCAGATCCAGGCCGCGATCGGCGCGGTGCACGCGGACGCGCCCACCGCCGCCGCCACCGACTGGGGGCAGATCCTGGCGCTCTACGACCAGTTGACGGCCGTCGCGCCCGGGCCGGTGGTGGCGCTGAACCGGGCCGTCGCGCTGGCCGAGGTACGCGGACCGGCGGCCGGGCTGGCCGCTGTGGACGGTCTGGACCTGGGCGGCTACCACGTGTGGCACGCGATCCGGGCCGACCTGCTGCGCCGCCTGGACCGCCCGGCGCAGGCCCGGGCGGCGTACGACGCGGCGATCGCCGGGACGGGTAACGCGGCGGAGCAGACGTTCCTGCGCCGCGCCCGCGACCGCATGCCGAGATGATCACACCGACAGTGCACGTTGGAGGCCGGTAACCCCGGCGAATGAACCGTGATCGTCGGGGCATTGACGCGGCGGCAGAGAAAAGTACACTCCCGGTGTAATTAGTTTTCCCGCTCCGTCGACCGGCACGAGGTGACGATGAGCCCACCGGCCACAGCCGCCGACGGCCTGGCACTGCACCACGTCGGCGTACGTTTCGGCGGCCTGGTCGCCCTCGACGACGTCTCGCTGCGGGTGCCGCCCGGCCGGGTCGTCGGCGTGATCGGGCCCAACGGCGCCGGCAAGACCACCCTGTTCAACGTGGTCTGCGGCTTCGTCCGGCCGACCGAGGGTTCGCTCACCCTGGACGGCCGGCCGTTCCGGCCCAGCCCGCACGCCCTCACCCGGCTCGGCATCGCCCGCACGCTCCAGGGCGTCGGGCTGTTCGCCGGGCTCACAGTGCTGGAGAACGTGGTCGCCGGCGCGAGCCACACCGCCCGCGCCGGCTTCGCCTCCGCGCTGTTCGGCCTGCCCCGCAGCGACAACGACGAGCGGCGGCTGCGCGCGGCGGCGCTGGACCTGCTCGCCGAGCTGGGCATCGGGAAGTACGCCGACGCGGCGCCGGCCACCCTGCCGTACCCGGTCCGCAAGCGGGTCGCGCTGGCCCGCGCGCTGATCGCCCGCCCCCGGCTGCTGCTGCTCGACGAGCCGGCCGGCGGTCTCGGCGCCGACGACGTGGCCGAGCTGGCCGACCTGGTCCGCGCGCTGCCCGAACGCGACGACGGCTGTGCCGTGCTGCTCGTCGAGCACCACATGGACCTGGTCATGTCCGTCTGCCACGAACTGGTGGTGCTCGACTTCGGCAAGGTGATCGCGGCCGGCCCGCCGGAGCGCATCCGCGACGACCCCCGGGTCACCGAGGCGTACCTGGGCGCCGACGTGCCGACCGAGGGGAGCACGCTGTGACCGCCGTGCTGGAGGTCGAGGCGCTCAGCTGCGGCTACGGACCGGTGCCGGTGCTGCGCGACGTCGCGTTCACCGTCCCGGCCGGCACCGTCACCGCCGTGCTCGGCGCCAACGGCGCGGGCAAGACCACGCTGCTGCGTACCCTCTCGGGTCTGCTCCGGCCCACCGGCGGCCGGGTCCGGTACGCGGGCGAGGACCTGCGCGGCGTCCGGGTGGAACACCTGGTCCGGCGCGGCCTCGCGCACGTGCCGGAGGGACGCGGCGTGGTGACCGAGCTGACGGTGGCGGAGAACCTGCGCCTGGGCGGGCTGTGGCGGCGCGACCGGGCCGACGCCCGGCGCGCGCTGGACGAGGTGTACGAGCTGTTCCCCGCGCTGGCCCGCCGACGCGACCACGCCGGACACCAGCTCTCCGGCGGGGAACGCCAGATGCTCGCGATCGGCCGGGCGCTGATCGCCCGTCCCCGGCTGCTGCTGCTCGACGAGCCGTCGCTCGGGCTGGCGCCCAAGGTGGCCGCGCAGATCATGGCGCTGCTGCGGCGGCTGCGCGACGAACGAGGGCTCACCGTGCTGCTCGTCGAGCAGAACGTGCGCACCGCGCTGTCCGTCGCCGACCAGGGCATCGTCATGTCGCTCGGGCAGGTCGTGACGGCCGCGCCGGCCGCCCGGCTGCGCGACGACGACCAGCTCCGGCACGCGTACCTCGGATTCTAGGAAGGGGCGCGGATGGAGCGGTTCTGGTTCCTCACCTTCGACGGGCTCGCCGCCGGGGCGGTCTACGCGGCGTTCGCGCTCGCGCTGGTGCTCATCTGGCGGGCCGCCCGGGTGGTCAACTTCGCCCAGGGCGCGATGGCCGTGGCCACCGCCTACGTCGGGTACGCGGTCGTCTCCGCCACCGGCTCGTACTGGCTGGGCCTGGCCGCCGCGATCCTGTCCGGACTGGCCCTGGGCGCGCTGGTGGAGCGGGTGCTGATGCGGTTCGCCGGCCCCGGCGGCCCGCTCAACCAGGTGATCGTCGCGCTCGGCCTGGTGCTCGTCATCCAGGCGGTGCTCGGCATGGTCTTCGGCAACGACTACCGGCCCGCCCCGGCGCCGTTCGACACCGACGCGCTCACCATCGCCGGGGTGGCCGCGCTGTCCCCGTACGACCTGTGGGTGCTCGGCTCGGCGCTCACGGTGGTGGCGCTGCTCGCGCTGCTGTTCACCCGTACCCCGGTCGGCCTGCGGATGCGGGCCGCCGCGTTCGCCCCCGAGGTGTCCCGGCTGCTCGGCGTCAGCGTCGGCCGGATGCTCACGCTGGGCTGGGCGCTCGCCGCCGGGGTCGGTGCGCTGGCCGGGATGCTGGTCGTCCCCACCGGACTCGGCCTGCACTCGCACGCCATGGACCTGGTCTTCGTGGTCGCGTTCACCGCCGCCGTGGTCGGCGGCCTGGACAGCCCGGTCGGCGCCGTCGTCGGCGGCCTGCTGGTCGGGCTGATCCTGTCCTACGTCACCGGCTACCTGGGACCGGACACCACCCCGCTGGCCGTCCTGGTGCTGCTGCTGGCCGTCCTGCTGGTCCGCCCCGGCGGGCTCTTCTCCGCGGCGAGAGCGAGGCACGTGTGACGAGCACCCCCACCGAGGTCGCCCCCGCCGCACCGTCGGCGCTGCGGCGGCTGCTCCCCGGCGCACCGGCCGGACGCGAGGCGCGCGGCTCCACACTGCTGCGTCACCTGGCGGTGGCCGTGTTCTTCGGCACGCTCGTCGTGCTGGTCACCAACCAGCTCGCGCCGTACCAGAACCTCCAGGTGGCGCGCGTCTGCGCGTTCCTCTGCGTCACCGCCGGGCACACCGTGCTGGTCGGGCTCAACGGCCAGCTCTCCCTCGGGCACGGCGCGCTGATGGCCACCGGCGCGTACACCATGGCCCTGACCCAGCAGGCCCTCGACGAGCGGGCCGTACGCGGCTGGTGGACGCTGCCCGCGTCGCTGCTCGCCGCCGTCGCGGTGACCGCGCTCGGCGGGCTCGTGGTCGGGCTGGCGGCGGCCCGGCTGCGCGGGCCCTACCTGGCCGGCGTGACACTGGCCGTGGCGACGCTCGTCCCGGCGGTCACCACGATCTTCACCGGCGTGTTCAACGGCGAGCAGGGACTGCCGTTCCCGGCGCAGACGCCACCGGCGGCGCTCGGCGCCTACTTCCAGCCGGAACGCTGGCTGGCCTGGATCGCGCTGGCCGCCGCGCTGCTCACCATGCTGCTGCTGGCCAACCTGGTGCGCAGCCGCTTCGGCCGGTCCCTGCGGGCGGTCCGCGACGACGAGGTCGCGGCCCGGCTCGCCGGCATCCCGGTGGCCCGCACGCAGGTGCTCGCGTTCGTGGTCAGCGCCGCCTGCGCCGGCCTGGGCGGCGGCGTGTACGCCATGCTCACCGCCACCGTCGCGCCCGGCAAGTTCCCGCTGGACCTGTCGCTGTTCCTGCTCATGGCGATCGTGATCGGCGGCCTGGGCAGCCTGGCCGGCGCGGTCTGGGGAGCGGTGCTGCTGGTGGCGCTCCAGGACCTGCCCGGCCTGCTCACCGAACACCTCGACCTCTCCGCCGGGCTGGCCCAGCGGCTGGAGGGCAACCTCGCGCTCGCCGTGTTCGGCCTGATCCTCATCGTCGTCATGCTCGCCGCCCCGGGCGGCCTCCAGGGCGGTGTGCGCGCCGTCGGCGCCCGGCTGCGCGCGGCCGTCCGCAGCCGGCGCGCGCCCCGCCGGTCGCCGGACCGCTGACCCCACCGGTTCCACCCACCGTTCGCACCGTCGCACCGGATTGGAGAACCATGCGCCCCACCACCCGCCGCGTTCTCGCGGCCGCCACCGGCCTGGCCCTGCTGGCCGCGTTGCCCGCCTGCGCCGACGACGAGAAGCAAGCCGCCGAGAACGTCCCCGGCGTCAGCGACTCCGAGGTCGTCATCGGCACCCACCAACCGCTCACCGGACCGGCCGCGCCCGGCTACTCGAAGATCTCCGCCGCCACGAAGGCGTACTTCGAGCACGTCAACAGCAAGGGCGGTGTGCACGGCCGGAAGATCGTCTACAAGGTCATGGACGACGGCTACAACCCCGCCAACACCGAGAACGTGGTCCGCAAGCTGGTGCTCGACGACAAGGTCTTCGCGCTGCTCGGCGGCCTGGGCACGCCCACGCACACGAACGTGCTGGAGTTCGTCAAGACGCAGAAGGTGCCGGACCTGTTCGTCGCCTCCGGCAGCCGCAACTGGAACCAGCCGGACAAGTACCCGACCACGTTCGGCTGGCAGCCCGACTACACCGTCGAGGGCAAGATCCTGGCCGGCTACGTCAAGCGGGAGTTCCCCGGCGCGAAGGTCTGCCACTTCGGGCAGAACGACGACTTCGGGCGGGACTCGCTGGCCGGCGTCGAGCAGGTCCTCGGCCCGGTCGCGGCTAAGCAGACGTACACCACCACCAACCAGCAGGTCGGCCCGGCCATCGGCGCGCTGCGCGCGGCCGGCTGCCAGGTGGTCATCTCGGCGACCATCCCCGGCTTCACCGCGCTCGCCATGGGCCAGGCCGCCGGGCAGGGCTTCAAGGCGCAGTGGGTGGTGTCCAACGTGGGCGCCGACTACACCACGCTGTCCGCGCAGCTCGGCGACAAGAAGGTGATCCTCGAGGGCATGGTGGCCGACAACTACCTGCCGAACGTGAGTGACACCGCGAACCCGTGGATCCAGGAGTTCACCAAGATCCACCAGAAGTACAACGCGGGCAACCCGGTCGACGGCAACGCGATCTACGGCTATTCGATGGCGTACACGTTCGTCCAGGCGATGCTCGCCGCCGGGCCCGACCCCACCCGGGAGAAGCTGGTCGAGGCCGTGCGCAAGGGCGGCTTCCGCGGGCCCGGCCTGGTCCCCTTCCGGTACGCCGACGGCGTGCACGCCGGCTACGGCGGCGTCCGGCTGACCAAGGTGAGCAACGGCGCGCAGGAGTACTTCGGTCCCGCGTACACCACCGACGACGGTGACGGCGCGGTCACCGAGTTCACCGAGCCGCCGACGAACCCGCCGGCGGACGCCGTACCGACGTCCTGACCACAGTGCTGTCGCCGGGTGGCCGGGTGCCGGTCGCCCGGCGGCACGCACGTAGAGTGGCCGCCGGCAGACGAGCAACAGGAGAGCCCGTACCCATGATCGAGCTGGAGACCGACCCGCCGGAGCGGGTGGACGGCCGGGCGGCGCGGGCCGAGCGGACCCGGGCCGCGATCGTGGAGGCGCACCTCGCCCTGATCGACTCCGGTGACCTGCGGCCCACCGGGGAACGGATCGCCGAGCGAGCAGGGGTGTCGCTGCGTACGCTCTGGACCAACTTCAAGGACATGGAGACGCTGTTCGCCGCGACCGGGCGGCGGGTCGGCGAGCGACAGGCCGCGCTCTGGCGGCCGGTGCCGCCGGAGCTGCCGCTGACCGCCCGGATCGCCGCGTTCTGCGACCAGCGTGCCCGGCTGCTGGAGGTGCTGGCGCCCTCGGCCCGCGCGTCGGCGCTGCGGGAGCCGTTCTCCCCGCAGCTGCGCCGCAACCGGGAGGCGGCGGTCGCCCGGGTCCGGCAGGAGATCGAGGCGGTGTTCGCCCCGGAGCTGGCGCAGGCCGGGCCGGGCAGGGAACAGTTGCTCGACGCGCTCACGGTGGCCGGCACCTGGTCGGCCTGGTCGATGATGCGCGACTCGATGGGGCTCGACGTCGACGCCGCCCGCGCCGTGATGGCCCGCACGCTCGGCGCGCTGCTGGTCGACGCGATCGCCGCCGGCCTGCGCTGAGCGTCCCGGCGGCCTGCGCTGAGCGCTCCCGCCGGCCTGCGCTGAGCGGTCCCGGCGGCCGGTCAGGCGATCTCGCCGGTGGCGACGACCTCGCCGAGTTGGCCCAGCGTGCTGAGGTAGGTGTCGTGCAGCTCGTCGGTGGCCGCCGTGCACGCGTCGGAGACGGTGACGATGCGGTACCCGTTGTCGACCGCCTGGTAGGCGGTGGCGGTGACGGCCAGGTTCGTCGCGACGCCGGTGAACACGACGGTCCGCACGCCACGGCCGCGCAGGATCAGGTCCAGGTCGGTGCCGGAGAACCCGCCGAGCCGGGTGGAGGTGACGACGACGTCGCCCGGCTGTCGCGCGACGTCCTCGACGATCCGGGTCTTCGGGTCGCCCTCCAGGAACGCCCCGCGCTCCCTGATCATGACGAAGCTGGGGGTGTTGGCGATCAGGTCCGGATAGCCGGGCCGGTAGGCGACCCGGGTGAAGATCACGAGGCCGCCCGCGGCCCGCGCGGCGGCGGCGACCCGGGCCGCGTTCGCCGCCACGCCGTGCCGGGCCACCTGGTCGGCGAAGAACGGGCCGAAGACGCCGTCCGGGCTGACCACCTCGTGTTGCCAGTGGACGCCCACGACCGCGGTGTGCGCCCAGTCGATGCGCTGCATGTCGATCCCGTCACGGTGCGGAGAGCTGCTGCGGAGCCAGCTCGTACCGGCTCAGGCCGCCGGCGGCGGTGCTCCTGCCGAAGGCGTCCAGGCGCCCCCAGCGGCCGGGGACGTCGAGCAACGCCACGTAGTCGAGGCTAGCAGGCAGGGCGGGCCGGGCCACGAGATCGTCGCCGACCGGCCGCAGGCCGAGCATCGTCCGCAGGAGCAGCAGCGGCGCGCCGGCCGACCAGGCCTGCGGGCTGCACGCGGTCGGATACCGGATCGGGTAGCGGGTCTCGGACCGGGCATGCCCGGCGAACGCCTCCGGCAGCCGGCCGTCGTAGAACGCCGCCGCGTCCAGGATGCCCGCCGCGATACGGGCCGCCTCCTCGGCGTACCCGTAGCGCCGCAGACCCCAGGCGATGAACGAGTTGTCGAACGGCCAGATGGTCCCGACGTGGTAGCCGACCGGGTTGTAGCGGGCCTCGCCCTCGGCCAGCGTGCGGACACCCCAGCCGCTGAACATCGCCGGTGACATCAGGTGCCGCACCAGGGCCTCGGCCTTCGGCTCCTCGACGATGCCGCTCCACAGCAGGTGGCCGATGTTCGACGACAGGGCGTCCACCTTGCGGCCGTCGCCGTCCAGCGCCAGCGCCATGTACTCGCCGTCGTCGATCCAGAAGTCGTGGTTGAAGCGGCGCTTGAGGTCGGCGGCGTCCCGCTCCAGCCGGTCCGCGTACGCCGGGTCGTGCCAGATCCCGCGGGCCAGCCGGGCGGTGCGCACCTTCGCGTCGTACGCGTACCCCTGGAGCTCGCAGGTGGCGCGCGGGAAGCCCGGCAGCCGGCCGTCGCGGTAGCAGATGCTGTCCCAGGAGTCCTTCCAGCACTGGTTCTCCAGGCCGTTCACCGGGTTGCGCCGCTCGTAGGAGACGTACCCGTTGCCGGCCCGGTCGGCGTAGTGGTCGATCCAGTCGACGGCCGCCCGCGCCTCCTGCTCCACCGCGCGGACGAGGGCGGCGTCGCCGGTCCACCGCTCGTACTCGTCGAGCAGCACGAGGAACAGGGGAGTGGCGTCCGCGCTGCCGAAGTAGGGGCTGTGCGGTGTCTCGTCGAAGACGGTCGACTCGCCGTAGCGCATCTCGTGCAGGATCCGGCCCGGCTCCTCCTTCCGGAAGTCGTCGATCCGGCTGCCCTGGCGGAAGGCGAGCACGGTCAGCGTGGTGGCGGCGAGTTCGGGTGCGAACGGCAGCGCCTGGAGGCTGGTGAGGATGCTGTCGCGGCCGAACAGGCACATGAACCACGGCAGCCCGGCGGCCAGCACGCACCCGGCTCCGGCGAGGAACGGGCTGAACCGCAGCGCGGCCAGGTCGATGAGGCTCTGCCGGTACGTGTTCTGCAGCGGTCCCCAGCTGGTCTCCAGGCGCGGCGCCCGGTCCAGCCACTCCCGTAGCTCGGCGGGCTTGTCCCGGGCGTGGCCCTCGACCCGCCCGGGCAGGCTGAGCCGCTCCAGCCCTCGGGGCAGGGGGAGGTCCGGCTCGGCGGTCAGCCGGGTCTGCCACCGGCCGTGCGGTTCGATGTGCACGCGCAGCGTCAGGCCGTTCTCGTCCACCTCCGCCGGGGCCGTGGCCGACACGATCGTCTCGCGGCGGTAGCGTTCGCGCTGGTACCCCAGGACGAGTCGCGGGCCGTCGACCCGCCGGTAGTGCCGCCCCCGGCGGTTCGTCGTGCCCTCCTTGACCGCGAAGAGGTCCGCGAAGTC
Source organism: Micromonospora sp. CPM1 (assembly GCF_023896895.1). Classification (NCBI taxonomy): domain Bacteria; kingdom Bacillati; phylum Actinomycetota; class Actinomycetes; order Micromonosporales; family Micromonosporaceae; genus Micromonospora; species Micromonospora sp. CPM1. The sequence goes on from NZ_JAMHIU010000042.1 coordinate 14,024, forward strand.
GGCGTCCACCTCGATCCGCACGGTCAGGTCGACGGGCCGCCGGTCGTTGTTGACCAGGAGCAGGTCCTCCTGGAGTCCGGCGTCCAGCCTGTGGGTCCGGCGCACCGCGAGTGTGCTGTTGACGTAGACGTCCTGACTGCCCGGGACCAGGTAGAACCGGTTCTCGAAGTAGTGGATGTCGTCGATGGACAGCGTGCTGAGCCGCTCGCCGTCGATGGTGAGCTGCCAGCGGGACAGCAGACGGGTGTCGTGGGCGAACAGGCCGTGGGTGGCGTCGGCCGCCGGGACGACGTCGCCCGCCCGGTCGCAGACCAGGAAGATCGTCCCGTCGAAGATGCCGACGTGGTCGTCACCCATCGTCGTCCCCCCGATGTCGTTCCGGGCGCGAACCGGGCGGGGAGGGGAACAGCCGGCGTACTGTCGCGAACAGCCGCGGGCTGCCCTCCACCTCGGCCTCACCGCGCAGGACGGTGGTCAGGAAGTACGCCTCGCCCCGCGCGATCCGGTCGAAGACGGCCCGGTCCGCCCGGACGACCGCGTCCCCGCCGGTGGCCTGCCGCGCCGCCGTGACCTCGCCGCGGGCGATGGAGACCAGCCAGTGGTCGACCGAGCCGTCGCCGGCGATGTCGAACCGGACGGTGCCCTCGTGGAGCGCTGTCAGCCCGCGCTGCCCGCGCTGCCCCAGGCTCCGGAAGAACTCTTCGGTGGCGTCGACCATCGGCCCTCCTCCCGATGGCGCTATTCCCCGCCAGGGGGCTTGTCGCCTCACCCGGAACGGGTGAAACCGGGGAAGCCGGAGACCTAGTCCTCGCGCAGCAGGCGCAGGATCCGGGCCAGCTCGGTCCGGTCCTCCGGTGCGAGCGCGCCGAAGAACCGTTCCGCCTCGGTGGCCCGCGCCTGCCGGATGGCGGTGCCCACCCGCTCGCCCTCGGCGGTGGGGGCGACAAGCGTGGCCCGCCGGTCGCCCGGGTCGGGCCGGCGCTCGACCAGGCCACGTTCCTGCAACCCGTCGACCACCTCGGTGGCCGAGCGCGGCGCGATGCGCAGGTGCTCTGCGAGTGCGCCGGGCCGCAGCGCGCCGTGGCGCATCAGCACGCCGAGCGCCCGCGCCTGCCCGGGGCTGATCTCCCACGGCTCCAGCGCGCGTTTGGTCTGGTGCCGCAGTCGGCGGGTCACCGCCCAGAACGTCTCGGCCAGGCCCTCGTCGCTGCCGCTCACGGGAATACGGTAGCAGTATTTCGTGTTGCTCCCTCATGTTGAGGTAACCTCAGCATTGTCGTCAACCTCAGCATCGTCCCCCACATGAGGAGCACCCTTGGATCGCATCCCCGACGGCCGCCGTGACGGCCGAACCGTTTCCTCCGCCGAGAAGGCCCAGGCCCGCGAGGTGTCCCTGCGCCGGATCGGCGGACTGTTCACCGCCCATCGCCGCCCGCTCGCCACCGTGGTGGCGATCATCGTGGCGTCCTCGATCATCGCGATGGCTACGCCGTTCCTGCTGCGTGCCGTGATCGACCGGGCCCTGCCCGAGCGCGACCTGACGCTGCTGGCCTGGCTGGTCGCGGGCATGGTCGCGGTGGCCGCGGTCACCGCCGTGCTCGGCGTCGCGCAGACCTGGATCTCCACCCGCGTCGGCCAGGAGGTCATGCACCGGCTGCGCGCCGACGTCTTCGCCCACCTCCAGCGGCAGTCGATCGGCTTCTTCGTGCGCACCCGCACCGGCGAGGTGCAGTCGCGCATCACCAACGACATCGGCGGCATGCAGGCGGTGGTCACCTCCACCGCCACCTCGATCGCCGCCAACCTCACCACAGTGGTCGCCACCACCATCGCCATGCTGGCGCTGAGCTGGCGCCTCACCCTCGTCTCGGCGGTCGTGCTGCCGCCCGCGCTCTGGCTCACCCGCCGGGTCGCCCGGCTGCGCCGGGAGATCACCGCCCAGCGGCAGCGCGAACTGGCCGACCTCACCGTGACCATCGAGGAGGGGCTGTCGGTCAGCGGCGTACGGCTGGCCAAGACGCTCGGCACCGGCCCGGCCCTGGTCGACCGGTTCACCGCCTCCTCGGCCCGCCTGGTCGACCTGGAACTGCGCTCGGAGCTGGCCGGACGCTGGCGGATGGCGGCCATGAGCATCGTCTTCGCCGCCATCCCCGCGGTGATCTACCTGGGCGCCGGCCTGCCCGGCACCGCCGGCACGCTCACCATCGGCACGCTCGTCGCGTTCACCGCCCTGCAGGGCAACCTGTTCCGGCCGCTGATGGGCCTGCTCAACGTCGGCGTCACGCTCACCGCGTCGCTGGCGTTGTTCGCCCGCATCTTCGAATACCTCGACCTGCCCGTCGAGGTCGCCGAGCCGGCCCGCCCGGTCCCGCTGGACCCGGCCACCGCCCGCGGCCACCTGCGTATCGAGGACGTCACCTTCAGCTACCCGGGCAGCGACACCGCCGCCCTCGCGGGCGTCAGCCTGGACGTCCCGGCCGGCACCAGCCTCGCCCTGGTGGGGGAGACCGGCTCCGGCAAGAGCACCCTCGCCGCGCTGATCAGCCGGCTGCACGACCCGGACGCCGGCCGCATCACCATCGACGGGATCGACCTGCGCGACCTGCGCCCGGCCGACCTGGCCGCCGTCGTGGGCGTGGTCAGCCAGGAGACGTACCTGCTGCACGGCACCGTGCGGGCCAACCTCCGGTACGCGCGCCCGGACGCCACCGACGCCGACATCGAGGCCGCCGCCCGCGCCGCCCGCATCCACGACCTGATCAGCGCGCTGCCCGACGGGTACGACACCATGGTCGGCTCGCGCGGCCACCGGTTCTCCGGCGGCGAGCAGCAGCGCCTGGCGATCGCCCGGACCCTGCTGCGCGACCCGCGGATCCTGGTGCTGGACGAGGCGACGAGCGCGCTGGACACCGAGACCGAGCGCGCGGTCCAGCGGGCGCTGGACGAGCTGGCCCGCGGACGCACCGTGGTGACCATCGCGCACCGGCTCTCCACCGTCCGCGACGCCGACCGCATCGCGGTGCTCGACCACGGCCGGATCGTCGAGTCCGGCACCCACGACGCGTTGCTGGACCGGCGCGGCCGGTACGCCGCCCTGGTCGGCTGACCGTAGGAAAGTTTTGGCCGGGCATTCATCCGTGTAGCTATTTACCCGACGTCCGCGCGGCCCATAGCATCGACCCGGATCACTCGATGCGAGGAGGGGAACGATGTCGCTGATGACCACCGCCGCCCGGTGGCGCGTGCCGGCGCTGCTCACGACCGCTGTCGTCGCCGGGGCGATGCTCGGCGTGCAGCCCGCGCAGGCCGCCCGGCCGGGCTTCCGGATGCCGTTCCTGTGCGGCCAGACCTGGCAGGGCAACAACTGGAACGGGCACAGCCCCGCCCACGCGATCGACTGGAACCACTACGACGCCAACGGCAGTCCCGACGACCTCAACCGCCGGACCGTCGCCAGCGCCGCCGGGACCGTGCTGGAGTCGTACTACTCCACCACCTCCGGCTACGGGAACACCATCGTCATCGGGCACGGCGACGGCTGGCGCACCCGGTACGCCCACCTGAACTCGCGCGCGGTGGCCAAGGGCGACACCGTGAAGCGCGGCGACGTCATCGGCCGGGTCGGCGCGACGTCGGCGAAGTACGACCTCAGCCCGCACCTGCACTACGAGCAGATCCACGACGGCAGCGTGGTGGTGGCGGTCGTCCAGGGCGTGACCTGGTCCGACGGGCTGAAGCGCAACCAGACCAGCACCAACGGCTGCTGACCCGGGACACCCGCCGACCGGGATGAAAACCCGATCCGCAAGACGTGATTTACAGAGCGCCAATGGGTAGAGTGGCGCGGTGCGCAGCGGAGTTCAGGGTCAGGTCCCGGTGCTGAACGTCGGTGACGCCGACGCGGCCGGCCGGTTCTACGCGCTGTTCGGCTACACCGGGCAGCCCGGCGAGGACGGCCGGTCGCGTCTGCGCTGCGGCGACCTGACCCTGCTGATCGTCGAGGGCGCCCCGGCCCCGGCCACGCTGTACCTCCACGTCGACGACGTCGCCGCGACCACCGAACGCCTCGTCGCGGCGGGCCACCGGGTCGAGAACGCTCCCGGCGGCGAGTGCCGCACCGCCGACCCCGCCGGCAACACGATCCTGTTCGCTCACCCACCGGGCGTACCTGCCCCGCAGGCCGAGCCGGACGGGCGACCCGCCCCGGTGCGCCGGGCCGCCCAGGTCGCCGCCCGCCGCGACGGCGCCCCCGGCCACTGCGGGATCGGCGGACCACGAGGCGAGCCCTGCACCGAGCCGGCCGAGGTCAAGCTCGCCGACTCGTGGGGCGACACGGTGTGGGGCTGCCTGACCCACGCCGACGAGGCGCTCGTCAACGCGCGCGGCGCGTTCCTGGCCACCGAGGACAGCACCGGGATCGCCGCGTACCTGGCCGCCCGGCAGGCCCGCCCCGAGACGGCCGCCGTTCCGGGCTGACGCCGCCGGGCTCAGACCTGGGGCGGCTCCGGCTCGCCGGGGCGGGGCCGCTGCCCCGGGGCCGAGCGCGGTGCGGGCGGGGGGAGCAGCGGCTCCAGCGGGGTGAACGACTCCACCGGTCCGTCCGGCCGCGATCCACGCCGCGCCCGTCCCGCCTCGCCCGCCGTCCTCGCCTGCTCCGGCGGGCGGTCGCGCCGGTCGCGTTCCTCCGCGTACTCGGCGCGGCGCCGGGCCAGGTCGCGTTCGCACTCCAGCGCGATGCGCTGCTCCCAGTACGGCTGGAGCAGCTTGCGCACCCGCTCGTCCAGGTGCACTGTGACGTCCGGCTCGCAGGCGAACGTCACCTCGCCGCGCGCGTACGTCCAGGGCGACGGGTCGTCCTCGGCCAGCGCGGCGGTCAACGCGGCGTGCAGGTCGCGCGGGCGGTGCGGCGGCACCTCCACCGCGCACCGGACGGCCAGCCGGTGCAGGCGCTGCGCGGCCTGCTGCTGGAAGTAGTCCACGTACCAGCCGAACAGCTCCGGCCGGGCGGTCTCCGACGACCAGGTGTAGGTGGCGCGGATCAGGAACACGTACACCTGGCCCTGCGCCGGCACCGCGAGCGGCTTCGGTACGCGCCGGTCGACTGTGGTCACCGGCGTCACCGGTTCCTCGGTCCACCAGAGCTGCCGCAGCGTCGGCTGCGCACCGTCCCAGAAGCGCCGGGTCCGCACGCGCGCCGCCTCGCCCAGCGCCCGCGTCCGTACGCTCCAGCGCCGCCGCCAGCCGTCGACCGGCGCGCCGGGCGCGGGCCGGCGGTCACCCGGCCCCGGATCCTCCGGCACCGCGGTCATCGCACCCCCTCCATGCCGGATCGCAGCACCGCGTCCCGCGGCGTCACCGGGACGCGCGGGCCGTCGGGCGAGGGGTGGCCGGACCGCCGTGCGGTCCGCGATCCACGCTAACAACCCCGGCCGGTGTACGCGCGCAGCCGCGCGCACGGCGGTTCCGCCCGGCCGAGGGGGCGGGCGCTGACCGATCGGACGAGCCGTCCCGTAGTCCTATCCGTGGGACTCGAAGCGGGTTCGGTCCCGTTCACGGGACCGACCATCCAGAGTCGATCGGCGCGCCTTGATCCGTGATCGAAGCGCTTCGTAGCGTGAGGCTCCGTGATCCTTTGGGGGAGGACCAGAACGCATGGGTGTTGACGCTCGCCACGCCGCCGGCCGTACCGTGCAGTTCCTGCGGTCCCTCGCCGAGCGGCAGTACGACCGGGTCTGGACCCCGGACTTCCTGCACCTCAGCCCGGACGTGCAGGGCTTCGCCGTGTTCCACCGCGGCGGCCTGGTGCTGGTCTACGGCGCGGTGTCACCCGAGGATCCGGCCCGCTGGGTCTTCCGGATGGCCTGCGTGGCCGGCGCCGACGTGCCGGACATCTCCGGGGCGATGGCGTGGGCGAACATCCGTAACCGGCTGGCCGAGGCCGGGCGCTACTACTGCGTGGTCAAGTCCGACCAGAGCGCCTGCCACGTGGTGTTCGCGCTCGACGTCCGCAGCCCGCTGCTCGACGACGTCACCGCGCCCGACGCGCAGGCGGTGCGGGAACTGCTGCACTTCTCGCTCGCGGTGTGCGTGCACAACGCCGTGGCGGACTTCCGCGACCTGGCGTCCTACCTGCCGGCGCGGCCGCTGGCGCCGACCGAGACCGACGCCTGGACGCTGTTCGCCGGCACCCAGGACTGACCGGACCGTGGCGGCTCGCCGGCTCGCCATACTGTCGTCGATGACTGCGGACGTGCGTACCGAAGACGGTTGTCGCCTGTGGACCGACCGGGTCGGCGCCGGCGCGCCACTGGTGCTCTGCCACGGCGGCCCGGGCATCTGGGACTACCTCGGCCCGGTCGCCCGGCTACTCGACGGGCACGCCCGTGCCGTTCGGTGGGACCAGCGTGGCTGCGGGCGTTCTCAGCGGCGCGGTCCGTACACGATTGGCCGCTTCGTCGCCGACCTCGACGCGGTACGCGAACACCTGGCCGGACCGCGAACGGCAGTGCTGGGCCACTCGTGGGGCGCGCACCTGGCGCTGCGGTACGCGATCGAGCACCCGGAGCGGGTCAGTCGCCTGATCTACGTGTCCGGCACCGGCATCGGCCCCGAACGCGGCTGGCATCCGCACTACGAGCGGAATCTCAGGCGGCGGCTCGGGCCTCATCTGAACCGGTGGGAGGCGCTGGGCGCACGCACCCTCACTCCTGCCGAGGAACTGCGAGCGGGTCAGCCTCCCCGGATCCGGTCACCTGCCGTGGGTCGAGAATCCGCACGACTTCCGTCGGGTGGTGGCCACCTTCCTCGATGCGACGGTGTGAGCCCACGTCCGAGACTGAGAGGGAAGCCATCGGTAGCGGTCTGTCGAGGAGATCGGTACTTACGGCTGCCGCGGTCCCGGCGGCGGGACGGCTAGAGTCGTCGCGTGATCGACCGGAAACTGCTCCTGTCCGACCTGCAGAAGCAGGTCGAGAGGCGGGAGAAGGACCTGCGGGAGCGGGCCGATCCGGTCGATGAGATGCGCCGCCACCATCCGCTGTCGAAGGGCGAGTGTGCGCATTCCTGGTCGCTGGCCGCCGCGTTCGTGGCGACGCGTCACCACTGCCTGCCCGATCCGGAAGAGACGGTCTTCGACCGTTCTGCGGCGTACCCGGTGGAACTGAGCCGGGAGATCGACGACCTGGCGCGGCGGCTCGCCAGGGTGACCCCGGCGGCGGTTGCCGCCTCCGGGGTGCCGACCCGCAAGCGGCTGGATGCCGCCGGCTACGAGTGGCACTGCGTTCGTGGCGTGATGATCGGACTGCAGGAGGAGTTGGACTGGCAGGTCTACTCGCTCTACGGGCTGCTGGACGACGACCTGACCGCGCCGGAGAGCGTCCGGCCTCCGATGCAAGCGCCGGGGGAGCGGGCGTTCGAGATCGTGCTCGCGCGCAAGATGCGTGACGAGGGCCTGGAGACGCAGTGGTTCGAGCGGCACCGGTCGAAGCCGATCACCGAGCTGCCGGCGTACTGGAGGCCTGAGTACCGGGCGATCGTGGAACGGCGGATCGTGGTCATCGAGGGCAACCGCACCGTCGGGCTGGTCGAGCGGCCGGAGTGCAAGCGGCGGTGGGACACCGAGGGCTGGGACGCGATGCAGCGCAAGGCGCTGCGGGACTGGCTGCTCGACCGGTGCGGGGCACGGGAACTGTCGTGTCACCACGTCGACGGTCCCGAACAGCCGCGTCCGCTGACCACCACCCAGCTCGCCGACGAGCTGCGCCGCGACGCCGACGTGCTCGCCGTCGCGGGCATCCACGCCCCCGGCCAGGATCTCGGCCAGGTGATCGCCGACCTGATCGCCGACGAGCACCAGCTCCTCACCGAGACCACTGACCGTCTGCACCTCAAGCTGCGAACCGGGTGCACAGCATCGCTCTCCGCCCTCCCCACCTGTCAGGAGCCGAGAATGGGTAACGAGATCCAGCTGGTCAGCGACGGTGACGGGCTGGCGGTCATCGGAGATCCGGCGGCTGTCGAGCGCTTCCTCGTCTCCGAGGGCCTGCCGTCCAGAGACCTCGGGCTGCCTCGGCTCGGATCTGTCCTCAAGGTCGGGGCGACAGCGGCACAGGCTGGTTCCGAGATCGCCGCCCACTCGGGTCGTTGGGTGCAGCTGACAAAGGAATCGGCCCAACTCGTGCACAAACACGGTTTGATGCCGACCAAGACCCCGGGTGTCAGCCACGCGATGGTGGGAGATCCAGGCTCGATCCAGAAATGGCTCCAGATCGACAAGGTCTCAATGGCTGGCAATCCGGCGCTGCTGGCCGGTGCTGCGGGACTCATGGCGCAGCTTGCGATGCAGCAGAGCATGAAGGAGATCACCGACTATCTCGCCACGATCGACGAGAAGGTCGACGATGTGCTCCGCGCCCAGAAGGACGCTGTGCTGGCCCGGATGATCGGCGTGGGCTTCGTCATCGAGGAGTCCATGACCATTCGCGAGCAGCGGGGCCGGGTCGACGAGGTCACGTGGTCGAAGGTGCAGGGCGCGCCGGCGACGATCGCGGAAACCCAGGCGTACGCGTTGCGTCAACTCGACGCGCTCGCGGAGAAGTTGGAGCGTAAAGCCGCTATCGGTGATCTCGCCAAGGCGGCCAGGGAAGCGGAGTCCAAGGCACACGAGTGGCTCGTCGTCCTGGCCCGCTGCTTCCAACTGCAGGACGCGATTGCCGTGCTCGAACTCGACCGGGTGCTCGATGCGTCGCCGGACGAGTTGGACGGGCATCGCGTCGGGCTGAGGAACGCCCGGCAGAACCGGCTCGAACTCATCTCCCGGTGCACGGAGCGTCTGCTGGCTCGCATGGAAGCGGCTGCGGGCAGGGCGAACGCCAAGGTGCTGCTGAACCCGATGGACTCACCGGCGGTGGTGAAGTCGAGCAACCACGTCTCGGCCGCCATCGTCGATTTCCACGGGCGGCTCGGGATCGAGGGTGATAGGCAGTCCTCGGAGGCGAGACGATGGACGGACGCTGCCAAGGAGGCGAGAGACAAGGCGCTCGAGACCGGCGCAGACGGCGTGGACGCGGCCCGGCGCCTCGGCAACGACACCTTCGACCGGGCCAAATGGGCGACCGGCAAGCTCTCCGGCCGGGTCGGCGGGTGGGCACTGCGCCGACGGGGGGACGACGACGATCTCACGGAGAAAAAGGGTGGCGACGCTTGATCAGGAGCGAGAACGTGACCTCAAGTCGCCACCTGTCCGCGTCTGGTGTGCTGGAGGACTGGCCGGGACCCGCTGTTTGCGTTTCGCAACGGGACCTGACGACGTGGACGCGCGAATCCTGACTGGTCGGGTTCGTGACGCCGGTCGGGGTAGCGACAAGATCCGTTCTGGTGCAGGCTGACGTTGTTGCAACCGGTGCTCCAGGCGGCGCACATCCGGCGACTGCCTGCGGGCGGCGAGCATCGGATCGACAACGGCATGCTGCTCAGGTCTGATGTCCACATCCTTTTCGATCGGGGATACCTGGGGGTGGACCCGAGGTACCGCCTGATGGTGAGTCCGCGCCTGCGAAGCGAGTTCGGCAACGGCGACCAGTTCTACGCGAAGGCCGGGTCCGTCATCGCGATCCCGGAGCGACGTGGAGACCGGCCCAGAGCCGAGTTCCTGGAGTGGCACCTGGAGTCAGTGTTCAAAGCAGCCTGACTGCTGAGTCGCCTCCGCTGCTGACGCTGTGGAGATCTTGGTACGGAAGGGCCCTCATGGGGGCCGTTTCGTACCAAGATCTACTCGTGTCTCGTCTGGTGAGACGTGAGTCTCGGAACTGCTCGACCGGAAGTGCCGTGGGTGCCGCCGAGAAATCGACGCAGCAACATTTATGGATGTTCGGATGGTGTCGGCGCGTCGATCGTGCTGGTCGGATGGCGGAACGGACATCGCCGTTCGACGATGACAGGAGGGACCGTGCGCACACCATCCCGTGCGTTGACGGGGACCACCGCGCTGCTGCTGGCAGCCGGTCTGGTCCTGACCGCCGCTGGCGGCGGCCAGGCGGCACCCCGGGAACAGACCCGTACCCAGGCGCCACCCGACCACCTGCCGGGCGACCGGCACGACACCAAGGCCACTGACAACCGCAAGGGCCGCGTCGCCGCCAGCGAGCGGCAGCGGGACCGGGCCACCGCGCTCGGCGCGCGCGTGCGCTGGACCGACTTCGGTACGCCGGCCACGCTCACCTCGACCGGCAAGCCCCTCGCCACCGGCCTGCCCGCCGACCCGGCCGCCGCCGCGCGGGCGTATGTGGCCGCCAACCGGGACGTGCTGGGGCTGACCGCCGAGGGCGCCGCTGCGCTGGAACTGCTCACCGTGGCGCCGATGGGGCAGGGCGCCACGGTGCTGTTCCGGCAGCGCTTCGGCGATCTGCCGGCCGCCGTCGACGGCATGCTGTCGGTCGGCGTACGCGACGGAGCGGTGTGGCACGTCAGCTCCTCGCTGGCCCGTGACGCCGGTACGCCGGCCCCCGCGACGATCAGCGCCGAGCAGGCCCGCCAGGCCGCCATCGCCGACGCCGGCCGTGCCGACGCGCAGGTCGTGCGTACCTCGTTGGTCGCGGTCCCCACCGCGGACCGTGGGGCGCGCGCGGCGTGGGAGGTCGTCCTCGGCGCGGACACCACCGGCGCGGACCCGGCCGCCTACTCCACCTACGTGGACGCCCGCGACGGCGCCGTGCTGGTTCGCGAGGACCTGATCGACCACGACGCCGACCACCCCTCGTGGGAGGTCTTCCCGAACTCGCCGCGTGTCGACGGGTCCTCGGCCGACACCCGCAAGCGTTGGTGCGCCGTGCCGGCGCGCGGCTGCGCCGAGGTGGTGGGCGTGCCCGGGCACCCGGCGTGGGACATTGACCCGGCCACCGGCCGGTCCACCACCACGACCAAGGGCAACAACGCGATCGCGGTGCAGAACTGGAACAGCAACGATCCGTTCAGCGTCGGCACCGAGACCGCGACGCCCCGCCCGGACCGCAGGTACGACTACCCGTGGACGAACCAGTGGCAGGAGCAGCGCTGCAACCCGGAGGTGTTCACCTCGCCGCAGGCGAACGACATCGACGCGGCGCGGGCGAACCTGTTCGCCATGCACAACCGGATGCACGACTGGACCTACCACCTCGGGTTCACCGAGGAGACCTGGAACATGCAGCAGGACAACCTCGGCCGTGGTGGTCTCGGTAACGACCCCGAGCAGGGCAACGCGCAGGCCGGCGGCATCAGCGGCGGTCCGCCCGCGTTCGCGGCGCGTAACAACGCCAACCAGATCACCCCGCCGGACGGCGTCGCGCCGACCACCAACATGTACCTGTGGCAGCCGATGGCGGGCTCGTTCTACGCGCCCTGCGTCGACGGCGACTTCGACATGTCGGTGATCGCCCACGAGTACGGCCACGCGGTCACCAACCGCATGATCGCCGGCCCGAGCGCCGGGGTCAGCTCGCCGCAGGGTATGAGCGAGAGCTGGTCCGACCAGCTCGCCATGGAGTACCTGTTCGAGCACGGGTACGCCGCACCCGGCCGGCGCGGCTTCACCATCGGCGAGTACACCACCGGGGACCCGAACGCGGGCATCCGCAACTACAACATGAGCGACAGCCCGCTCAACTACAGCTCGGTCGACTACGACTTCGTCGGCCTCCAGGTGCACGCCTCCGGTGAGCTGTGGAGCGCCACCAACGCCGACATCCGCGCGGCCATGATGCGCCGCTGGGGCAGCGGCACCCCGGCCGTGCAGAAGGCGTGCGCCACCGGCGCCCGCGACGTGACCGCCTGCCCGGGTAACCGGCGCTGGATCCAGCTGGTCTTCGACTCGTTCCTGCTCATGTCGGTCAGCCAGGTCAGCATGGTCGACGCCCGGGACGCGATGCTCGCCGCCGACCGGATCCGCTTCGGCGGGGCCAACCAGGACCTGCTCTGGAACGCCTTCGCCGGGCGCGGCCTCGGCGAGACCGCGGCCAGCGTCGGCCACACCGACGCCGACCCCACGCCGGGCTTCACCTCGCCGTACGCGCGGGAGGGCTCGCTGCGTCTTCTGCCGGTCGGCGAGCGCGGGCCGGTCGCCGGCGCGCAGCTGTTCGTCGGGCGCTACCAGGCGCGGGCGGTGCCGGTGGCGGACACCGACGCGGCGACCCCGCTCACCGACCGGGTGGACCTGGTGCCCGGCACGTACGAGTTCGTGGTGCGGGCGCCCGGCTACGGCCACACCCGCATCGGCCCGGTGAAGGTCAAGGCGGGTCAGAACCGGACGCTGCCGGTGACGTTGCGGCCCAACCTGGCCTCGGCCACCGCGGGCGCGGCGGTCAGCGGCGACGGGATCAACCTGTCGCAGATCGCCGACGACGACGAGGCCACCAACTGGGCCTCGCTCGGTGCGCCGGTCGCCGGCCGGCAGGTCACAGTCGACCTGGCCGGTGACGTCCAGCAGGTACGCCGGGTGCAGGTGAGTGCCATGCTGCGCCCGCCGGTCACCGGTGACGCCGACGCCGGCACCCAGAGCCGGTACTCCGCGGTGCGGCAGTTCCGGGTTCTGGCGTGCACCGCGACGGGGCCGGTGACCTGCGCCGACGCGGCGGACTTCCGGCCGGTCTACACCAGCCGGCCGGACGCGTTCCCGGCTGTGGCGCCGCGTCCCCGGGCGCCCGAGCTGATCATGCGGTCGTTCGACATCCCGCGCACCAAGGCCACGCACCTGCGCGTCGAGGTGCTGACCAACCAGTGCACCGGCGCGCCGGACTACGCCGGTGAGCAGGACGACGACCCGCGGGCGGCGACCGACTGCGCCACCGCCAGCCCGCAGGCGCAGAACGTGCGGATCGCCGAGTTCCAGGCGTTCACGCACTGATCCACACGGCCGGTGCGGACGGGCGGCTCGGGTCGCCCGTCCGCACCCGCCATCGTGTGTTCACGCGGGGTTCGGGGCGCCGTCGCCGGATCGGGGCTGTACGGCGGGCAGGATCCTCGACAGACTGAGCGGCGACCAGGAAACGATGCTGGTCGATGTCATGCCGGCTCGCTCAAGGAGGATCCCTTGACCCCGTTCCGCGCCGCCGTCACCCGCGTACGCCGCGCCCTCGCCGCGTCCGCCCTGGTCACCGCCGTGGCCGCCGCCGCGCTCGTCGCCCCGTCCACTGTCTCCACCCGGCTCGCCGAGCCCGCCGCGGCCGCCGTCTACGGCTCCTGCACGCAGGCCCGCTGCGCCGACGCGCGCACCGCCCGTTCCGGCTGGTCCGCCAAGAGCTTCCCGACGAGCCGCGGCTGGTACTCGTGGAGCGGCGGCCAGTGCAACTTCGCCGGCGGCCGGTTCTACAACTACGAGGGCCAGTTGCCCTCCGGCGCCACCTACTACGAGTACGACGTCTACCCGCGCGCCTGCAACGCCTCCCGGGACGCGTACCGGATCGTGGTCAACAAGAGCACCGGCGCGACCTGGTTCTCACCCGACCACTACGCCAACTTCTACCGGCTCTGAGCAGCCTCGACGTCGGCCGGGCACTCCCCGCCCGGCCGGCGCCGTCGGGAAAGGACGGATCCATGGGCGCGGCGTCCCCGCAGGCACCGGCCTGGCTCGTGTACGACGGCGCACCGCCCGAGCCGGACGGCGGCGCCACCGTACCGGGATCGGACGGTGGCCCACAGTCGGGCGGCCGGGTGCTGTCGGGTGGCGGGGCGCTGCCGGGTGGCGGGGCGCTGCCGGGCGGCGTGCTGATGTCCGGCACGCGGGCGCGTACCCGGGCCGGGCTGCACGAGGCGCTCGCCGGGGCGTTGGCGCTGCCCGGCTGGTACGGCCGCAACTGGGACGCCCTCGCCGACGCGCTCGCCGACCGCCTCGACGCCGGTCCGCTGACAGTGGTCGTGGCCGACGCGGCGGACCTGCTCACCGACGAGCCGCCCGCCCAGCTCGGCACGCTGCTGGACGTGCTCGGCGCGGTCGCCGCCAGTGGCCACGAGACGCTGCGGGTGGTGCTGCGCGACCACCCGGACCGGCTGTCCGCCCTGCGCGACCGGGTGGCCGCGGTGCTCGGCCGACGGGTCGGCACCCCACCCTCCGCCGGCTGACCCCGCCACCCGCCCTCTCAGCCACCCGCCCCGGAGCACCCGCCCTCGCCGCGCGCCCACCCGCCCCGGACCACCCGCCCTCGCCGCGCGCCCACCCGCCCCGCCCTCGCCTGGCCGCCGCGCCGGGGCCCGTCGCCGGTGTGCCGCCCGGCCCTCAGACCAGGCGGTGAT